>CAYNXM010000316.1:0-14116 GCA_964401105.1 uncultured Lyngbya sp. | reverse complement strand
GGTGCGCGTTCCCTAGCTCGGGTTTCTGGGGCGGGGTCGCACCGCTTTTTCGGGTTAAACTTAGTTTTTGCAAAAGACGGCACATGGTAGGAAGACTGACTCGGATTCCGGTTTTTGCTCCTAGGCGATGGCATAATTCTTGAAGTGTAGCATCCTTAGCTGCTTCCACTAATTTACTAATAAGATGAAGTTGATATGAGTCAATTAAAGGGGGTTTTCCTCCACCATGAGGCAATGGTTCTACACTCAAAGTGGCTCGATAACGTTTGAGAAGACGATGGACAAAACTATAACTGACTTGAAAGCGGTCTGCTAGCTGTTGAGTTGATTCATTTGTTTTATGAATGAGTTTCTATAATTTGGGTGCGTTGATCTATTGAGTAGGGCTTCATCTTGAGTTGAAACTAACATTTTATAGTTTTGCCAATTTTAATCCATTCAATTGAAAACCGCTATCAAAGAGATCTCCGACGACCTGATGGCGAACGCTTGCCCTTAACTTTTTATCATCTTGCTTCTTTTTCTTCCCATCACGGTATAGCTTTCGGTATTTCTCCCGCCGCTCATTTTTAAGGACACCACCTCCAGTTGTGGTTACAGTCCGGCGGTTAATCCATCATTTTCGTCAAAGGCAGCCAATTCCAGTTCATATTGACCTGCATCCCCATTAAAGGTAGTGGAGGCGCTGCCTTGAGTGTCGCTGAGGGTTCCTAAGCTGCATAGCAGCTTAGGAACTTCTTCGTCATCTTCATCAGGAGGTGTTTGATCACTATCAGCAGTGACTGTAAGCTGCGTAGCAGCTTGATTGTATAATGCAAAAATCAGTAATGCGTGCAATCGCCTCTTCCTATGGAGCGCAAAAAACCATCTTTCTCAAGAGCAGAGAGAAAAGCTCCTTAAAATGCTAAAAGAGCAT
Source organism: uncultured Lyngbya sp. (assembly GCA_964401105.1). Lineage (GTDB taxonomy): Bacteria > Cyanobacteriota > Cyanobacteriia > Cyanobacteriales > Microcoleaceae > JAAURB01. The sequence continues at coordinate 13,200 of CAYNXM010000316.1, read as the reverse complement.
AATAATCAGAGATGTGAAAGAAAAAGTTTTAATTTTATTGTTGATCAACGAGGGAAAAACTTATCATTCTTATTAGTGATTTTTTAAATCTTGCATATACAACAGACGTTAGTCAGGGTAACACTCCTGTGTTAGTGACCACTAAGTTGTAGTCAAGGTGATGAATCAATGTAGCAATCACGCGAATCAGTAGAGGATTTTCACTGATTGTGGACGATTCAGGACATAGAAAAAGCACACCGCCTGCGCCCTCGGTTTCCGAGCGCGTAAAGACGGAGCAAGAAGCGGCAATTTTACATCGGGAGTAGGCCGACAGTATATTGGGGAAATTGGCAAAACAGAAAGGAAGTCTAATTTAAAGGCTTTTATATAGGCTATGTTTTAGAGTATTTGTATCTTTAAAGGATTGTTTTGTATAGGACTAATAAACAAAAATGAATCAATAAATTTTCAGAAAGTAGTTGATCTTAAGAATATCAAGCTTTTTATAGCTTTCTCTGATGAATGCAGTATCCTTAGACTGTCCCATTTTAAAAGGTAGTGATACAGGCAAGCCCCATGATAGCGTTACGCGGCGTTGCCGGAGGCGATCGCTATCACAGTTTTGTTATCAACAACGGGTCTAGGATGGAGAAGAAAAAGAACTTAGTCGTGATAACGGTTTATGTTAGCCAGGGTTTGGAGTGCGGCGATTATTGGTATTGATGCAGTCAAAGTGGGGGTAGAGGTAGATATCTCTGGAGGATTACCTAAAATTGTAGTATTAGGTTTACCAGATGCAGCAGTTCAAGAATCTCGAGAACGGGTAAAAGCCACTTTAAAAAATGCCGGCTATAGCTTTCCGATGCGGAGTATTGTGATTAACTTAACTCCAGCAGATTTGCGTAAAGAAGGCCCTAGTTTTGATCTGCCGATTAGTATCGGTATCCTCGCCGCTTCTGAACAGGTTGATCCGGATTTATTAGGGGATTTTCTATTCCTTGGAGAAGTCTCTCTCGATGGCAGTTTACGCCCGGTTACTGGGGTTTTACCCATTGCTGCGGCTTGCGAACAGATGGGGATTCAAGGGTTAATTGTTCCGGCTGATAATGCCCAAGAAGCGGCTGTGGTGAAAGGAATTTCTGTGTATGGGTTTAAGACTATTTTTGAAGTGACGAACTTTTTGAATAATAAAGATGCTTATCAACCGATTCATTTAACTGAAAGTGATATCTTATCTCCAACTCAGCCCACGAATTTAGACTTGAAAGATGTTAAAGGACAAGTTCATGCCCGACGGGCGTTAGAAATTGCGGCAACAGGGGGACATAATCTAATTTTTGTTGGGCCACCCGGTAGCGGTAAAACCATGTTAGCCCGTCGTTTACCGGGAATTCTACCACCCTTATCCTTTACAGAAGCATTAGATGTGACTCGTATTCATTCCGTAGCAGGCTTATTAAAGCATCGCGGTACTTTAGTCCATCATCGCCCATTTCGCACCCCCCATCATTCGGCTTCTGGGCCGTCTTTAGTCGGTGGGGGCAGTTATCCCAAACCCGGTGAAATTTCCCTCGCCCATCACGGGGTATTGTTTCTCGATGAGTTAACAGAATTTAAACGCAATGTATTAGAATTCCTGCGGCAACCGTTAGAAGATGGCTTTGTCACCGTCACCCGTACTCGTCAGTCGGTGGTTTTTCCGGCCCAATTTACCTTGGTTGCCAGTACCAATCCCTGTCCCTGTGGCTATTTCGGCGATCCGATTCAATCTTGCACTTGTTCTTCTCGTCAACGACAACAATATTGGGCCAGGTTATCCGGGCCGTTGATGGATCGAATTGATTTACAAGTAGCAGTTAACCGCCTCAAACCCGAGGAAATTACCCGACAGTCTACCGCAGAAAGTTCTGATATGATTGCAAAACGAGTCAAACAGGGGCGGGCGATCGCTTCTCAACGGTTCGCCGGACAACAGAGGTTACAATGTAATGCCCAAATGCAAAGCCGTCACATTCAACAATGGTGTCAACTCGATGATACCACTCGTCAGTTACTCGAAGGGGCAATTCGTAAGTTAGGATTATCAGCAAGGGCAAGCGATCGGATTTTAAAGGTTGCTAGAACTATTGCAGATTTAGCTGGAGAAACCGATATTCAAGCCTCTCATGTAGCTGAAGCGATTCAATATCGAACGTTAGATCGAATGCATTGAACCTCCCACCGATAAATCGGGGGATTCCCATATAGACTCTTGACTATGCCGAAGCACCCGCCAGAACGCCGTCACTGGGCTGTTTATTTACGGTAGTTCCTACCGCGATGTTTTCCAAACCTCTACTTCTTATTACTTCTGAAGCTGCTACGTCTCTGTTCTGGATATACTGACATTTAGGACAGTTATGAACTCTAACACTCAAATCTTTCTTACCTGTATAAGTTCCACAATTAGGGCAAATTTGAGAGGTATAGTTTTTATCTACTTTGGCAAAATAGGTATCTTTTTTTGAGCAAACGTACTCAAGAATATTGAAGAATTGACCTAAGCCCATATCTAGAGAATGCTTACCAAATAAGCCCTTGCTCCAAGAGACAAAGTTTATATTTTCAACAAATATCATTCCAACTCCATCACATAATTGATGTGCCAAATTGAAATGATATTCTTTTCTTTTATTTGCTACAGCTTCATGAAGTAGTGCAATGCGATGATTTAGCTGATTCCATTTGTTTGAACCTTTTTTCTTATTCCTTAGCTTTCTTTGTAGCAATTTAATCTTACGCAGTGCTTTGTCTAAGAATTTTGGTCTTGGAAGTACTAAACCATCAGAAGTTGCAATCATGCTTTGGATTCCCCCATCAATTCCGATAGCATGACCGTGAGGTATTGGCTGAACAACATTAACATCAAGTTCAATCATTAGATTTGCATAGTAACCACTAGCCTTTTTTATGATTTGAATTTGCTTAATCTTAAAACCTTCGGGAATATCTCTCGATTTTCTGAATTTTATATTTTTCAGTAAAGGCATCTTTATATATTTACCTTCTACTGATATTTTGCCCAGAATATTAAAAGATTTTATCTTCTTTTTATATCTGGGAAACCCCATACCTTTAGATTTCATATCGTTAAATGCTCTATCCAATTTGCGTAATGTTTGCTGCATAGCTTGAGCATTACCCGACTTTAGAAAAACGTTATTTTTTTTGCCTTTGTTAATTCTGAAGATTGAAAATGGTAATTAGGGTATTCAAAAGGTTCAACTATATATTCATGAAATAACGAACATTGGTTGATTTTGCAGCTACGACTGTTGTACCAAAGTTTCCTGATGTACAAAGCATGATTCCAAACCGATTTACAAACATTGAGATTGTGTTCAATGATTTCTATTTGCTTGTTTGTCGGCTGTATCTTGTAACTATACGTAAGATTAAGCATTTCGACAGAGATGCTATGTTGTTATACTTAACTCTACTACATTTTTACAATCAGTTGGCTTATTTTGTAAATGTTATAGTTTTTAAGTCAAACCCTGCCCAAAATTCATCTCATCCCTAAAGCGAGAGTCTTCTTTTGGAAGAAAGATAAAAAACCCTCAATATTCATACTGCTGCTTCACCAATCAGATTCGGTTTCAGACCCCTCCCAACCTCTCCTTGCCAAGGGGAGGTGCCGTAGGCGGTGGGGTAATTTTTAGATTTGACATTATTACTATCGTTAAAATGTGTGTCACTCAAACAAGTGACTATACACTCACTCATACAAACCTTACAATCAATTATATTGCACAGATGGAGACTGAATCAGGTCAAAATCCATAGTTTTAATCCCATAGAATAGGGCAATCTTAATCAGGTTGAAAACTATTTAAGTTAGAAATATCTCCATCACAGAACGGCTATTTGTTTCAAATTGAATTCAATCAGTGTTCAGATGACGGAAAATGCGCGCGCGATCGCCAACCCGTCGATTTGATTATTGCAGGAATTTAATTAGATTTCCTGTTCAAACCGCTTGCCAAAAAGGCATATTATTCTGCTCAATTCTATTGGAATGACTGAACACGAATTGAACATCAGGTTGTGTATAAATTGGAGAATTAAAAATGGAACGGATGATAGATGAAACTGGGTTAACTGTTGCTGAAGAAGAGATGATGTTGGAACAAGATCCCAGTTCTAGCGTTACCCCAGAAGTCGAAGAAACTCCAGAAACTGAAGCTACGGCAGTGGATGGAGAAGGCGCAGAGATGAATCCCACAGACGAAACTGAAGATAACTCTCGCGATGAAGACACCAGTAGCGAAGAGATAGAAGTCCCCATGGGTGACGACAATTTAGAGGCTAATGTAGGTGAAGAAACTGTTACGACTGTCAACGGGATTGTTAACGCAGATCAGACGACTTTGGATGTTGATTTAGATCCTGTTCTTACGCCGATTTTGCCGGATCTTGATATTGTCTTACCTCCATTTCCTTTAGTTATCCCCCCCAGCGATCAACTGTGGTCTCAGAATAGCCCTAATATTGCAGGTGGATCTGAAGACGGTGATAACTTCGGGGAAGTGGTCGCCACTGGAGACTTTGATGGAGATGGTTACGATGATTTAGCCATTGGGGTTCCGGGCGAAGATATCGGCACCACTAGCAATGCCGGGGCGGTCAATATTATCTATGGTTCAGCCTTCGGGGGCTTAAGTTCTACTGGCGATCAAATTTGGCATCAAGATACTGCTGGTGTTCTTGGTGTTGCTGAAGCATTTGATCAGTTTGGTTCGAGTTTAGCTGCCGGAGATTTCAACGACGACGGTTACGATGATTTAGCCATTGGAGTTCCGGGTGAGGATGTTGGTACTATTAATGCTGCTGGGGTCGTTAATATCCTCTATGGTTCAGCCAGTGGTTTGACAGCGACAGGAGATCAAATCTTCGATCAAGATGACTTAAGCGGGTCTATAGTTGAGGCTGGGGATAACTTTGGAGGTAGCTTAGCCTCTGGTGATTTTGATGACGATGGCTACGCTGACTTAGTTGTGGGTTCACCCAATGAAGATTGGAATGGTACTCCGGGTGCAGGTATGGCCCATGCCATCTATGGTTCAAGTACTGGCTTAACTACAGCCGGAAACGACTGGTTTTCTCAACAAAATCTGTCAGATACCCCCGAAGATTTCGATAGCTTCGCCTTTAGCTTAACGACCGGAGACTTTGATGATGATGGAGATGATGACCTCGCTATTGGAGTTCCGTTTGAAGATATTGGCACGATTACCAATGCCGGTGCAATTCATGTTGTTAATGGTACCAACAACGGTTTAACTACCATAGGCGATCAATTCTTGCATCAAGACAGTTCAGGAATTGCGGATGTCGCAGAAGCGTTTGATAGCTTCGGTTACAGCTTAACTTCCGGTGATTTTGATGATGATGACTATGATGACTTAGCCATTGGGGTTCCGTTTGAAGATGTGGGAACTATTACTGATGCTGGGGCTGTTAATGTTCTGTATGGTTCTAGTAATAGCGTCAGTGGTACGGGTGACCAATTCTGGCATCAAAATGTTTCGGGTATTCAAGGTGAGGCTGAAGCCTTTGATGACTTTGGTTATAGTTTGAGTGCGGGTGACTTTGATAACGATGACTATGATGATCTCGCTGTTGGTGTTCCTTTTGAAGACTTGGCAACAGGCCCTGATGAGATTACAAATGCTGGTGCTGTTAATATTATCCGAGGTTCTTCGACTAACTTAACTCATCGCAATGATCGGCTGATTACTCAAGCAACTCTTGATATGAGTGATGAACCCGCAGAAGCCTTTGATAACTTTGGATACAGTTTAGCAGTGGGTGATTTTAATGGCGATAACTACGGTGACTTAGCGGTGGGTATTCCTTTCGAGGATGTGGATGTATTTGCCAGCACCACCAACTCCGGATCAGTTAATGTGTTGTATGACGTTTAATTGACTGGGTAGCTAGTCCCACAGTTTAACAAAATCGATCACAGTTTAGAGCGATGTAGAGACGTTCCATGGAATGTCTCTACTTAATTTTTGGCTGCGTTGCACAACAGAAATAGTTATTGCCATTCTGGGGTGAGTTGCCGGAAATTATTTTGATTGGCCCCTGGATGACAACTGACACAACCTTTAAGAGTAACCGCTTGGGGAAAATCTATATTCGGATGAAGTGCTTTAAAATAACGAGAACGATTGACTCGATAGGGAACAATCTCTTCTTGGGGTAACAACGGACGAGAATATCGTTGTAAATAATTCCAAATAATTAAACGAGGTGGATCGACCAATGCTGGCAGTTCTACCCCATAATGTTGAGTATCTTGTAAAAGCTGTTGCCAAGTTTGAGTCGGTAACACCTGAGGCGGCACAGCAATATGACAACTCGAGCAATTTTCTAAATAAAGTTGTTGCCCGAGCTGATATTCTGGAGACACCCAGTCTACTGCACCCATTTGAGCAATATTGACACCAAGGGATAATTCTCTGGCTTCAGTCCCGGTTGAGATGCCCCAAGCTAAACTGATTGTTAAGCTGAGCAAAATCAGCACAGCAGGAATAGAATGCCGACTGTATCGTCTATTAGCGGTTTGCCGTGGTCGAAAATTGAACATGAATTAATTCGACTTAATTGAGCTTTAAACACATTCCTTCTCGGGCAACCAGTCCATTACTAAACTGAGCTTTGACATCCGCTTGCACTTGATCCAAAAAATCATCATCATGGGAAGGATCGTGTTGAAACATCACGATTTGTTTAACTCCCGCTTGTTTGGCGATCGCCACACCCACTTCCCAAGTCGAATGTCCACAACCAATTTTAGGAGCATGACGATCATAATACTCTTCGTTGGTGTAGGTGGCATCATAGATCAGCAAATCTGCATTTCGTGCTAAGCGTAATACATTCTCGTCCATGCGCCCCGGAAAATGTTCTGTATCGGGGCAATATACCGCTGTCTTTCCTTGCCAAGTAATACGATAACCCACTGCAACATTTGGATAATTCAACGGAGCGGTTTCGATCACAATATCATCTTCTAACGTTACGCTGTCCCCTGGGATGATATCATTAAATTTCATTTCCGATTGCATCACTTGTATGGGAACCGGAAAGTTAGGATGGTTCATTTGGTCGCAGAGACGATCGTGAATGGTTGAGCCGTTGGGTGCGATCGCTCCATATATGTGAAACTGATTAACGGGAATAAAGGCAGGGACAAAGAAAGGGAAGCCTTGGATATGATCCCAGTGGGTATGGGAGAAAAACAGATAGGCTTCCACCGGCATTTCTTTGAGCAAACTCATGCCCAGTACCCGCAAACCGGTACCCCCATCAAAAATCAAACGCTTTTTTCCAAGGCGCATTTCCACACAGGACGTATTCCCACCATATCGAACCGTCCGACTTCCCGGAGTCGGTACACTGCCTCGTACTCCCCAAAACTGCACCCAAAACTCCTGACCAGACGATGGTTCAGTTGGGGTAAGTGGTTGGGAATCTAATTGACTCTCGTCGGCTAACGGATCGGAAACTGACATTGTTATTTGGGCTGGGTGTTTAATTTCAAAGCAAACGCTGGCGACTCAGTTGAGAAGAAGATATCTGCTGAGTCACTGCAACTCAAGATCGGCAAAGCATGAGAATGGATGTTCTTTCAATTTAGCTCATTATTAGAGTAGGCTTCGATGATTCTGTTTTGTTGATTCACCAGAATAACTGTTGGACGGTGACTTTGAATTTCTTCTGGATCAAATTGCCCATAAGACATGATAATAACCCGATCGCCGGGCATTCCTAGACGAGCAGCCGCACCGTTGAGTTCAATTGTGCCTGATTGGGCTTTGGCAGAGATAGCATAAGTGATCAACCGTTCTCCGTTACTGAGGTTTACCACTTGTACTTGCTCATGAACACAAATCCCCGCAGCATCGAGCAAACTTTGATCGACGCTGATACTACCAACATATTCTAGATTGGTTCCAGTCAAGGTACAGTTGTGAATCTTAGAGAGTAAAAGCGTGCGCTGCATTGGACAATTGAGTTAACGAGCCAGCATGTATTGGTTTAAAGCAAAAAATCGGTACAGGCTAGCGGTGACATTCAATAGGGCGAAGTCTCATTAATTATTTTCAATTGTCCCTCGTCAATTGTCAATTATTAATTCTTCACCCTATCCTAGACGATTTGCGATTGCTGAAGTGATGAGTGATTAGCTGCCAGCCTTAATACATTGTTCCACCAGAGGCATCACCTGATCTACGTCTTTCCAACCTAAAATCTCCGTTACCTTTTTCTCCAAATTTTTATAGGTTCTGAAGAATTCAGCAATTTCATCAAGGCGGTGGGGTGCGACATCTTCAAGGGATTTAACTTGAACAAAACGCGGATCTTTATCCGGTACACAGAGAATTTTTTCGTCGCGATCGCCACCATCAATCATTTCTAACATTCCAATGGGTCGAGCGGTAATCACACATCCGGGAAATGTGGGTTGATCCATCAATACCATACCATCTAACGGATCGCCATCATCGGCTAAGGTATTGGGAACAAATCCATAATCATAAGGATATTGAACGGACGCATATAAGACTCTATCCAAAGCAAACGCTTGTAAGTCTTTATCAAATTCGTATTTGTTTTTACTCCCGGCTGGGATTTCAATCAAAACATTAATTAGACCCGATTTAGGTTGAGCGGGAATCTTCGATAAATCCACTGATCGTTCTCCAAGCAATTCTAAGTAAGTTTAACGGGTTGAAGACTTCAGCTAAAGTCATGTTGATCTGTGAGATAGATCACATCCCGAGCCAAAATTCAACACCCCCAAATAGCATTCTAAAAGGGATCGGACATTCTTCCAAGAAATTTGATGATGTTATGGGTTATGAGTCATCTGTCATTGGGGAGCAAAAGGGGGGATAGGTTCATTAACAATCCGATCGATCTATCTCCTTGTCTCCCTCGTCTCCTTCGTCTCCCTGTCTCCTCATCTCCCTGTCAACGCATCTCCCCAGGGTCTGGGCCAGTTTATCCGCAATGCCGGCAATCCAATTTTCATCTTGTTTTGTATAACTGCGAGGGGTATTTGCCCCTAAAATCAGCACTCCTTTTTCACCGATGGGTTGACAAATTACACCTTGTGTATTTTCAGGTAAATAGTCAAATTCAAATCGACCGGGATAAAGCGCCAAATTGACTAAATAAACAGGTTTATATTTCTCTAAAACCCGTTGAATAATCGATCCCGGTTTAACAGTTGAATTTTTACCCAGAATGCCGCGCCGTAACAGCACTTGATCTTGATAATAAACTACAACAGTGCGAGTCACGGTATTAGTTAATAGTAAATGAGTTGCCCAAGCCAGTTCTATTTTGACATCCTCGGGTAATTCGGGGGACAACTCAAACCCAGCCTCTCCCACCAGTCGAACGCTATCGGGAGATTTGGGCTGAATTTGTTGCCACAGCAGGCCGACTAAAATCAGAAATGCACTTAAAATCACTCCCAGTGCATCTGAACGGGCTTGAGAGTCCAATAAATCGGGTGTCAGAGCACGATTGACCAACAGAAGAACTGAACCAAGAGAACCGATCGCTAAGGGGAGTAATCGCAATATACGATTTGGGTCTGGTGATGATTGGGTCATTGGCTATTTGGCATCTGTTGCGCACAATCTGCGAAGGTACGCGCCTGTGAAGAGCACGTATCGCAACTATTACTTGTCATCGGTTATCTGTCAATAGAGACTCACAGCGGATTGAACCATCAGACTTCGGACGAGTAACTATTAATCACTAATAACTCATGACAGGTTGACAATCATCCCACTTCCCCAGGTTCAATAATCCGCTGGAACAGGTATCCCGTTCCCCGAGCCGTCAGAATTAATTCTGGGTTACTCGGATCATCTTCTAACTTAGCCCGTAAGCGAGAAATATGAACATCCACAACTCGTGTGTCTACATGACGTTCAGGGGTATATCCCCACACTTCTTGAAGAATTTCTGAACGGGAGAACGGTTCTCCTGAACGGCTGACCAGTAATTCTAATAAGCTAAATTCCATTCCAGTAAGCCGAATGCGTTCATCTCCTTTATACACTTGTCGCTTGTTGGTATCGATTCTGATACTACCAATATGAATCACCCCAGAGCTAGGAATTCCGGAGCCTCCATTTTTATCAATTCGACGTAAGACTGAACGAATACGAGCTTCTAATTCTTTAGGAGAAAAAGGCTTGACAACGTAATCATCTGCCCCTAACTCTAACCCCGTAATCCGGTCAGCTACATCTCCCAAAGCCGTTAACATAATAATTGGAATATCAGACTCTTTTCGCAGTTCTTGACATACCCCATAACCATCAAGTTTTGGCATCATTACATCCAAAACCACCAAATCGGGTTCAGTGGCGCGAAATGTATCCAAGGCTTCCTCTCCATCGGCTGCGGTGACGACATCGTAGCCAATCATTGAAAGGCGAGTTTCTAAAATCCGACGAATACTGGCTTCATCATCAACAACCAGTATCTTTTCTTTATGATTTTCCAAAATGCTTCTACACTCCTTATTTGATTACATTTTTGATCAAACAACCCTTAAACAGAGAGCCTTTAAGAGTAAGATTTTAAAATCTGGCATCTAAATCAGTCTCTTCAGTTGTTACACGAGTTTAACAAATGTATTTATTATTTACCATTCCATTAATAGATTCTAAAAAAATTGTCTCACTTTTTTTCTAAGATTTTATATTAAAATGAGTCAATAGAGTGAATCTAGACTAGGAACAAATGACTATCTTATTAAAGTAGAATGATTAACATGATCTTCAATATTGTCATAATTTTTAAAGATTGGATCGGACTCGATAGAGATGGGAGTCAATTCTTAACTGAAATCCCCTCAGTAGTGTCCCATTATCATCTTTCAATTTGACATAAGGGATAATCCACGCCTTAGTTTCCCCTGTTTTGGGGTGTACAAAAGCATACAACCATAGCCATTCAAATTTCCAATTGACATGGGCAATGGGTTGGCAGCCTTCAGGGACATAAATGCGTCGGATGATTGGTTTGAGTCCCAGGCGATAAACATCGCTGCACCATAATTGCACATCAGCATGAGGATAAGTCTGTTGAATTTGCTCTAGCTCAGTGGCTAGTTTTCTTGCTGCGTCTTTACGGCGAGGAGACCTCGCCGCAGGCGGTGCGCTTTTTTCCAGACCTGATGCTCCAACTCATCACTTTTGACGTGAGCCGGTCGAGGGACACGAAACCGAAAAGTCATTTGTCGTAAGATTTCCCATCCCCTTTGCCGACTAATTTGTTGTCCGCTCACATCTGTGAGCCTGTCTGCTACTTTACCACTATTCCACAGTCCCCCATCTGGAGCTTTTTCTTGTAAAGCTTGCCAGAGCTGAGCTTGTTCGACATCTTCAATTAATGGTTGGGCTCCTCGATTGTGCTTTGTGCGATCGCATAATCCATTAATTCCCCACTGGTTATATCTTTTGAGCAAGGCATAAATCCATGTTCTGCTGTAGCCTGTGATTTCTTCTACTTCTTCTGTTTTTTTCCTTGTGCTAGCAGCCATATCACCTGATACTGGCGGCAATAACCCCAGTTCTGGCTCGGCGATAATATTGCTCTAGCTCAGAGACAGTCAAATGAGTAGCTATGGTAATCCGTTTTGGCATTAGTATAGATTTTTTTTTCCATTATATCGTAACAGATTACCCGGACATGATATCAAATCTCATCTCGCTCATTCAAGACAATTTCAGAGTTTTTGGGAATTATACATTGATTAAGCCATACTCAAATGAAGAGCAAAAGATTACTTTCCTCTCAACTTTACCGATTTTTGTACATATTTTAATATTGATAAAACTCCAATTTTTGGGACAAAGTTATTGAAATATTTTAGGCAAAAACTATAAAATATAAATTTGTTTTTTTGTTAAACTATTTTTTTTTATTAGTATTTATTTTCAGTAAGTGATTTTCTTGAAAACATTTAAATATCAATCTTAATGTGGGACTATATGTAAATTTTTCCACTTAATTTTTGACTCCCGTTTTGGCTTTTGTAAAACTCTTTCTCAATTCTCTTTGACCAAGATTATATACCATCAAGCACAGAGACATTAAAAATAAGGCGTTGCATAATGGAAGTATGAATTTAAGCGATCGCCATGAAATGTCCAAGGTGTGCATCAACTCATATTCGCAAAAATGGGAAGAAAAATGGTAAACAAAACTACATATGATATGTGCTAATTGTGGTCGTCAGTTTATAGATTAGAGATGAAAAACAGGTGAAAAACAGGGCTACCCCGAAGAGCTAAAAAAAGAATGTTTAGAAATATACGTCAATGGTTCAGGATTTCGGGCAATTGAGAGAGTAAAGAAAGTGCATCATACAACTGTAATAAATTGGGTTAACAAGTTAGGAAAAACCTTACCCGATGCACCTTCAGATGATGAAATACCAGAAATTACTCGCGCTTGATGAACTTGAAACTTTTATTGGCAAAAAAAGCGGTGCGATCCCGCTGATGTTTCCTCATTGATACTTGAATTCAGCAACGCCAAAAATAAAATAGTTTCTACCCTTTCTGGCTTTTCTACAAAAAAGCTATCGGCAAAAAACATAGGATCTTTGAGAAAGCCAAATCTCCGTTCACAGCCTTGCTGATTTTTATAGATTTCTAGGATTTATGCTGGAGTCATTTCCAACTCACTCTCAATATTTGTTGCTAATATAAACCGTCCATCTTCTTTTTTTATTCTTTCTATTTCTTTTTTAATTATTTAATTAAATGGTGATTTTCGCAACAAAGATAAGGCACTATCACACACCATGATACTGTTAAGTTGTAGTTGTGATTTAACCTAGGTTAAGATTTGACCAAATACAGCTTTATCTGATTCATTTCCATCTGCTGCTCTGATAAATAGCATCACGGGCTATAAGTCGATTTCAAGCTTGCAGCGTTACATTGATTTCGATGATCGATCTAGGAAGGCGGCGATTGAATTGCTGTCAACGGCGTTGCACATTAAATGTATGACAACTCAAAAAGTAGGTATAGTCCAATGTTTAAGATAGTAGGTCAATAGCCGAATAGACATATCAAGCTGATCAATTGATTTAGAGTAGCAAAAAGTCTTTCGACGGGGCGCGAGCGT
>CAYNXM010000315.1:0-3355 GCA_964401105.1 uncultured Lyngbya sp. | reverse complement strand
TAGGGCTTCTTCTTGAGTATATTCATTTTCTTTGGCAGCAGCAATTGCTTTGTCATAAAGTTCTATGGCTTCTGTTTTTTGCCCTAATACTCGGCATTTTTCTGCTGACACTAAATCTACCTTATGTTGATGATTCATCGGAGCATAATCTGCCCATTGCTGTTGGAGTTGTGTTTGGTTTTCTTCGACTCTTTGTAATAATTTTGATGGGTCTTCTGACTTTAGATTCAATTGTGATAGAGCGCTCAAGGAATCATACAAATAAAACGCCGGCTCACCAATTGTCCCAACACCCCCCATGAAATAGCGCCTGATCTCAACGGCATGGTTTTGAGCCGATGTAATTTCCCCGAATAGGTAGCAAAGCATCAGCTTATATAAGTAGAAGTAATACAACCCCGCTTTATCATGGGCTTCGAGTAGTCGAGGTAACAATTCGCTTTCTTGGAGAGCCTCCCCAGATAAAACACTCGGATACGACCCACTTCCCAGCAAATTTAAAATGGCTTGCCAATAGATGCGACAATGATTGGCTGTTGTCAATTGATTCAATTGCACTAATGCATTGCAGTAGGCGCGGGTTTTCTGCTCTATGCTCACTAGGGGCTGAGCGCACCAAAAAGAATTCATACACAAAGCTTGGGCATTATGTCCGACGTATTCCAGGTTTCCGGCTTCGAGGGCAGATGCATACCCTTCTTGCGAGATGGGTAACGCTGTTTTGAGGTGGGATTTGCGATGGGCGATAAACTTGCCAACCACGTGTAATACCTTGGGTTTGACTGCTTTAGTAGCCTGTTTAGAGATGACACCGAGTGCCAACTGACCAAACTTCACTCCTGTATCAACATTTTGTAAACGATTACAATTCATGTGACCATAGGCAGCATAAGCCAAGGCTGAAGCCTCGGTATTTCCAGATAGAATGGATAGCTTCACTGGCAACGTAATCAGTAATGGCAACAAAGGAGACCCTGAGATGGAAGCCGGGGCTAGGATACTACAAACAGTCTGAATAATGGCGATTTTTTCGACCTCCGTCATTGTCGGGAGATGAATCAAGTCTTCAATTTCCCGGTCTCCAATCAATTGTTGAATCTCTGTTAGTGCCTGTTGAATATCTTTCTGTGTGGGTGTTTCAGGAAGCGTAATCCCCAATTTTTGTAGCAGTTGTTTGCCAATAGCAATGGCTTCAGTCAGTTTATTCTGGGAGACATTTGCTTGAATTTGAATGCGGTAAACATTGACAATTTCTAATAAGGAGTGTGCCTGTTTGGTGACAATATCAATCAACTGTTCCATTTGTTCAAACTCACCGCAGAGATAAGCCAATTCAGCCGCTAATTCATGGAACGCTAAACACATTTTATATTGCTGTTCCCAAGCCTTTTGTCTTAACAAAGACAATCCCGTACTGGCATATTCACGACCAGCTTGATAGGCGGTAGCAGCCCTGGCTTTACGACAAGCAATTAGATTGAGTTGAGCCAGTTCAAAACGTTCTTTTTGTTTGCGAATGAAGACCGTTCCATAGTTTAATTGATTGACGAGTTCAAAAATGTGGTCAACTCTTACTTCAGGGGCAATTTGTTGAAGGAGAAGTTGACCAATGGAGTAATGGGTCGTTTGTTTTTGGTCTTCTGGAATTAAAGAATAAGCAGCTTGTTGAATGCGGTCATGCACAAAACGATAGCGAACTGAAATATCCCTAATATTTTTTTCTGCCGTTTGCTCTCCCTGGAAAAACTTATAAGTTTCATTCTGAGGAATCACAAATCCTTCCTGTAACCCTCGCCACAAATTGATTGCTACTTCCTCTTGAGTGTCTTCACACACGACTGCTAATGTTGCTAAATCAAACGGGTTACCAATACAAGCCGCCAACTTCAGTACATTCTGAGTCGCCTCCGGTAGTTTCCGCAAACGCCTAACCATGAATTTGACAACATCATCTGTCAGTGCTAGCTGCCGTATTTGTGCTAAATTACATTGCCAATACCCGACCTCATGATTAAATTTAATACAATTTTCTTCATATAGATCTTGCAAAAATTGAGTGGTGAAAAATGGATTCCCTCGTGTTTTTTTATAGACTAAATCTGCTAAAGGATAGGCAAGTTCTGTTGAACATAATAATGTATCTGCAACTAAGCGAGTAATATCTAGCCGATCTAAAGGAGCCAGGGTCAAAGTATGAAGGGTTGCACCCTGTTTGGTGATTTCATCTAAACTCAACATCAACGGATGAGTCGGAAATACTTCGTTATCTCGATAGGCTCCCAATAAGAATAAGTAACCTGCTTTTGACTGATTTATTAAGAGTTTTAGTAGATTTAATGATGCCAAATCAGCCCATTGTAAGTCATCTAAAAAGATGACTAAGGGATGCTCTTTTTTTGTGAAAATTCTGACAAATCGACTAAATAGTAAATTAAAGCGATTTTGGGCGGCACTACCAGACAGTTCTGAGGCTGGGGGTTGTTGACCAATGATTTTTTCTAACTCCGGAATTACCTCAATAATCACTCTTGCATTTTCTCCCAAAGCTTTGAGGATTTGAGTTTTCCAATTAACTAACTTGCTATTAGGTTCACCTAACAATTGACTTATTAGATCTCGAAAAGCTTGCACAAATGCACTGAAAGGAATGTTACGATTAAATTGATCAAATTTGCCTTTTATAAAATAGCCACGCCCTCGAACAATCGGTTTATGAACTTCGTTGATGACTGCGGTTTTACCAATACCGGAGAATCCGGCAACGATCATCATTTCAGTGTTTCCGGCTGCTACTGTCTCAAAAGTATCCAGCAACATTTTAACTTCGGTTTCCCGCCCGTAGAGTTTTTCGGGAATTGTAAATCTATCACAAATATCCCGTTGACAGATTTCAAATAGATTGATTTTTCCGGTTTCTTTCCATTGATACAGACACTTCTCTAAGTCATATTTTAACCCCAGTGCATTCTGATAGCGATCTTCGGCATTCTTCGCTATTAATTTAGCGACGATCTGTGATATTATAATAGGAATATCAATATAAATTTGATCAACTAATGGTGCTATTTGGGCTAAATGACAATGCACTAATTCCATTGCATCATCACTATTGAAAGGTAATTGTGCGGTCAGTAATTCATAAAAAGTCACTCCTAAAGAATAGAAATCAGTTCGATAATCAACCCCCCGATTCATGCGTCCAGTTTGTTCTGGGGAAATATAGGCAAGTGTCCCTTCTAAAATATTAGGATTTTTAATTTCTTGAGTTTCACGCGGCAGTAGAGACGAAATGGAAAAGTCAATCAGTTTGACTTGTTTTGTGTCAGGGTTAATCAGAATATTAGCGGGTTTAATA
>CAYNXM010000314.1:0-6125 GCA_964401105.1 uncultured Lyngbya sp. | reverse complement strand
ACTCAATCCGATAAACGATTTTCTTGGGATAAAGCAGGCAACCGTAAACTCTCCTCCAAAGAACGCCGAGAATATGAAAAACTTGAAGAAAAAATCGAACAGTTAGAAACAAAAAAAGCCGAACTTGAACACAATCTGTATCACAATCCTCCGGCTTCAATTGAGGCTTTACAAGACCTGAATCACAAAGTTGATACTATCGCTCAAGAGATCGATCTAGCAACTGTTCGATGGCTGGAATTAGCAGAAATTGATTCTTAAAGGGAACAGGGAATAGTTAATTTTTCATTTTTGATTGATGATTTGTTCTCGGGTTTGTCTGTTTCTCTATATCCTATTCCCTGTTGCCAACGGCAGTGAAAGCTAAAAACTTAAAATCGGCCAATCTTCAGCGCGGTAATAGTGGGTCATATCATCAAATTTCCGCAATTCAGCACTTTTAACTGTGAATTCTAGGGAAGAATCTAGCAATTGTTGGTTCAATTGAGAAAACTGTTGGCTTAAATGATCTCGATTGAAATCAGATGGAATTTCACCAAAATAGCCAAAGGTAATATGAGCCGTTAAATGATATTGCTGTTCAATTCCAGCCGCAATTACGCTATGATTTTGATAAACTGCCCGACGGAATTGTAAAATTTGATTGTAGGATGCCTCATCTCGCGGTACCAAACAGACCCCTAATGCCCGAGTCATCACAATGATGCCATACACCTGCCAACGAATGGATTGATTGCTAATGGGTTCAAAACTGTCAAAAGATCTCGCTATGGCACCTTGCAGTTTTTCCTCAAAATTGGGGGTATTGCTCGCATCTCGATAGGCACTGTCCCAAATTAAATCGGCTAAAGTCAGATGTAAACTCTCCGGAGGCAGCGCCAGGAAAAAATCAGGATCTAAGGTTTGGCTAAGCTGCTGTTGCAAAGCCTGTAAAGTCTGATAAAGTTCTCGGTTATCTGGGTCTTCCGCTGCCGGTGGTGTCATAATACTATAACCGGGGAACGGAGCCGCTACCCGTTTGCCATCGTCTTGGGGTTGATATTTAGGAGATTCCTGAATCAGTTCGAGTTGGGAAAGATAAGCCTCAGGCAAGGTCAGCCGAGCCACTCGGTTAACATAAACTTGATATGTATCGTCCAATGCTAGTTCCCTCGTTAGTCAATCAATAGGTAGTAATGCCAATATACCTTTACTGGGGAGAAGATGACTTCTCACAGGATAAAGCCGTCGCTACCCTGAAACAGTCTGTTCTCGATCCCAGTTGGTCTAGCTTTAATTTTGACAAAATTCTACCGGATCAGCCAAATGCTGTGATTTTTGGCTTAAACCAAGCCATGACTCCTCCGTTTGGTTTAGGCAGTCGTTTAGTTTGGCTGGTGAATTGTCCCATTACCCATCATTGTTCTGCCGATCTGCTGCAAGAGCTGGAGCGCACTTTGCCCATTTTACCGGATACCACCACTTTACTACTAACCAGCCCCAATAAACCCGATGGTCGGCTGAAATCCACCAAATTACTGCAAAAATACGCCACGGTGCGGCAGTTTTCCCCCATTCCCCCGTGGAAAACCGATCAGTTGTTTCAGCGGGTCAAGACAGCGGTTACAGAAGTGGGAATTCAACTCACCACCGATGCGATCGCGGCTTTAACTGGATCTGTGGGTAACGATACTCGTCAACTGTATAATGAATTAGAGAAATTGCGGCTTTATAGTGGTACTCAAGGAACGATTATAGAGGTTGAGGCGATCGCGGCTTTAGTCCAAGTCAATACCCAAAGCAGCCTGAAGTTAGCAGCAGCGATTAAATCCGGTCAAACTTCTGAGGCCCTCACCTTTTTGACAGAATTAATCGCCCATAATGAACCGCCTTTAAGAATTATTGCCACTTTAGTTGGACAGTTTCGTACTTGGTTGTGGGTAAAGCTGATGATAGAAATGGGGGTATCCGATGAACGGGAAATTGCGATCGCCGCAGAAGTGGGCAACCCCAAACGCATTTATTTTTTGCGAAAAGAAGTTCAGTCTGTGTCTCTTACATCCTTGCGCCAGACTTTACCCCAGTTACTTGAATTTGAACTATTGCTGAAACGGGGATCGCCCGACACGGCGACTCTGCAAAGGTTGGTGATTCAGTTGTGTACACTGTTTCAACCGGGAACTTTTCGATCCCCCTAAACGTCTAGGTTCAAACAGTGAGCAGTGTTCAGCTTTAATCTCCCGAGCCTATTGCTGGAGTTGGGGAACTGTTAATCTTAAGGTGAAGAGGAATACAGCCTCGATGAACCGGTTTTTGATGAAGAAGATTATAACCCGGAAGAGATTGACGATTGAGCAGGACTTCCCAGATTCAAAGTATTGAATCGCTATGCCTACAGAATAAAAAACGTTGCACAGCTTTTCAAGAGTAATAGTATTATAAGGGAAAAAGTTAACTGTAGTTCGCCAGTCGCTACAGATTTAACTGGGACACAGATGCCCAAGAGCGGATCTAGATATCGGTCTTTGAGGCAGTGTTCAAATTTAATCTCCCCAGCCTATTGAGGGGCTTGGGAACTGTTAATCTTAAGAAGACGCCAGTTATCGCAACTAGAGGGCTAGCTAACCATGCCAGAGCACAATCAAAGGGAACTTGCCCAGCAAGGCGATCCAACAGCGATCGAAGCTATAATTAACCATTCACTGAAGCCCAGAGGCATTACGGCTGAGGTAATGCGGGACAATGGCTGTTTTCATGTGATGATGGAGGGCGATCAAGTCCCAACTCACCAGTCACTCCTTGTGACATTTGTTCGCAATGGAATGGTTAAGCTCAATATAGAATCAATCTACAAGCTTAAAGTTTATGGGCGCAAGTTTGGAGCCGACTTACCCGCCTGGGAAGAAGAAATCCTGCTGAAATCCCCTCCCCCAGAGGAGATGTTAGTAGAAGAAGTCGTGATCCCCTCAGACACAGAACCCTCAAGTTCCGTACCGTTAGTTGATGATGAAGATGGGGTGGATTACCGTATTGAACAGGAGTTTGCCATGGGAATGCAGATGCCAATCGACGATCGCGCTGAAGAGGAATACAGCCTCGATGAAGCGGTTGATCTTGATGATGAGGAACCGGATTTTGACGAAGAAGATTATAACCAGGAAGAAGATGACGATGGGGACGAAATTGAAACCTCTGATACTCAATCCAATAATCGCAGTAAAATCTTTCTGTTTTTGCTGTTACTGCTGCTGTTAGCAGTGGCGGCATTAGCTGGATTACATTTGAGTGGTGTTTATCAGTTGCCAATCCTTGGGGGAGATTCTTCTCAATCTGAAATTGAACCCTCAGAAATAGAGACAGACCCTGAAACCCAAACTGATTCTGATTCCGGAGAAACCCCTGATGCAACACCCCCTGCACCTCCGGCTTCTGATCCATGGCGAGAAGGGGTAAATGCAGCCATTAGCGCCGCGAATTTAGCTCAGACGGCTCAAACTCAAGCGGAGTGGAATACGGTAGCCAATGAGTGGGGAAGAGCCGTAGAATTGATGCAGCAAGTGCCAGAATCGAGTGAAAACTATAGCACCGCTCAGCAAAAAGTGATTGAATATGGCAATAACCAACAAATTGCATTACAGCGAGCACAAAATGCCCCAAATTAACAGGTTTGCTCGCGCGGTGGTTGCCTAAAAAGATCATCTCTGGGTTTATGAATCAAACCCGGTCTATGGCATTAAATTACACTTCATCAAAATACAACCCTGTGTGTGGGGGAGTTGAGGATGAGCACCCAGTTTAATCGATTTGACGGGTTCAAAACCAAGTCGTTGATACAAGGTAATGGCATTAATATTATCAGCAAACGTAATCAGACTCAGTTGCTTAAATCCTCGTAACTTTGCTTTTTCTTGAGTGGCTAGAATCAGTTGAGTCCCAATTCCTTGCCGTTGAAATTCTGGCTTGACGGCTAACGTATCAAGATACCAGCTTCCTTCTACTCGACTCTGATAAAAGTCTTGCAAAACCCTTAAACGTTCGGCTGTAAATAACTGCTGGATATCGGCCGTCATTCGATGTCGGGCAGCCGGATAACTGGTGGCAATTCCCACTACTCGATCCCGAGCAACCGCAACATCAGTATTACGATAAGACAGTTCTCCAACTTCATCTAAAACTCCCGTCTTTAACACTTCATCCCTCGTTGCATCGATATTTAAATCTTGGAAGAGAAAATCAATTAAACCACCAGAAGCAAGACTTGTTAAAGTAACAATTTCTGGTGCATCTGATGGCGTTGCGGGACGAATTCTCATGTGAATAATACGGGAGTAGGGAAACTGCCATCTTTTAAGTGGCAGAGGAACTACGAAACGAGCAACTTTAGTTGCCGTGAAGATTAAGATTAAAAACCATAAACATAGCCATCTTTACGATGGATTTGCTTACAGTATTTATGGTTAATACCTTGAACTGTTTCTGAGACAGTTTTGATATTAAATGAGCCAGATGAGCGAACTGCAACTAACCCGCGATAAGAACCTATTTTCTTGCCCTTGGTAACTACAGCTTTTACAATGTCTCCAGTTTTGAAGCCTTTGACATTCTTGACAAGAGCCGATTTTCTAATCAGACTTCCTGCTTTATTTATTCTAGGAAAACCATATTTGTCAACATGGATAACCTGCCTGTTACCATGACCAGTGCATTTAATTAACAACGGTTGATTGGTTAATATTTCTAGTTTTGGGGTATTACTAACACAGGCAGCATCTAACCAATGGGTCTTATCTAACTTCTGTTGAGTACGGTTAAACTTCGTTTGTCCTCCAGTCCCAGTAATAACAGTTAGATCTGTAGATTTAAGGGAGTCAAACAATCTCCATCGAGTAGTATTAACAGCAGCAGCATCCTTCAGAGGGGCTTTTACTTGAGCTAATATCCTTTTCAAAACAGAAGGTTTATCAGCTAAAAATTCTTCTACAGAACGATTGGATTTAGCCTGATTGCAAGGTACACAGGAAATCGCAAGATTAGACACCATATTCGTGCCTCCGAAGCGATTTGGGCTTAATATGCTCAACTTCTAATGGTGTATTTTTAGCCCCGCAGTAAGCACAGGTACGATTGAATTTCTCCAATAGATATTCTCGTACTTCGTATTGATAAAGAGTTCCTTGTTGGTATTCAGTACCCGATATTTTAGAATTCTTGAGTTTTTGAATATCAAATCTGACTAACTCCATGAAGATCGAACTAATCGGACAAAGCTTGATTAAACGTTTAACCCAAGTCATTGTAGTTAAAACTCTATGTTTTAAACTTGGTGCTAACCAACATGATTCTCTGGCTCGGTTGAGGAATCTAGGTTTTCTGTATCTAGTTTTTCTACCTCTGCGTCCACCTCTGATCGAACGACGATATTCTAGAGCGTTCTTGATTTGTTGACCACGATGAGTAAGTTCGGCTGCCCAGATCAGCTTGTTATCTTGCAATATTGCTATTCCTGTGGTTTTTGAACCGGGATCGAGTTTAAGTTGACATTGTTTTATATCCTTTGTTTCTACTGCTTTTTTAAGAATAATAGTAAATGGAAATTGTCTAAATACCGCAGCCTTATTTGCATTCAATAACTTTTTAGCTATTGTTGGCAAACAAGGTTCTAAAGGTTGTTTGTTGGTATCTAGAACGAATACAAAATTAGACATTTTTGCGTCTATTCTCCATAAATGGATAATGTGTGCCACGTCAAAGTTATTTGAGCTTGTTGGGTCAACTACACTTTCTTACCCCTAGTAGGAATGTTTAATAGTTAACGACAGAGCAGAAGGCTGGCAAGCACCTAAAGGTGTCGTAACTCAAATAACGTAGACCCGAAGGTCTTGGACTGGTCAGCTAACTGGTTGAGGCATGAAGCCCCGATACTTCAGTTCGGGGTGCTGACTTACTTTGCTTTTGCTCTACTATTCTTTGTGGGCTGTTTCCCACCGTTATCAACCGCTTTAGCCGTTTCCATCACAGCCTCTGTAGACTGGATTTTGGACTCTCCATTTTCCCCTAATTGAATAATACCCATGATTAAATCTGTATGCTGCTCACAATTTTTGCGACACAGTTCAACATCTGCGATCGCCCGTGTTAATTTAGAA
>CAYNXM010000313.1:0-3350 GCA_964401105.1 uncultured Lyngbya sp. | reverse complement strand
CGCAAGATTGCATCGCAAGACGTTGTGCTATTGGAAATCAACAGAGATGTTGAAACACTCTATTGGACTATTGATTCACTACCTAAAGTTCTGGGATGTGCCTGCTCCTTCTAGATTCATCCCCTAATTGCTGCAACGCCGAAATGGTAGTACGCTACTGGCGAGATGCCTTTCCGGGATTAGTGAGTTACTCTCGTTTTGTCGAATGGATTCCAACTACCCTGATCCCTCTGTGCGTCTATCTCAAGCATTGTTGCGGCCCCTGTACGGGGATTGCTTTTATCTAAATGGAGCGAGAAGACCCGCGCCATAAGGTAGCTTGGCGGCGGGATGAATCGCGACCAAACAAACAACTATCCAAGGCGCTGTTGCTCCTCAATATACTCTTTCAATCTCTCAACAGTTACACCGCCACAACTAGACACATAATAGCTGCCCGACCAGACAACCTTCTTGCCCCAGTAAACATGAGCCAACTCAGATTCAAACTGTTTAGAAAGCACTCGACTGGTAGCTGTTTTCATCGCATTAACAAGCTTGCTTAGCTGATGCTGAGGGAGATATTGAAAAAGCAAATGAACGTGATCCAGTTCCCCGTTAAACTCTATCAACTCACAACCATTTTTCTCCAGGTTCTTGTCCATCACGGCTTCTATAGTCGTCAGCATCTCCGAGGTGAACACTTTCTTTCGATACTTAGACACCAACACCAAGTGAGCTTTGAGGTCTGAAATAGCTCTGGCAGAGGACTTAATACCCATGTTGACGAATAACTCCAATATTTGTATAATGTTAGAAGTCTATCATTCAAGGTCAATGTTTACCGCTCTCAAAGTTCGGTTGTATCCTAATCTAGAACAACGTATTCAACTCTCAAAAGAGTTTGGCTGCGCTAGGTTTGTGTTCAATCGATTTCTGGCTGAGTGGAACAAAGCTTATGAGGAAACAGGTAAAGGATTAAGTTACACAAAATGTGCTAATCAACTACCAACCCTTAAGAAAGAATTACCTTGGTTAACTGAAGTTGCAAGTCAGGTTTTGCAGCAATCTTTGAAAAACTTAGACACTGCTTTCAAAAATTTTTTCAGGGGTACAGGTAGACATCCAAGATTCAAGTCAAAGCACCGAAAGCAGTCTGCCACTTATCCTCAAGGTTTCAAGGTGAATATTAGCTAACCCGCTGGGAAGCCCCGCGCTGTACGCGACTGTCAGCGTCGGGATGAAAAGCGGGGCAGGGTTTGTAAAACTTAACAGTTATCGCTCCCATGGTTTTGTGTTAAAATGCATTCATGACTTTAACGATGAACTACACTTATCGCATTTATCCATCGGCTGCTCAACAAGAATTAATGTTGAGTTGGCTAGAAACTTGCAGGCAGCTTTACAATCGTTGTCTGCGAGACTTAAAAGATTGGATGAATAGCCGTAAGTGTCTAGTTGATCGTTGTTCTATTAACCGGGAATATATCATGTCTCCTGACATCCCTTTTCCTGGATACATGGAACAGAAGCGACAATTAACCCAAGGTCAGAAAACCGATCCAAAGCTTAAAGCAGTTCATTCTCAGGTGACACAGGATGTGGTGAAAAGATTACACAACTCCTGGGAGGCATTTAAGCAGCGAGGTCATGGTTTCCCACGGTTTAAAAAGTATGGTCGTTTTCAATCTTTTTTGTTTCCTCAATTCACTCAACATCCAATCGTAGGAAATCAAATTAAACTGCCTCGGATTGGACCGGTCAACATCAATCTGCATCGAGAAATCTCTCAAGGCTTTAAAGTTAAAGGGGTGAGAGTGGTTTCAAGATGCAGAGGAACAAAATGGTTTGTTGTGATTACAATAAGCGCGTCGGTGTCTATTCCGGATACGCCTGCCTATGGTCGTTTCATAGGGGTTGATGTTGGATTAAATGACTTTCTGGCAACATCAGATGGATTAAGAATTACTAGACCCTTCGCGCCAGCGTGTGCGCCAGCACGTAGGTTTTTTGTAGACTTACAAGGCAAGCTGAAATCGCTGCAACGTAGAGCATCCAGAAAACAGAAACGGTCAAAGAATTGGGAAAAAGCACAAATTAAAGTCTCACGATTACATCACAAGATTGATAATACTCGCAAAGATTGGCAATTAAAAGTAGCCCATAGTCTCTGTGACGGGGCTGATTCAATATTTGTAGAGGATATCGATTATCGGGTTATGGCAAAAGGATTTCTGGGTAAGCATTCTCTCGATGCCAGTTTTGGTCAGTTCAGAGAATTATTGAAGTGGGTGTGTTGGAAGAGAGGAAAGTTTTTTGCCACTGTTGATCATAGAGGAACATCTAAACAATGTCCTAACTGTGGTTCAGAGTGGGATAACAACCTGTCAATCCGTTGGCATACTTGCACAGAATGTGGATATTCAAATAACCGAGATGTTGCCAGTGCAGAAATAATTCGTAATCGTGGAATAGAAAAGTACCCAGGGACTACTGGGGAACGGAAACCGCCTGCTCATAGCGTACTGTCGGGGATTTTTAATCTAGATAAGTGCTACGCTCCGAATGCCTAACTGTGAGGTTGGGAAGCCCGCGCTGTACCGTTAGGTCGGCGTCGGGAGGATGTCACTTCAATTAAACTCCCCAAACTGGGTGAAGTCAAAGCTAAAGTTCATCGACAAATCAAAGGATATGTTAAGTCTGTAACAGTTTCGATGACTCCTTCCGGCAAGTATTTCGCATCTTTAAGAACTTGGTTGCCAGGAGAATTACCAGAACAATCAATATTCGGGAAGGTGATCGGAATTGATTTAGGTTTGGATGCTCTGATTGTGACCAGTGATGGTAATAAAATTAAGCCTCCTAAGTTTTATCGACAGTATGAAAAAAAGCTAGCTAAGTATCAAAAGCAATTTTCTCGTAAAATTAAGGGTTCTATAAATCGGAACAAAGCCCGATTAAAAGTAGCGAAAGTTCACAACAAGATTGCCAATTGTCGCCTAGACTCTCATCACAAACTTTCACGCAAGTTAGTTGACGAAAATCAAGTCTATGCGCGGTACGCGCAGGCTGCGCCAACGTGTTTGAGAATCTTAATATTAAAGGGATGACCCGTAATCATTGTTTAGCGAAATCAATTAACGATGCTGCCTGGGGAATGCTTCAAACTCTAACTGAGTATAAAGCTAAAGAGCAAGGTAAAGTAGTGAGGCACGTAG
Organism: uncultured Lyngbya sp.; assembly: GCA_964401105.1. GTDB lineage: Bacteria > Cyanobacteriota > Cyanobacteriia > Cyanobacteriales > Microcoleaceae > JAAURB01. The sequence goes on along the minus strand of CAYNXM010000313.1, from coordinate 153 downwards.
AGCGATTTTTTCCTAGTACTCCGCCAAGCCAACTTTGCCAGGTGCGATCGCCGGATATAACCGCCCTAATTTGACTCGTGCGTCTGTGGTAGCGAAACGCCAATTGATGGTTGCCCTGTGCTGATTGCGCTGGTGTTGCCAGCTCTCAATTTC
>CAYNXM010000312.1:0-7371 GCA_964401105.1 uncultured Lyngbya sp. | reverse complement strand
TCTCCTGAGAGGCGAGGGCTAGGGAGAGGTCAATTTTAACGAACTCTCCTTGGTAAGGGAAGATGTTGCAAGCGGTGGGATAATATGTTTTCAAATTAGTTTAAGATGTTCAGCTATCCAAATTTTAATGATTGACTGACGAGTCACACCCAGACGGTTGGCTTCGCGGTCAAGTGCCTCAATCATCCAAACCGGAAAATCAACCTGAACTGATTTTTGATCCTGACCCGGTCGTCTGATCTGAGATAGATCAAGATCACCTATTACATCTTCCTTGTTATCGTCAAACTTTTTATCAAATTCCTTAGCTTTCATAGAGTTCTCTCTCACTTTTACGGGCGCGTCTAACAGATATAATTCTTATATTTTCTCCCCGATACGTGACTACTGCTGTCCAAATCTTTAGACCTATTTTACCAATAATGATAAACCTTGGTTCATCTGAAGTTCTGGCTGGAATCTCAATATAGTTTGAGTCAGTCCATAAGACCTGGGCTTCCACAAAGTCAATGCCATGCTTTTTTTTATTGCTTTGACTCTTATTATCATCAAATTCAAATTCAAATATCATATTAAAAATTAATATAAATTACACCTCCTATCGTAGCGATCGCTAAAAATATTTAAAATTTTAAAAATAATTAGACCCTTCCCAACCTCCCCGCGAGTAAGGGAGGTGCTGCAAGGGGTGGGGTAATCTGTTTTCACGCATTGTTAAACTTTTTATCAAATTTATTAGCTTCCATTACGATAAAACTTTATTCTAATATTTGCGCTTTCACCCAATTTCTAAACGCTTTCATAGTCTTATTTCTCCCTTCATTTTTCACACGCTGTAAATATTGTGGGATCACTTCAATCAGTGGAAAATTGGGAAAGTGAGGACTAAATTCTACTTCAATATATTCCCCTTTGCTTAATACATTAATTTGTAGTTTTCCTTTTTCAAATCGCCACAATTCAGGTACACCTAAAGCTTGATAAATTTGAGGATGAGTCCGAGAAGTGACATCAATTTCTAAGGCTAAATCTGGCGGTGGATCGACAGTTAAATCTAATCTATTTTTTCCCCGTATTGCTGCTTCATTCTCAATATAGCGGTGCGACCCCGGTGATTCGCAATCACCTTTCGCGTTAGCGTGTGCGTCAGCACGTAGGGAACGCGCACCAAGAGAAAAACAATTATCGGGTTCAATACCTTGTTGCATCAGTTCATTTTTAAAGGTTGTTGAACCCAGAGGATAAAAATCAATATCTAATTCTTCTAATAGAATTTCAACAAAGTTTGTAATAAAAACCTTGTCAATCTCATGTTCAGGAAGGGGAACCATAATCTCTAATGCCTCGTGTTCATAAGCAATTCTAGCAGAACGATGTTCGCCTAATTCTTCTAATATTTGTTCAAATGTTTGCCAATTAATATCCTTTAAAATAACTTTGTGTCCGGGTAGAATTTTAATCTGTTTTAATGCAAGTAACATCATATTTTCCTTTTATTTCGCTAATTGACGACGCAATAACAGAGAATTTGTCACCACACTCACCGAACTCAATGCCATAAAAGCACCTGCTGCTGAAGGACTTAAAAGTATACCAAAAGGCAGTAAAAGAACACCCGCAGCAATAGGAATGCCAATCACATTATAAGCAAATGCCCAGAATAAGTTCTGCCGAATTTTATTAAATGTTGCCCGACTTAAATTGATCGATTCTTTGACATCTAATAGAGATTCTCCCATTAAAATAATATCAGCCGTTTCCATTGCTACATCGGTTCCCGTATGTAAACTAATACCAACATTTGCGACGGCTAAAGCGGGAGCATCATTAATTCCATCTCCCACCATTGCCACCTGTTGACCTAACTTTTGTAATGCTGTAATAGCCTCTGCTTTTTCCTGAGGCTTGACTTCTGCTTGTATTTGCCCTAAACTCAATCCTAATTCTGCTGCAATCATATCTGCAACCGAGAGGCGATCGCCTGTTAATACTTTTACCTCTAACCCCATTTTTTGTAATTGTTCAATTGTTTGTTTCGCTTCCGGCTTCAGGGGATCGCTAATACCAATTACGCCTGTTAAATTATTGTTGAAAGCCACATAAACAATTGTTTTTCCCGGTAGATCGGGTAAGTTTGTTGGTAAATTTATTCCTTGCTGTTGTAACCCTGCTAAATTCCCGACAGATACAAGAACTCCCGCAACTATTGCTGATGCCCCTAACCCAACTTCTGTATGAAAATTATCAGCATCAGGAATAGTTAATTCTTGCTGTTTAGCTAGACGACAAATAGCCTTAGCAATTGGATGAGTTGAGCCTTGTTCAACGGCTGCCGTATATTGTAAAATCTCTGTAGTAGATTGGGATCCTAAAGATAAACAATCCGTTACGATCGCTTTTCCCGTGGTTAAAGTTCCAGTCTTATCAAATACCACCGTATCGAGTTGATGGACGCGTTCTAAAATATCTCCGCCTTTAATTAATAAACCCCGTTCTGCACCAATACCAGAACCGACTAAAATAGCAGTGGGGGTAGCCAGTCCTAACGCACAAGGACAAGCAATAACCAGCACTGCGATCGCTAATTTTAAACTGAGTAATAAATTCCCTTGCGTGGCTATTTCTACGCCACCTAACCTCATCACTTCCGGCCAAATACGGGTGCCAATGGTAAACCAAAATAAGAACGTTAATGTCGCCAAACTGATGACACCGTAAGTAAAATATCCCGATACTGTATCGGCTAAATTTTGAATAGGGGCTTTACGAGTTTGGGCAGTTTCGACTAAATTAACAATTTGGGCTAATGTTGTTTGAGATCCTGTCCGTGTGGCTTGGATAATCATCATACCAGACTGATTAATTGTTCCGGCTACTACCCCATCGCCTACTTGTTTAACCACAGGCATTGACTCCCCGGTTAACAAGGACTCATCGACACTGCTATTGCCATAACAAACCGTAGCATCAACGGGTATTTTCTCCCCCGGTAACACTTGCAACCATTCCCCGACTTTCACTTGTTCTGCGGGTATTTCTGAACTTTGCAGATTAAAGATAGTCTCATCATCAACTATTTTAGGTTTGCCCACCAGTCGGGCGGTTGTGGGTTGCAGCGTCATCAATGTATGTAATGCAGTCGCTGAACGATGTCTGGCTTGTTGTTCTATGGTTTTACCCAGTAAAATAAATCCGAGTAACATCACCGGTTCATCAAAGAAACATTCCCAACCCAACTGAGGAAACAATAACGCCACGCAACTTGTGCTATAAGCCGTTATTGTGCCCAACCCCACTAATGTATTCATATTGGGGGCATTACGCCCTAAGCTTTGTATGCCATCAACAATAATGGCACGTCCTGGAAATAATAACGCCAGGGTGGCTAAACCCCAGTGAAAGCCAATATGACTAATAATGGGAATATGTAGACCAATATAGTGATGCAGATGACCTGAGGCGGATAACAGTAACAAAACCCCACAGGTAATAATGCGTTGAATTTGTTGTTGAGTTTCTTGGCGATGACGACTTGTCAGGGTTTCTGCTACCTGGGTTTGGCTATTTCCGGAGGTTGTTCGAGGTTGAGTTGGAAATCCTGTATCTGTTAATTTTTCAGCTAGGGTATCAATATTAACTCTATTAGTTTGACATTCAACTCTTGCCACTTCTGTGGCTAAATTGACACAAGCAGAAACAACGCCGGGTTGTTGAGTCAGTTGACGTTCAACCGCTTTAACACAGCCAGCACATTTCATTCCACCTACATCTAAAATTAAGGTTTCTGTGGGGGTTTGAGTGGAATTGATATCGGGTTTTACTTTTGGTTGGGAAACAGTTTGCATAGATAGAAAAATATTAAAGATAAAAATTAACCGTTAAATTATTACTGTTGTTCTTTTAGGGTAAGCCTCGTTCTGATGGCTTCAGCTCAATATGATATCCTTTTTTAAGATTCTCACTATTTTACCTCCCTGCGATCGCACCAACCTAGAAGCTTATAATAGAAGTATCAACCGCTAAGAATATGCAGTTAACCCGTTACAATTTGCCTGAGTTGTCCTAAAATGCACAGCAAGAAGAGGTGTAACACTATTAATGGCTATCTGATTAATCGATAATCTCAAATTTCACCTTTTTAACTTCTCTTGGTCAGCATTCCCTGGCACCGGAGGGTGACGCGGTGAAGTAGTGAGGGGGTCTGAGCGCAAAACTTGTCTTTATTCATATTAACGAAGAGAGTAAACTGAAAAATGAATGCTTTATGGTTACGACTTCTCAATTCAGCCTATCGCAAGGAACCTTACGCTAGTTTTGCGATCACGGTTGGAATAGTGGATGCGGTGATCGGCAGTATTAGTGCGAGTGGTTCGTTATTTTGTGTGGGTTTAGGAACAGTCGGTGTGGCTGTTATTCTTCGTTGGTGGCAACATCAACGCTCAGCCCTGGAACAACCTGAAACCGCCCCTGAATATTATCTCCCCTCTCGGACTTCTTCTCGGGCCCGTCTTCCGGTTCTCAAGCAGCATCGCCATCCGCCCCGTTAATTGCAGTGTAAACGGCAACGGACGCTATTTGTGGCTAAAGATAAAAATAAAGGGAAGAGAGTTGAATTTCCCTTCCCTGCTCGATCTTGTTGTTTGAGTTTCTTCCGTAGAAGTTTTTGCTGTTTCTTGAGCTGTTTTGCTCTTGCTGAGCCGCCTTTTCCTTTGATGTTTCTCCCCTGGCGGCGTGGAGATTCCCAACGCTTGAGTTGTTGTGCCATAACTACTGCCAGAATACAATATTTAATGATTTAAATTTTAACAACATTCAATTAATCTGTCAACCTCAAAAATATTGCATATCTAGAGATGTCAATGATATATGTTAACAATAGACAGTAACTCTATTTATCTTCAGTATGGGTTTAGCGGAATCTCTAGCGCAGCAATGGCGCTCTCATATCCAAACTGAGTCTCCTGATTTGAGTTCTGATACTCAGGAGAGTATTTTGCAGTGGCTTTTGGGAGAAGATTTAGAAAGGCTCAATACTTTCACCTCACAACAACAAAAAGTATTTGAAACAGGGTTATATTTTCGCTATCGGATTTTGCAGCAACGGTATTTAAATGTCTCTCCAGAAAAAGCTTATCGCAATTTAATCCAACGATTAGGGGGATTAATTATTCTGCGCCAAAAAATTCAGGCTTGGGTGGCAACCAGTCGCGATCGCCAACGCCATGTTGTAGATGTTTTGCAAGAAGTGATTCAGGAAATGCTCAATAGCGATCGCTATCTGCAAAAACAACTTCAATGGATTTCTAATTGTACCGTTGATACTCGCTTAAGAAATGCATTGTTACTCACCAGTTTAGAAGAATATTGTCTGCGTCCGATTCGCAATCAACCCTTACTGGCTTATCGATTTGTCAACTATTTACGCCGTTCACAACGAGGTGGAATCACTCAAGTTCCATCGGGAGAATGGGTTCGACAAATTTCTAATGAAATTGTCACAAATGAGGCAGAAGAAGCGATTAATTTAGTCGATAAAGATGCTTTAATTCAGTATGAAGATACTCAATTTTTAGAAGAGCAACAAGTACAACGAATGAGTGTCAAACAAGCCTTTGAAACTTATTTAGAAGAGCAGGTTGATCCGGTTACCGCTAAGTGGTTACGGTTATATTTGCAAGGAGAATCTCAAGACGCGATCGCGAAAATGATGAATTTACCGATTAAACAAGTTTATCGACTGCGAGAAAAAGTATGCTACCATGCTGTGCGAAATTTTACCCTCAAGCATAAACCCGAATTAGTAACAGATTGGTTAGGGACTTCTTTATCTGAACATCGCCTCGGATTAACAACGACTCAATGGCAAAATTTTTGGGATAGTTTAGAACCCAATCAACGTTATATTATTGAACAACTCAAAGCTAAAGTTGAGGTCAGTGAAATAGCTAAGCAAATCAACTGGAAAACATCTCAACTATTGAGTGAATGGACGAAATTATATTTTCAAGCCCAATCTATTCGGAATCAATAGTATTGGAAAAATGCAATTTTTTTATTATAAATTTTGATAAATCGATATCTATTTTCCAAAGATTATCAGTCAAAAGTAACCCTGTTTAAAAGTGTGTTGATTCAGTTCAGGAGAATTGATGATCGATTCTACTTGTTTAAAATAAAGGATTTAATCAGATCTGCGATCGCGCAAAAGTTTAATGATCTCATAAAACGCAATTATAGATTCAGGGAAATTCGGCAAAATTCTTGCCATACAGTTTCCTGACTAGACTCCAATAGAACTCAGACCTTAACTAAATCCCCTAACTCGATGGTAGAGAGTTGAGTCGCTGATTTGACATCGATCCCAAACAATCGCTATGGATGCCGAGCAGATTATTTAACTGTTTTACGCAATAGTTTTTCCAACATCGTTATACTTTGCTCGATGGTAGAGAGTTGAGTCGCTGATTTGACATCGATCCTAAACAATCGCTATGGATGCTGAGGAGATTAATTAAGCTGCTTTACGCAATAGTTTTTCCCATATCGTTGATTGTAGAGACCTGGGAGATTAATTAAGCTGTTTTGCGCAATAGTTTTTCCAACATCGTTGATTGTAGAGACCTGGGAGATTATTTAACTGCTTTACGCAATAGTTTTTCCCATATCGTTATGCTTGACTCGATGGTAGAGAGTTGAGTCGCTGATTTGATATCGATCCTAAATAATCAAAGGGGTGCGCAATAGTTTTTTTAACCCCGCGTGCGTAATAGTTTTTCCAACATCGTAATTATGCCTCACCAATCAGGCCGGCTCAAGTTTTAAAGTATTGTAAAGTTTTGACGCAAACATAGTCAAATTTAGTCATCTATGTTAATCTATCGAGATGAAACTCTCAGACTATAATGACTATAACCATTACGTCTGGGAACATAAGGATCGGCTAACTCCTGTAGGATTCGACTACATTAAGGTGTGACTCAATTCACAGGGCAAAGATATTGAGGTGAACCCAATCGATTATCACCTCTTTTTGTGCTAGGATTTACGGCATCAGAAGACAGAAGCGGAGAACTGAGTGCATGGTTAAACCCTTGGAGGACGAGGAAAATGAAATTAGTTGAAAAGCATCTAATAAAATCCTCCAAGCAACAGTGGCAAGAACTAGATAATTTATGTTTTTTGTCGAAAAATCTTTATAACTGTGCAGTTTATCAGTGCAGACAAGCTTTTTTTAGCTAACCCGCTGGGAAGCCCCGCGCTGTACGCGACTGTCAGCGTCGGGATGAAAAGCGGGGCAGGGTTTGTGAAACTTAACAGTTATCGCTTCCATGGTTTTGTGCTAAAATGCATTCATGACTTTAACGATGAACT
>CAYNXM010000311.1:0-10450 GCA_964401105.1 uncultured Lyngbya sp. | reverse complement strand
AGTCTAGAGCGACCAGACATAGATGATTATGACGACGATTGGTAAATGTTATTTATTTGTTGTCCAGTTATTTGAGTAAAATTACGGATGAAAATCGATTTGCTTTTAAACACTTTTTTCTTACGCCCAAAAAGGAATATAGCGATCGCCTATGGAGGAAATTATCACCCGATTTATTGCCTGTCTTACTAACTCAGAGATGCTTAAACCAGCAGCGCGAGCTTTTAAATCCTAGTCCAATTTTTCCTTTTAGTTTTAGTTAGATTGCTTGAGTTTAAGGGGACATCTGAAAAGTTGTTTTTATACATTCAAATTCTCGATTTAGCCCCCCCATCCCCCCAATTTGGGGGGAGAAAGATTGAAAGTCCCCCAGGATTGGGGGATTTAGGGGGCACTATTTAACCCTAGAAATATCATCCGATGAAAGCCAGCGAGGTATTGAAGCGATACACAGAAGGCAGACGGGACTTCCGAGGGCTAAACCTTCGGGGGTTATCATTTAAGGGAGAAGACTTATCCCATGCAGATTTTAGCGAAGCCGATATCCGAGGAACCAACTTTCGAGGCGCAACACTCCAACAGACAAAGTTCACAGCCGCCAAAGCAGGTTTACAGAAACGTTGGGTTGTGGTTTTGTTGATTATTTGTTTAATTTTGGTGGTATTTTCAGGAGTCTTCTCTGGATTTGCTGGATTTCTGATCGCAGGCTTGCTTTCAGATAGTGTCATAGAATCTAAAATTGTAGCCTATGTGAGCCTTATTTCTCTGCTAGGGTATTGTATTTTTATCATTCGCCAGGGAGTTGGTGTAAATTTTGCCTTCACCTTCGCCATTACCTTTGCCATTGCCTTCGCCATTGGTTTCTCCTTTGCCTTCACCATCGCGATAGCCTTTGCTTTCGCCATTGCCATTGCCCTTGCTTTCGCCATTACCTTTGCCGTTGCCTTCGCTATTGCTTTCTCCTTTGCCGTTGCCTTCGCCATTGGCTTTGCTATTGCCATTGCCTTCGGTGAAATTTCAGAGATGGGTCTTCTAGTTGGAATTATTGCCAGTAGTATAACGCTTGTCCTGGGACTACTGAGTGCTTATATTGGTTGGCTAGCAATTAAAGGAGATGAAAAATATGCTTTGATTAGAGGTAATGCTGTTGCGATTGCGGCTACTGGAGGAACTTGCTTTCGCGATGCTGACTTAACAGATGCTGACTTTAGCAAAGCTTTACTTAAGAATACAGATTTGAGAAGTAAAATACTGATTCGGACTTGCTGGCGACAGGCGAAAAAATTAGATTTAGCCAGAGTAGGTAATACTATTTTATCTGAACCTGCGGTTAAGGAATTATTAGTTACAGGAAAAGGACAGGGTAAATCCTTTGAAAAAGCTAATCTACGAGGCGCTAATTTAACAGATGCTGATTTAAGTTACGCCAATTTAAAACAAGCGGATTTAAGTCAAGCCATGTTAAAAGGCGCAAATTTAAAGGGTGCAATTTTAACTGAAACCAATTGTGTTGGGACAGATTTTACTCAAGTAACGCTAACGGCAGCCTGTTTAAAAGCTTGGAATACTGACTCAACAACGATTTTTAAAAAAATTAAATGTAGGTATATCTTTCTGTTAGAAAGACCTGATTCTCAAGGTAGTTTAGAACGTCGTCCCCACGATCCAAAAGAGGTGTTTCAACCGGGAGATTTTGAGAAACTCTATCGCCAAATCATGAATACGGTAGAGATTTTATTACGAAATGGGGTTGACCCGCCTGCCTTTCAGCAAGCCTTTCAGCAATTAATGAAAGAACACCCAGAAATTGATTATAATTCGATTCAATCGATTCAAAAGAAAGGCAATGATATTTTAGTGACTCTTGAAGTACCGGAGAACACAGATAAAGGACAAGTTGAACGTCAATTTTTAGATGTCTATGAAGCCCAGTTAGAAGCAGCTAAACAAGCATTATTAGAAGCTGAGATGCGTCATAATCGAGATATGAAAGAAATTACAATGGCTGCAATTTTATCGGATAATTCTGTTAACATTGATATTAAATCGGAGAGTCAAGCCATGAGTAATAATCAAAATATTGATGGAGATGCTAAAGGCAATATCATCGGAAGTATGGGCGGTAATTTTGATGCCAGTGGCGCTATTTCAAATATTGATAATACTAATAGTAGCGTTAGCAGTAGCATTAATGAGTTACCAGCTTCAGAAGAATCGGAAAAACCGGGAATTAAGGAATTATTGAAACAATTAAAAACAGCAATTTCAAATACCCCTGAATTGAGTAAGGCTGATAAAGCCGAAGCTTTAGAAAAGGTTCAAGCATTGGCAGAGGTTGGACAAAAAGCAAAAGAAAGCAGAGGTGCGTCACAACCAGGATATTAAATAAATTGCAATCGCTGCATTTTCATCAGATAAATTTGTTAACATTGATATGAAATCGGAGAGTCAAGCTATGAGTAATAATCAAAATATTGGTGGAGATGCTAGAGGCAACATTGTCGGAAGTGTTGGCGGTAATTTTGATGCCAGTGGCGCTATTTCAAATATTGATAATATTAACAGTAGCATTAGTAATAGTATTAATGAGTTGCCCCCTTCAGAAGAATCGGAAAAACCGGGAATTAAAGAATTACTAGAACAGTTACAAACAGCAATTTCAAATACCCCTGAATTGAGTGAGGATGATAAAGTTCAAGCCCTACAACAGGTAAAAACCTTGGCAGAAGCAGGACAAAAGCCAAAAGATAACACCATGCAACAAAAAGCAAAAGGGGCAATGCGGTTTCTCAAGGGATTATTAGCTGAGTTGCCAACGGTTACGAAATTAGTTAAACAATGCCAAGAGATATTGCCCGCGATCGCCTCTTTTTTTGGATTAGGATAAATTTGCAGTATGTATCTATAAACTTGACTGTGGGTCACCAAATCACGTTGTTTATGGCCACGAAAAATCAAGGTTCTAGCCCAGTAGGCGTGGAAGAGGCATAAGAAAGCGCCGGAATCGTACTACACATTCAGAATACTTCAGAGAATCTATCCAAAATTAGATATGTACATAAAACTATAAACATTTTCTTAAGGATTCCGGTTTAAAATAGAAAAAGAGAATATTTGCATTTAGATCTTGCATGAAAGTCAGTCAGTTACTGCATTATTACGAGCAGGGAGAAACAGACTTTACCGGTGTTGATTTAGAAGGCGCAGACTTGAGAAAAGTGATTTTGATGGGTGTCAACCTCTCTCAAGCCAATCTAACAGGGGCAAACTTAGGCCGCGCTTTTTTAATTAAGTCTCGGTTAAATGGGGCAATATTACATCGGGCAAATTTAAGTTTTGCCAAGATGAATGAAGCCCAACTGGTGAATGCAGACCTCACTAAAGTCAATTTATGTGGGGCATTCCTAGTCAAGTCAATCTTATCCGGTGCTCAAATCAGTGGGACCAAACTGGTAGGAACTAACTTAAGAGGGGCAAACTTAGTTAAAGCCAACTTGTGCGGTACTAATTTAACAGAAGCTAACTTACGCAACAGTGATTTAAGTCATGCTAACCTGAAATGGGCTAATTTTTACAGTGCTAAACTCAGTGGGGCGAAGTTAGATAACGCTGTTTTAACCGGGGCAAGCTTTCGTCAAGCTTACCTCAATGGCGTGAATTTGAGTCGCGCTGACCTAGATGGTTTGAACTTCAGTAATGCTAAACTGAATAATGCCAACCTGGCTGGAGCCAACTTAACGGCTGCAAATTTGAGTCAGGCTCAAATGCATGGTGTGCGCTTAGCGGATGCTATCCTCACAGGGGCCAACTTAGAAGAAGCTTATTTAGTTCAAGCCAATTTAAACTTTGCTCAACTCTCTCAAGTAAACTTGGCAAACGCTGATTTAAGAGAGTCAAGTTTTTGGGGGACTCAACTAGAGGGTGCAGAACTAGGTAATGCAATTTTACCCGAAACAATGAAACGGGATTTGGAGCGTCGGTCTACTTATTCCGTTCATTCTAGAACCCGAATGAATACAGTTTAAACTAATCTTAACAACATCTATGACAACTCGTTATGGTGTAGTATTCGTCACTGCTAGTTCTCGCGATGAGGCTGAAGCCATTGCAACTGCTTTAATTCAATCTCAATTAGCCGCTTGTGTGAGTTTCACCCCTATTCATTCGGTCTATACTTGGAACGGAGAAATCTGTTCAGATGAAGAATGGCAACTAATCGTTAAAACAGATTTAAATCATTTTGTTGCCTTAGAAGCAAAAATATTATCTCTGCATTCTTACGAAGTTCCTGAAATCATTGCCATCCCGATTGTGACTGGCTCATCCGCTTATTTAAACTGGATTGGCACAATGGTAAGATCAGATTAACTCAAATCATATCATAATTATTGGCGATCGCCTGCGTGAAATCCCGTTCTAGCTATTGGCAACTGCTGCCTTTTATTTCTCCTCAGTGGCAAACCATTGCCAAGGCTTTAGGTTGCACGCTAATTTTTACGATTTTTTGGCCGTTGTTAGCGGCATTAGTGGGGAATATTGCCCGTTATATTGGGGAAGGAAATGTTACTGCGATCGCTCAATTAGCCGGAGTGACTGCTATTATTTTTTTAGTGCGGGGAACGGTGCAATATGGTCAGGATACCCTGATGGCAAAAGCGGCTTTAACCATTGCCCTCAACCTACGAAAGCATATTTATACTCATCTCCATCGCCTCAGTGTCAGCTATTTTGAAACGGCAAAAACAGGAGATTTATCTTATCGCTTAACGGAAGATATTGACCGAGTGGGGGAAGTGATTTATAAATTCTTCCATCAGTTTATTCCCTGTATTTTACAACTGATTGTCGTGTTGGGATATATGATTTATCTCAATTGGCAATTAACCAGCGCTGCCTTAATTATTGCCCCATTAATGGCATTACTCATTGGTTGGTTTGGGGAAAAACTGTTAAATTATAGCCGTCAAAGTCAAACTCGGATTTCTAATTTATCGGCTTTACTGACAGAAGTATTAGCCGGAATTCGCTTAGTAAAAGCTTTTTCTGCCCAAGATTATGAAATCTCTCGCTTTACCTTAGAGGCCGAACAAAATCGACGGGCAAAATATCGTACTGAACAAGCAAAAGCCTTACAATTTGTCGTGGTTGGCTTTTTAGAAGCCATGAGTGTAGTGGTGTTATTTCTACTCGGTGGATGGCAAATTTCTAAAGGCAATTTAACCGGAACCGAATTTATTAGTTATGTGACGGCAGTTGCGTTATTAATCGATCCAATTTCTTTAACCACCAGTAATTATAGTGAATTTAAACAAGGGGAAGCCTCTTGCGATCGCATTTTTGAATTATTATCTCATCAGCCCGAAATTATAGAAAAGCCAGATGCTAAGAATTTACCGCCTGTAAAAGGAGAAGTTGAATATCGTAATCTCTCTTTTTCTTATCAACCCGGAAGCCTGATTTTACAACAGTTAAATTTTCAAATAAAACCCGGAGAAATGATTGCGTTAGTGGGGGCATCGGGAGCAGGAAAAACCACATTAGTGAATTTATTACCGCGATTTTATGAGCCTCAAAAAGGCACTATTTTAATTGATGGTATAGATATTCAAACCGTTACCCTCAATAGTTTACGGCAACAAATAGGAATAGTACCGCAAGAGGTGATTTTATTTTCGGGAACAGTGGCTCAAAATATTGCCTTTGGTCAAGCCTATTATGATATAAAGCAGGTAGAAAATGCTGCTAAAATTGCTAATGCCCATTCATTTATTAGCCAACTTCCTAATAGTTATGAAACTTTAATAGGAGAACGAGGGGTAAATTTATCCGGGGGACAACGACAACGGATTGCGATCGCCCGCGCCGTATTACTTAACCCTAAAATTCTTATATTAGATGAAGCCACCTCAGCCTTAGACTCAGAATCTGAAGCCTTAGTTCAAGAAGCTTTAGAACGATTAATGCAGGGCAGAACCGTATTTGTCATTGCCCATCGCCTCGCCACTGTCCGTCAAGCGGATCGAATTTTAGTGATTGAAAAAGGCAACGTGATTGAGTCAGGAACCCATCAAGAACTATTGCAAAAAGGCGATCGCTATGCTTATTTTTATGCCCAACAATTCAACTAACTCAAGGTTCAACAACCACCGTTGTTCCCATGTCCACCTGTTCAAATAAAGCCACTACATCCTTATTGTACATCCGTACACAACCATGAGATGCGGCTTGTCCAATTGAATTTACAGTGGGTGTGCCATGAAAGCCAATGGTATCTTTGCCATTACTCCAAAACCCAATCCAACGTAAACCTAAGGCACTATTTGGCCCCGGTGGACGCACTTCTCCCGTCCAGGGATTTTGCCAAGCAGGGTTTTCTATCATGGTAATCACTTCAAACGTTCCTGTAGGGGTTTCCCATCCCGGTTTCCCGATAGCAACAGGATAACTGACAATTTCTTCCTCACCACGATAGAGATAAACCCGACGTTCACTTAAACGTAAAACAATTCGCTTTTGATAGAGACTGTTAAGAGGTAAAAAATCAGAGGGGTCAGTTAAAGGAGGAATTTTCGGGCCTAACAAATTTCTTAGTATACTTCCAGGGTTTGTTTGAGTCGATGTTGGACTAGAAGCAGTCGCAATAGCCTGTCCACTCAACCCGACAATGAGCATCGCTAAACCCGCCAACATAGACCGCTGTGACGGAAAATGTTTGGACGCAGTCCAACCCGTCGTATTTAACCTTCGAGATTTCATCTTGGCAATCACACTCACTCTTCACAACTTGACAAAAAGAGGATTTCTCTTTGCAGCATAACATTTTCAGCTTGGGAAGTTGGAGGAAGTTAACACAATATTTATAGCGATACTGCTGAGGCTACGCGGGCGCGATCGCTTTAATTATTTTGATGAGTATACCAACGATACCATTCCTTAGAGCTACGAATAGCAAACCACAATAGTAGCATTGCAATCAGCCCTCCCTGTTTAGGCGCATCCAAAGCAAAAATCACCAGGAATACACAGAGAATATCCTGAGTAAAAATCACCCATAATGGCAACCCTCGTAAGCGATAAAACCATCCGGCTTGCACCAGTTGTAAGACTAAAGCCAGTAACCCCCCCGTGATCGCAATTACCCATATCAGCCAAGCTGAAAAGTCTGTTGCTTGGGCAATTGCCATCCCCATAATTGCGCCCACAATAGGGCTAAAAACAAGCTGGATTACCTGTAAAATCCGTTGCCCTAATAACTTTTTAGAGGCAAATAACTCAAATAAAGACCAACTGACCAAAACGCCGACAACCACTTGCGGCGGAAAATAAGATAACAAAGGCACATCTGACCATAGATCAATTTGCAGCAACCCAATTAACAGCAGGGGTAAGGCAATCCGGATCCCGGCTGCTGCGGATGCAGAGAGAGCTGCAAGAAGTTCAATCATACAATTCTTAGATCGGGCAACAGTTATTTATTATTTCATCAAGCCTCTTCAAATTCCCGAATATAGCCAGAGCTACTTTTCCTGTAATTTTACCAAATTTGTTAATAATAGTTTTCAATTATGATACAATTCACAGTCACACTCTAACTAAGAATTATTTGCATTAGTTAAGTCCTGAGTGACAGAGATTCAGTCTTTGATTCTCTGGAAAATTGTGATGTTAGCAAGAAACAGAGATTATGAACAAATTGACAAGACGTAGCTTTATAGCAGGTGGAGCAGCCCTTACAGCCATTACCATTGGGGAGCTAAATCGTAGTCGTCCTAGTTTAGCCCAGACTGGAGTCGTCAACCTCTACTCATCGCGGCATTATGACACTGATAATCAATTGTATGAAGGCTTTACAACAAAAACTGGCATTAAAATCAACCTAGTTGAAGGGAAAGGAGATGCATTAATTGAGCGAATTAAAAGCGAAGGGGCTAATAGTCCGGCTGATGTCTTCCTGACGGTAGATGCAGGGCGGTTGTGGCGGGCACAACAGGCAAATATTCTCAAACCGATTTCCTCCTCAACCCTGAATAATGCCATTCCTGCCAATCTCAGAGATCCTCAAGGTCGTTGGTATGGCTTTTCTAAGCGAGCACGGGTAATGATGTATAGTAAATCTAGAGTTAACCCCTCTCAACTCTCGACTTACAGAGATTTAGCCGACCCAAAGTGGAAGGGAAAAGTATTAATTCGCTCCTCCGGTAATATCTATAATCAATCTCTAGTCGCTTCAATGATTGAGGAATTGGGTGCTCAGCCAACAGAGGCGTGGGCAAAGCAATTTGTTGCTAATTTCGCTCGTCCCCCCGAAGGAAATGACACGGCTCAAATTAAGGCGGTTGCAGCCGGAGTTGGAGATGTTGCCTTAGCCAACAGTTACTATCTGGCTCGTTTAGCCAAATCTAGCGATGCCGAAGATCAAAAAGTGGCTCGTGAAGTCGGGATGTTTTTCCCCAATCAACGAGGTCGGGGGACTCATATTAATATTAGTGGGGGTGGTGTCGTTGCCACAGCCCCTAACCCGAATGGGGCAACTCAGTTTTTAGAATATTTAGTCACTCCAGAAGCGCAACAAATTTTTGCTCAAGGAAACAACGAATATCCTGTGGTTAAATCAGTTGCAGCTCCAGATGTTCTCCGACAATTTGGTACATTTGAAGAGGATAACATGAGCGTTTCCGCCTATGGTCGTTTAAATGCAGAAGCAATTCAAGTGATGGATCGAGCCGGTTGGAAGTAAATTAAATGGTTTCATAAAGATAGGATAACTCTAGATTGCCAGTTTAGAGTTATCCTCGTTACTTCTCTACTATTAGATTCATTGATCTTTTTAAGTGATTGAAACTTAACTCATCTGTTTCCGTTTCTGTTGTTGTGTCCAAGACAATGCGATCGGCAGTAGTAAACAAACCAGACCATTACCCACAGCAATTAATAAACCCAGGATAAAATCGGAATCCATGAAGGTAGGCTCCTGTATAGACTTCTGTAGAAACGTTACACGTAACGTCTTGAGTAAAAACTGAAATTTTCAATTTTTATCCCTATATCATGGCATATTTACCTAGGTATTGTGTCCATCAAAAATTTTAATTCTTTATTCAAAGCGATAAGTTAAACCAATCATTCAGCCAACAGACTGTCAGCCATCCCTTGCCTATAATCCTTTTCTATCAAGAATTTCACTGGTATTGGAGTTTAAGGGCCTGCTGAATAAATTCTTGAACTGTATTGAAATATTGCATCTCTCCCACTTGCCGAACATTATTGTGATCGGCTGCCTCAACAATCAGCAGTTGTTTTGGTTCTGTAGCAGCAGCATACAACGCTTGACTCATTTCTGAAGGAACCACCGTATCAGCCGTGCCGTGAGTAAACAGTACAGGCATTTTAAGTTGATTCACTTTCTCAATCGAAGCAAATCGTTGTTGCAACAACCAATTGATCGGAAACATCCAATATTTCCCTTGATAATCCACCATATCTCGCATTGAAGTAAAAGAACTTTCAACAATTAAGCCAGCAATTTCAGGATGTTTTGCTGCTAAATTAATCGCGATCGCGCCGCCAAGAGAGTGACCAAAAACAAAGATTTTCTCAGGATTAATTCCTTTTTGATCGACCAAGTAGTTCCAGGCAGCCTCAGCATCTTGATAAACAATTTTTTCAGAAGGAAAACGCGGATTACTCTGACCAAATCCTCGATAGTCAATCAGAAATACTGATAATCCCATTTGATGAAATTGTTGAACATAGCCTAAATTTGCACCAATATTGCTACTATTGCCATGAAAATGAATGATAACCGGTTGATTGGAACCTTGTGACGACCCAATCCACCAACCATGAATAAGTTCTGCTTGATTTTGATTTGAAGACACGGACAGCCAAACATCTTGATAGGATAAATTGAGATCGGCAGGTGTGGTTGCCAAATCTCGGGAAGGGAAAAAAATCAATCGATTTTGCCCAAATAATAGAACACAGCAAGCTAAAGTATAAACCGTTACTGCTGTGGTGAGTATGGGAGCAAATTGTATGAGATAAGGATGAATCAGAGCCATCATAGAGAGCCAGGAAATAAATTGCCAGAACTTGAGTTATTATCTAATTAATATTGTGACATCTTCACCGTTGAACCTGTAAGGTAGCCCTATATCAAAAAAGGTAGGCTTTTACAGATGTGTCATTGGTAGCATACTTAAGCTCATTGCTGCGATTAATCAGCCCAAATCATCGAAAGATTTTCTAGAATTTAGAGGACTAATTATGAAGATTTTGATTAATTCAACTCCTCAGTTCCTTTAGTTAATTATAGTTGCATTTATTGTAGGCTCTTGGCAACTTTTAGCGATTCAGCGCGCGATCGCACGGGCAACCTCGTATCACCAATCCCTTACTCGGGTAGAACAGCAGCACTCTCACTCAACTTTTGCTGCTTCATATATTGGCG
>CAYNXM010000310.1:0-19234 GCA_964401105.1 uncultured Lyngbya sp. | reverse complement strand
TTACGCGATCGCAATTGTTCAATCACGGCACGGGCAATAGTACGGGCATCGCTGACAATATCCTGTAGATAGTTTTGTAAAATACGTTCTAAATTCTCTCGACTAATCAGGTTTCCGGCTAACCCTTTTTCATTGTCTTGCATGAAAAATGCTACCCGCCGCAGCATTTCTTGTTTGTCTCTATGGTCGATAGTCAGTGAATCAATTTTCTTATTCTGTAAAGCGCGTTCAATATCCCATTGATGCAATAATACCCGTGAGGCTTGATTGTAAAGTTCGGCGCGATCGCGAGGCAGTTCTTGATTACGATTTAGAATTGCCATCATGGTAAGTAATAGGGGATTTCCTGCCAATTCTCGAATGGCTGAGGAGTTAGAAATCGCTTGTTTGAGGCGATCGCGTTTACGGATTTTATCGGCTTCGTCGTTAAAGGTTAATTTATGCCAATTTTGAATAAACTCTTCGATTTGTTCCTCTTCCAAATCTTGCAACATAAAGTGGCGGAATTCTGCATCTCTTAACTTTTGGGCTTTATAACCAATCACACGGGAGGTAACAATAGCGCGAATTTTAGGATAATTATTAGTGAAGCGGTGAATATCGGTAATTACTTCTTCTCGTTGCGCTGGATCGAAGACTTCATCTAAGCCATCAAACAATACTAAAACATTGCCTTGTTGCAGTCGAGAATGGAGTTCTTGTTGAGGAAAATGACAAATTACATTCCCCTGATGGAAGAATTCCAGGATGTTTTTACATTTTTTTTCTTGTTTATCACGGGCATAAGTTCGCAGTTCAATTAATAAGGGAATATAATAATCGGGTAATTTTTCCGAGGAAAGTTTTGCCCAATCTAACGCCAGATATTGCAACAACGTTGATTTACCCGAACCTGGATCGCCCAGAATGACTAAATATTTATAATCGGGATTATTAACAACTTCTAGAATAGATTGAATAGACTGTTGAGAATAGAGGCTGCGTCGTTGTTCTAATTCTTCTATGGAAACGTCTTGATCAATTTCATCCTGTTCTTTCAGTTGTTTAAAATATTCTTTGGGGATTTCATAAACTTGGGGTAAATATTCCTGACATTCCCGTACATTCTGAGGTACAAAAATATTCCATAGTTTCAATGTATTATAAGCGCATCCGTCTGTATCGAGGCTTTCTAAGTTAAGATTGCCATATTTTTCTCTGATTCCTTCTTGATGTCTATTTAAATCAAAATCGGGTTGAACCGGAACAGCTTCTGCTATTTTATCTAAGTTCTGAGAATCTAAAATTTCTCGTAATTCAGGTGTTTCTTGAATAATTGCTTTTACTTTTTTCCGATATCGCTTACTGACTCGTTCCCAGCTAAATTCATCGGGTAAGGTTTTTGACTGTAATTGCTTCCAAGTGTATTTAAGGGTTCTAGTATCAATTGAGTCTGTTGTAAATGTGCCGCCCAAAATTTCAGCAACTTGCTTGTTTTTAATAAACTCTTCTAGGGAATAACGGTATTGAAGAATAGTAATATTGTCTAAATCTGCATCTTCTAGTTCTTGTTGAATTAGCTTTAAAAATTCTGTAATGGCTTTTCCGGTAGCAATTTGCAGTGGTTCTTTTTCCGGAGATAAAACGTTAGACAGACAACTTTTGAAAAAGTCTTTAACGTAATCTTTAGCCACCTCTTTTGCTAATTCTTCTAAAATCGGTTTAAACAAAAAGCCAACCGCTTGGGTTACTCCCCATAAAACCAACAATTCCATAACACTTTTAGTTTATTAATCAAGCTTCGTTTCTATTATAAACCTTGAATTTTGAGACTTTTGTCTACTCTCGTCTCCTTCACCTTTGACGTTTAATGCCGAGTTGCGAAATAGTGCCTCACTTTGACAAGGGGCAGAAATCCCCTGTTTATTCCTCAATTGGACAGTTAAGGGGGCTTGAGAAATTAAGTATGATTTTTTAATCAAGTATATAGACAGGTTAGACCTTTCAGACACGGGGTTCTGAGAAATTTGATGAATTATTTACTATAATACCTAATCCGCGACCAATTTCTGATACAATTCACAATAACTTAAGAATTTGTCTTAAGATTACTTAACATAACCGTCTTGAGAACAAGCTCACTAAAAGTAAAAATAAAGGAGGAGACTATATGGCGCTCGTACCAATGAGACTGCTGCTGGATCACGCGGCTGAGAATGGCTACGGTATCCCTGCGTATAACGTTAACAACATGGAGCAGATCCTCGCTATTATGCAGGCTGCTGATGAAACCGATAGTCCTGTGATTCTACAAGCTTCTCGCGGTGCTCGTAGCTACGCAGGTGAAAACTTCCTGCGCCACTTGGTTCTAGCGGCGGCTGAAACCTATCCCAACATCCCCATTGCCATGCACCAAGATCATGGTAACTCTCCTGCAACTTGCTACTCTGCCATGCGTAATGGTTTCACCAGCGTGATGATGGATGGTTCTCTCGAAGCAGATGCCAAAACTCCGGCTAGCTTTGAGTATAACGTTAATGTTACCGCTGAAGTTGTAAAGGTTGCTCACTCCATCGGGGCCAGTGTAGAAGGAGAATTGGGTTGTTTAGGTTCTCTCGAAACTGGAATGGGTGAAGCTGAAGATGGCCACGGTGCAGAAGGAAAGCTTTCCCACGATCAATTGTTAACCGATCCCGATGAAGCGGTTGAGTTCGTTGAAAAGACTCAAGTTGATGCTTTAGCGGTTGCAATTGGAACTAGCCACGGTGCTTATAAGTTTACTCGCAAACCGACTGGCGAAGTACTGGCGATTAGCCGTATCGAAGAAATTCATAGCCGTCTACCCAATACTCACCTGGTAATGCATGGTTCTTCTTCTGTTCCTGAAGATCTGATTGCTATTATCAATGAGTACGGTGGTAAAATTCCTGAAACTTACGGTGTTCCGGTTGAGGAAATTCAGAAAGGAATTAAGAGTGGTGTTCGTAAAGTTAATATTGACACCGATAACCGTTTAGCTATTACCGCTGCATTCCGTGAAGCCGCAGCCAAAGATCCAGCAAACTTTGACCCTCGTCACTTCCTGAAGCCTTCGATCAAAATGATGAAAGCTGTTTGTGCCGATCGTTATCAGCAATTCTGGGCGGCTGGACAAGGTAGCAAAGTTAAGGTTCAAACTTTAGATGAATTTGCTGCTAAGTACGCTAAAGGCGAACTGAGTGCAAGCACTAAGTCTGCTGTTGCGGTATAGATTTAAACTCTGTGAGTTTAACTAAAGTAGCACAAAATGTGTGATTTCTAGCACTCAGAGCTAATCTATTTACATCTTAGGTGCGTGGTGCGTCATTGACGCACCCTACAACCCGGTTTCTGTTTGAAGCCGGGTTTTTTTGTTACAAAACTAATATGCTTGAGCTTCATATTATGTCCGGTTGATTAATTATCACGTAGAAGCGTTGCATGCAACGTTTCTACACAGGTTACCTGATTTTTATCCAGATTCATTCTACCCAGATGATATCAAGTTTCACCCGTAACGCGATACGGCGTTAGCCGAGCTTAGCGATCGCGCACTTTTCCAACTCTTAAAATTTGCCCTGCTAGTACTGCGGCACCAAACCCATTATCTATATTAACTACACCAATGCCTGGGGCGCAAGAATTTAACATTGTCAGTAAAGCAGATAAACCGTTAAAATTAGCCCCATAACCTACACTGGTGGGCACGGCAACAACGGGACAGTCTGCTAAACCCGCCACAACACTAGGTAACGCCCCTTCCATCCCCGCCACTACAATTAACACCTCTGCTGCGGCTAATAGATGGCGATGGCTTAATAAACGGTGAATACCGGCAACTCCGACATCCCAGAGGCGTTGCACCTGAAAACCTGATAAAGTGGCTGTTATTGCGGCTTCTTCGGCAACGGGAAGGTCTGCGGTTCCGGCTGTTAATATGGTAATTTTACCGGGTTGAGTGGGAAAATTGTCCCCATCTAATGGCGGATGAATGGCGGCAATTCGTGCTAAGGAATAATAGGATAAATTAGGAATTTTCTCCTGTAATTGCTGATAAACTTCCGGCTGAATTCGAGTTGCCATTACAACAGGATGACGTTGCTGCATGGCGTTGATAATTTGAATAATTTGATCTGGGGTTTTGTCTTGGCCCCAAATCACTTCTGGAAATCCCGTTCTTAATTGACGATGATGATCGATGCGGGCAAAATCTCCGACGGGTTCAATTTCAAGTTGCTTTATTTTTTCTAGGGCATCAGCCGGGTTGACTGTACCTGTTGCAACAGATTCTAGGAGATGCTGTAATGATTCTGAATTCATGCAGATTATTCTGTAATTTCTAGATCGTAAAGATTCCAAAAACCGCCGCCTAAGGGAGTATATACAATGCCTTCAACGCGATCGCGAATCGCCTCAAAAGATAAAGGATTTACCATGTATAAAAATGGGACTTCTTCTGCGACAATTTGTTGAAAGCGACTGTACAAAGCTTTGCGTTTGGCAAGATCAAATTCTTGAGAAGCTTCTACAAAAATTCGATCAATTTCTCGTTCCCAATCTGAGACTGTCCAGCCTTCTATATTTCCTTCTCCAGGTTGAGGGCCTTGATTAAAAGTGTGCAGTCGAGCATTGACTGACCATATATTATAACCGCCATGGGGTTCAACGCCGCTACCCCCTGTAAATCCACCCAAATAAGCATCCCAATTTCGAGATTGAGACAGTCGTTCAACATAAGTGTTGAAACTGAGGAATAAGGGATCGACTTTAATACCCAGTTTACCCAAATCTTGATTGATTTGAGTTGCCATTTGTTCTCGGACTTTTTTACCTGAACTTACGAGCAAGGTGAAACGAACTTGATTACCATCTGCATCAAACAATAAGCCAAATTCATTATAATAAAATCCGGCATCCGTTAAGAGTTTTTTTGCTTTTTCTGGATCATATTCGTATGTTTTCAAGCCTTCCTCGGGAGAGAAGTAAAATGGACTCTGCACAGGTAGGGGAGAATATTGGGGTGCACCTAACCCTAGATAAATATTATTCTTCATGACTTCTCGATTAATCCCATAGTAAACCGCTTGGCGAAATGCTTTGTTATTAAACCAAGCTGATTTAACGGGATTAACAAAGGGTTTTCCCTGGGCATTTTTCCCTTGATTGAGGTTAAATGCCATGAAAATTGTCCCCGTATCCGGCCCTGGACTATAAATGGTATATTTACCTCGTTTTGCTTCCGGTTTTAATAAGGGGTATGCTTCCGGCTGCACATCTAATGTATCTAAAGAACCGGAACGAAAATTAAGCAGTTGATTATCGGTGCTTTCAATAATTTGCCAAACGACCTGTTCAATCTTAGGCAGAGAATTTCCTAGTTTGTCTTTACGCCAATAGTAAGGATTTCTCTCTAAAATCACTCGTTGGTTGGGAGTATAACTGAATAGTTGATAATAACCATTGCCTACAATTTTTTGAGGATCGGTATCGGTTCCCCAGGTACTTAAAAATAGAGGATTACCATCTTTATCTGTTTTGTCAACGGATTCTTTTAACAGATGTGCGGGTAAAATAGGCAGTCCTCCTGCATAGCGAATAAATGGAGCAAAGGGTTCAGGAGTTGAGAATTCAATCCGACGATCGTCGAGTTTTCTAACAGTTGGAAATTGACGACTTTCTCCGACCCGTAAAATATCTTTAAAACTACTCGGAATTTGAGGATTGAGATAAATATCGTTATAAGTAAAAACAATATCATCAGCCGTCATCGGTTCCCCATCTGACCACTGTAAGTCTTCTCGTAATTTGATGACAATTTTTTGTTTATCATCAGAAATTTCCCAGGATTCTGCTAAAGCGGGTTCCAAATCTCCAGTAATCGGATTTTCAACAATTAAGGCATCGTAAATATAGCCAAAGACACTATAGGCGGATTGATTTAAGGGATAATTAAATGTGCCGGGGCCGCTAGGAGTAGGAACCACTAATCGAGAGGGTACGTTAGATTGAGCCGGACTACAAGCTGATAGAAACGCTGTTAAAAATAGAGTCATTCCTATTAATAGACAACGATGTAAAAATCGAGGAACTATTTTGATATTTATAGTCATTTGAATCAATCTTATCGTCTCAATAGTTTAAGGATTTTTATAGTGATTTGATCGGTGACAGTCGCCCTGAGTTCAATTTTTCTGTAATAAAACAACGGCATAGACTGCGATCGCTTCTTCTCGACCCACGGGGCCTAATTTTTCGTTTGTGGTGGCTTTAACTCCCACTTGGTCTGGTTCTAATTGTAAAACATCTTTCAGGCGATCGCGCATGGCTGAGATATGGGGTTTAAGTTTCGGACGTTCTGCCACAATCACAGAGTCAATATTACCAATACACCAGCCTTTATTTTGCACCATCTGATCGACTTGTTGCAGCAAAACTAAACTATCTGCACCCGCCCATTGGGGATCACCAGGGGGAAAGTATAACCCAATATCCCCTAGACTGAGTGCCCCCAGCATACCATCCATAATCGCATGGGTGAGGACATCTGCATCACTATGGCCTAGCAGTCCTAAGGAATGTTCAATGTGGATGCCACCCAGAATTAGGGGTCGTCCTTCTACTAAACGATGTATGTCGTAGCCGTTTCCAATGCGAATATTCATCAATCTTCAATTTAAAACGCTTCCCCATTGTTCAGTCTAAGGGGTTGTGGAACTGATTAACAGCCTCTACCGATAGAAACAGGAGATTTTTCTCTCACTACATCTTAAGGTAGATTAGTCAAGCTTTTTTAACTAAATGTTGCAATCCTCAAATTACTATGTTACATTTTATGTATTAGTTGACAGCAAGCAAACGATTGAGCTACTAAATTATGGAAAACCAAGAAAGTAAGTTGGGATTTACCGAATTTGCAGAAACCTGGAATGGTCGCCTAGCAATGTTAGGATTCGTGATTGGAGTTGCAACTGAGTTACTCACAGGTCAAGGAATTCTTTCTCAAATCGGTTTAATGTAATGTTAAATTCAATTGGTTAATACCAGTTGTGTCAGTCATCATCTATTATCATAGTTCATACAGCAAGGACTTTTGAGGGACTTCCTTAAAAGTCCTTTAACTTTAAGTGTTATTTAATTACTCTTTCTGATACCAATTAAAGAAGGTATTGCCACTAATCGACCCCCTGTCTCCCCCCTTATCAAGAGGGGAGAAGTCAGCGATAAAGTTATAGCTGTAGAAGATTGATTAAGGACATGATAATTGTCCTTAAAGATACTTTTAGAATAGAGATTAGGTTCGGCGCTACGGTATAACTTTTTGATAAATATTTATCAGTTGCTGATAGTTTTGTTCGGGAGTATACTGAGATTCAAACTCAGAACGGGCTTGAATTCGCATTTGTTGAAGTTGTTGAGGATGTTCCAGCATCCATTTAACTTTTGTTATTAAATCTTGAGAATCTCCAGGATTAAATAATAACCCCGTCTTTTGATTTTTAACTAATTCTGCGATCGCCCCAATATTCGCTGCAATGACTGGCGTTCCTTTAGCAAAAGCTTCAATTGCAACTCGCCCGAAAGTTTCGTACCATAAAGAGGGAAAAATTAAAAACTTTGCTTCTCCTATAAGTTGATAGACTGTTTTCAAGGGTTGTCTTCCTAACCATTCAATATTAGGATATTCTGCGGCGGCTTGTTGAACTTGATCGGATAACGGCCCATCTCCTACAATCTTTAAAGGAATGGGAAAGTCTAATAATTTCCAAGCTGATAATAAGGTTTCAATTCCTTTTTCAGGAGAAATTCGTCCGACATAAAAACCATAACCACCGCTGCCTTTTCCTATTCCTGAATTGTGGGAAATAAAATTAGGTTTAACGACTATTTTATCCGCAGGGAAACCAGCTTGAATAAATTTATTACGGCTAAATTCTGTTAAAGTAATAAACAGATTAACCTGTTTTGTCCAGGTTTCTAGGGCGCGATGAACGGTTTGCATAGCGCTCACTGTCATCGTTCCGGGTAAACTATCCCGATAGCAACGGTGAATAATTCCGGGAACAGGAATTTTATGATTGAGACAATCTTCACACACTTTTCCCTCTCGAAACAAAAAGCCATTGGCACAGAGTAGGCGATAATTTCTTAAACTTTGGATAACCGGAACACCTTCAGCTTGAGCCGCATAATAAACGGAGGGTGAAATTAAGGGGAAGAAATTCTGAACATGAATTAAATCATAATTAGACTGTCGCAAAATATTTCTAACTTTATTGTAACTTTCAACAGACCAAACCGTTCTCATTGCCACTTTCAAGTGACCCAATTGAGACACGCGGTCGTTATCTTCTTCATAGACCTCTACATGATGCCCACGATCTCTTAAAAGCTGTTCTTCAGCCTCGCGAGATTCATCTTCTCCTCCTCTAATTTGATAACGGTTATGAATACTTAAAATTCGCATGGTATTTCTTAATCCTGGGATAAAATGACTGTTTCAGATTGGGTAATAGTTTGATAAAATCGGTTTAATTGTTTGCCTTTAACCGTCCAATTGTAGACTTGTTTAACTCGAATTTGTGCAGATTCTCCCAGGCGGTTATACAATTGCCTATCTTCCACTAAATTCTGCATGGCAACTGCCAACTCTTGCACAGCTTGTTGAGGAGAATGATCAGTGATTTTAATCCCAGTTTCTTGGGTAATAATATCCTTAGGCCCTCCTAAATCTAAACAGAGGATAGGGCGTTTGGCAGCCATTGCTTCTAAACAAACCCATCCGCCAGAATCATGTAAACTAGGATGAACTAAAACATGAGTTTCCCCTAACTTAGAGAGGGTTTCTGGCCGGGATAAAGCCCCCCAAAAATGCACTTGTTGGCTAATACCTAAATCTTCTGCTAACATTTTGAGGCGAGATTCTTCAGGCCCACTGCCAACAATCCAATATTCAGTTTGAGGTAAATTCAGCTTGGCAAAAGCTTGTAGTCCTAGGTGAAAGCCTTTCCAATGTAACAACCGACCCATAGAAATGAAGCGAAAAGGTTGAGACGGGGGGGCTGGGAGTTGGGCAAGTGTGTTGATGTCGCTTGCGGATAACCCGACAATACCGAAAACTTGAATCTGCTGACAGCCTAACAGTTTCAGGCGTTGGGCGGTTTCTGAGGTGGTCGCCAGGGCAATGGCACTACGTTTAGCGGTTTGCCTCACCCATACTCCCCGCTCACTCCAACTTCTGATCAGATCTCGAACGGTTTCAAAGATTCTACCTCGTCGGCTAAATCCTGACCAGAAGGGTTTGGGGGCTGATTCTCCTCCCCCTACAGACCCCCACAAAAAGGGAATCGGCAGCAATGAAAGAAAACTAGGGGAAGAATACTGAACATAAGTCACATGATGTACTAAATCAAAATTGATTTCTTGATGTAATTGACGGGCAACAAAATAAGCTTGAATTTGCCACAGATAATAATAGAATCGAGCAAATTTTCCGACTTTTCCGGGCTGCCATAATTGGCTAAAGTTCAATAAATCGATATAAATGATATTTAATTGCTGAATAGGATATTGGGCTAATTCAGCTTCAATTATCGGTCGGTTATTAGCGCGAGTCAGTACCCAAACCTGATGAAATTGAGCCATTTCTACGGCGACATTCCAGCCCACGCCGGGTTCTGAACCTTGTCCGGGTTGACAAGCAAAAGCAGAGAGTAAAACTTTCATTTTTATGTAGAAGTGTGGTAAAAAAGGACTAGACGAAAGTAAAAAATTTATTTAAAGCGATAGAGTCAAGGGGTAAATATATTCTTGCTCTCTCCCTTTTTTCCTATTCTCTGTTTCTAGCACTTCTTGGTAGAGTTGTAGATATTGACTCGCAATTTTAGAGGCTTGAAAATGAGCGTGAGCAAAGGTTTTTCCCTGTTGAGACCATTTTCGCAGTTGAGTCGGCTGTTGCAGGGCTTGTCGGAGTTGTTGAGCTGCATCTGAGAGGTTTGTTGATAAAACTAAACCTAAATGATTAGACTGAAATAGCTGGGCTAAATTAATCGTATCAGCTACAGCACAAGGGACACCTAAGGCCATCGCTTCCGCTATCGAAATCCCAAAAACTTCCCAACGAGACATTTGAATATAAAAACTGGCTTCTGTCAAAACTTGTAGTTTTTCCCTGCCAAAAACGGGAGGATGAAAATAGACGTTTTTCGGTAAATTCCGTTGAATACAATGTAACCATCTACGGGTGTTGTGATGTTCTATGCCATATAGATGGAATTCAACTTCAGGTAATAATCGTCCGATTTCAACTAAGCGGTCAATGCCTTTTTGCCAAACATCAAAACGACCTAAATAAACCACTCGTTTTGCAGTGGTGAGACCTTGCCATTGCTGTCCCATTAAAGTGTTGGGATTAATTGGATTTGGAATCCAATGAACTTTACCAGAATAACCCGGCACAAAAGAGTATAGGGCCTGTTGCTCTGGGGGAGTGACCACCGCTACCCCTGCGGCTGCCCGAAAGTGAGGTTTTTCTATAAGAACACTATAAAGCCATTTTTTCAACCATCGACGCTGTAGCAGTTGAGGTGTAATCGCATTTGGGGTAATGACATAAGGAATCTTTTGCTGTTTTAGTATACGGGCAAATGAGGCTTGTTTAGGGATAAAAATAGAATGGAAATGGACTATATCAGGTTGCTGTGCCATCAGCAACCCCTGCAAGCGGAGGGAATAATAGCCCCAGGGATAAGCTGGAATTTCAATCCACTGCAAACCCTTCTTGTGAGCGAGTTTTATACCGTTTTGCTCTGGTTTTTGGTCAAGAATTAAACTGACTTGATGACCTTGATGACATTGTTCAATTGCAACGGGCCAAATTGTATTATTGACTCCGTTAATTTCTTCTGGGGAAGGACTTGCCCCAACGTGCCAGATGTTCATGGATAATTGGGCTCACTTTTACTGGTTGCCACGATGATTAGTATTCCCCTAAACCGAGAACTTTTTTGTCATCTCTTGCAGGAAAAGTATCTTGTAGCGATTGATGGCATCTTTGATAATGGGACCCAATTAACTCAACAAATCGTGATGGATTGACCAGGACAGGGGAAATGGAGGAGCTTGCACCCTTGCTGTCGGGCACAAGACATGGCAACGTCATAGTAAAAGTGTCAACACCTTATTTATCTGCTATTGATATTTTCTTTTCCTGTTTTCTACAACAAATGGAATCTTAACTTTTGCTTTTACGTAAGGAAAATAACCCACCCACAAGCCCCAGCAACCCTAAAGTTGTTGTCGGCTCTGGAATTGATGCAGAGGGTTCAGATACGGTTTCAATCGTTAAGGTGGTTTCTCCTAAACGAGACACAAACTCAGAGGTTTGAGCTGCGGTTAACATCGCTGTCCCATCTTCTAGCAGAAAAAAATTACTGTCGTCAAATGTAAAACTCCAACTTACAGGGCCAGGGCCATTCCAGCATTGTTCAAATTCAATGCACTGGGCGACTAGCACGTTATCGAGATAGACATCAACCCCTGCACTGGTGGAAAATATTGAGTTTCCGAATGTTCCCTCAATCACAGCAGAGACAATTTTTGCATCACTTGGTAGTGTATAAGAAAATGTCCCGACCAAATTGGCAGGATTTGGAAAAGTGGGTTCTCCATCAAAGTTATATTCTGGTAGACTGTTCGTTAGTATTGCGGCTCGAGCTGCGTGAGTTGGGAAGAATATTCCCAGAGTCACGAGAGTGGCTCCAGTCACAGCAAGCGAGAGTTGCTTGGTAACTTGTGAAATCCACATAAAATTTTTATCTAAGTATTAGTGGTCTGCAACTTACAGAACTCTGTAGAAAGTCATTCTGTTGTTGTACGTGTAATGGACTGGTAGAAGACCGATTTTGAGTTGACCTGATTATCTCTTCTGTCTATCGGCACCCAATTCCTGAAAATAATCTAAACTCTGACTATCGACTAGCTCTAATCTGTTGACAACCCCCTAATTAACGATGCTGTTGTCCACTAAGCTAGATTGAATAGGTGCTTCGTTCTTATTATCAAAGTATATAACCGGTTTTGGCAAGTCGTTTGCTATATCTTTACAAAATCTTTGAGAAAGTGAGTAAAATACCCCGGAAAATATAAAGTTTAAACCCAAATCAGCAGTTGAGGCGATTTATGAGTCTGAGTGTTGAAGATAATACAGAATCTAGGAATTAAAACAGTATTTAATGATACTTTTTAGTTAAATTGTAGTATTTTTTCTAATGTCGCTCTATGCTTTAAATAAAAAAATTGCTGCGCCTTTGTAGAAAAGCACAGCTTTTTGATAATTTGTTGAAGTCTATCACCCTCAAGATTCAATCAAGATTAATCCTGAATGAATCAACCGCACTAGCCAGCTTTTGATAAACCTCTACTGGTTTATAGAATAAACCGAGATAGAACAATTCAAGAGCCTCATTTATAATGATGACATTCTATTGATCGGGTGTCAGCCTGTTTTTACGGTTAATGCCATACTTTTACTAAATCTTTAAATTAGCCTTTAAAATTACCCAGCTTTTTTAAAGGATGAGACAATGAAGAGACTCAAGCCGCCTAATTAGTACTCAGCAAAATGGCGATATCGGCTTCAATTTCCTGCTTTCCTCGCTTTGCTTGCTGATGTAAGCATCCCAACACTCCAGTTAACATCTGGAGAGATTTAACTCATGATATATTGTTTGATGATGAGATCTCAGTGGCCAGGATAGATGCCACTTCTGGGGGGACTCCTGTAAACTGAATTTGAAATCTCTTTTGAGTTGGGATGTGTGTGACTTTTCCATAGAGAGGATACCCCTCAACTGGGGGAGATTGACCCAGTAGTTTAATCTGTAAATCTGTTGAAACTTCGATGAGAAAATCTGCCTCAATTTCTGCACTATTTTCTGAAAGTTTAATCAGGTATCCAGTAAATTTTTCCTGACTTACTTCTTTTCCTTGAATAATAGCACATAAAACAGGAATCGCTTCAGTAAGTGTTACCAAAATCTCTTCTACTTGGGGCAAATATAAATTATAATTTCCAGTAATTCCTTGAACTTGATAGATATCGATTGGCTGACTAAATCCTTTGGGTTTGACTTGTTTTGTGCCGTTAATTTTAACAATGGCTCCGGCTTGATTTAATGTATTCTCAGAAATATAAATTTGTCCCCCTACTGTTTGAGATTCAATTCGGGATGCTAAATTAATTTGGCTGCCGATAACAGTCCATTTTGTATAATGCTGAGAACCAATATTTCCAACGACAACCTCTCCTGTATTAATCCCAATACCCATTTGTATACTAGGTAGTTTTAATTGTTGTAATTTTTGATTCACCTCAGACATGGCGAGTTGCATAGCAATCGCACAAGCGATCGCTCGCTGACTATCATTATCTTGTGTAATTAGTGCTCCAAAAAATACTAAAATACCATCTCCTAAAACATCATTAATTGTACCCTGATACTGATTAACAACATCAATCATTTTAGCTAAATATATATTCAGTAAAGTGACGACTTTTTCAGGTTCTAAACCTTGAGATATCATCGAAAATCCTCTCAAATCGGAGATTAAAATTGTTACAGTTTGTCGTTGTCCTCCCAACTGGAGACGGTTAGAATTTTCTAGTAGGGTAGCAACTACATCGTTACTAAAGTAGCGGCTAAAAATTATCCGGATTTCTCCGGCTTTTTTGGCTAAGTAGCTATTTAAAAGCGTAACAGCGCCAATAATTGCTAATATAGGGGGGATGATAGGAATCCACCATCCCAATAAAACAGCAAAGTAACACAAGAGAAATAACAGACTCATTGCAATAGTTATTCCGAGTGTTGAATGAACTGATATTAGAGAAAATCCTTGAGTATATCGCCATTGCCAACTAACTGTAGCCCCCACTACTGACCAGGCCAAAATCCAGAACCATTCTAAGGGTTCAATCCAGGTATGAATTATGGCTTGTTTTGAAAAAGCCGCCCGAATTAAATGACTGACAATATGGGCATGAACTTCAACCCCTGCCATTTTTTCAGGGAATCCCATTAAGATATTGCTATAGGGGGTAAAATAAAAATCCTTTTTGCTGGGTGCTAAATAACCAATTAATACAATCTTATCTTGCATTAATTTGAGTGGGATATCATTGTTTAGCACTTGAGTCAGTGAAACTTGTTCAAAACTGTTGGGAGGAACATGATAATTTAAAATTCCTTGATAACTGCTATCATCTGCTCGAATATAACCACCATCATTTTGGTAGAAGGGAACAAAAATAGTTGCACCCAGTTGTAAATATCTTGAATTATTAGGGGAAGGTTGAGCTAAAATTCCTTCTGCTTTTAAATAAAGCTGTGCAATCTGTAATCCAAAACTAGGAATAATTTCTCCTTTTGGGCTAGCAACATACAGAAAATATCGCCTAACTTTACCATCTGCATCGGGCAATACATCAACCGCACCTACTTGATTTTGTTGAGCCAGTTGGGGGGGTGGTTCAACCGGAATACCGTCAAATCCAACAACTTTACGAGCACCGATTAAATTCGGGGTAGATTGAAAGATATCAACCAGTTTTTCATGTCCGGGTTCTTCTGGAATATCTCGATAAATATCTAACCCAATTACTCTAGGTTCTTGGGCTTTAATTTTATTTAATAACTCGGCTAAAATTTGATCGGAAATAATGGTTTGTTGAATCGTTTGTAAGTCTTTTTCGGTAATTCCAACGATGACAATGGGGGGGATTGTATCCGGAAAAGAACGTAAACGCAGCAATTGGTCATAGGCGACTAATTCAAAAGGCTGCAACACACCCATAAATCGCAGCAATAGAACGATTGCGGTTATACTGGGAGCTGTAATCAATACACCGCGCCAGTCCCAGAACCACTTTTTAAGATTTCTCCACATGATCTATGATTGTGTTGCTGTAAATGATATCGCAAGAATTGAAGTCTTCCAGGTATGGGCTGCTAAATCAGTTGGGTGACTCTTGCGCTTGACAGCAATCTAAAATAGGTTCTTGAGCAAAAGCTTCTAATTCAACAGATTCTGAACTTAGCAAACTTTCCCACGCTTGAGCAAATGTTCTATCCTCAGGTATTGCACGCCGCTGAGCTAGCAAACTTGATAAAGCATCATACCAAATTCCAGCTTGAGCATAGATGGTGGAATGGGTTTGAGGAATGGCTTGGTTGATTTGTTGAGATAAAGCAGAATCGTCTTGTACTCGTTCAATCCAACCCAGGGGACTATAAATGATTCCAGTGGGGTTATCGGCCTCACAGATAATCTCTAGTTGCCATTGATACCGTTGTCCGACTTCTAATGGGGGCACATGAGCTGGTAAAGTAAAACTGATGACTCCAGCTTGAGGGGGTACGACAAACTGAGTGGTCAACAGATTAGTGGACCCATCTTCAGTTCGCACAATTAGTTTACCGTTTTTTCCTGGTTCAACCTTTGGAATGTAGGCCACTAAAGTGGGACGCTCAGCAACTGTTAAACCAATATAACTCTGTTGAGGAATCAATAAAGTGAGTGGTTGGTTAGAAGTCTGGCATTTAGCACCTCGACTGGCTGCGCCATCGGTTCGTCTTGTTGGTTCCAGGTCTTGAGGAGGTTGAAATTGACTGAATAAACTTTGATTAATTATTTGAGGTAACAACTGAGATTGTTCCCCAAACATCTCAATAGAATTAGGGAATTCAAAGTTCATCGCGATTAAACCGATGAGGACAAGTTGGAGAATATTCATATTTCTTCTCGGTTGATCAATCTTATCATGAGCAATAGCTTGTTAATCGGATATTGTGATGCTTCAGCTAAGAGATTACTATTAGTTTACCTTATAAAATATAAAATAGGAATTCTATATTTTACCGAATCAGGAGTAGAAAGTATAGCCAGTAAACAGTAGTCAAGTTGTATGAATCAAACTCAAAAAAATTGGTTGCAAATTGCCTTACAAGTCAGTGGATCTGTTATTCCTGCAATTTTACCTCGTGTGCTTTTTTGTACCTTGTTTTCCCTGTTCATTTTTTTCTTGTATCAACAGGGTTTTCCGATTCCAACTCAGTTACTAGATAACTTTTTTATTCCGGATTTAGTGATCGGCTTGTTATTAGTATTTCGGACAAATACGGCTTATGATCGATTTTGGGAAGGTCGTAAACTGTGGGGAACATTAATTAATACTGTCCGGAATTTTGCTCGACAAATTAGGGTTGCTATTGCCGAAATAAATCCGGAAGATACGGCAGAAAAAATAGCTGCTCTACATCTGATTGTGGCATTTTCTGTCTCACTTAAATTGCACTTACGAGGGGAAAAAGTGAATCATGAAGTAGCTGCTTTAATCTCCGAGCAACAATATGAAAAGTTACAACACATGAACCATCCGCCCTTAGAGATTGCTCTATGGATTGGAGATTATTTACAATGTCAACAGAATCGTAACTGTTTAAATCCTTATCAACTGGCTGCTTTATTTAAGTTATTAGATACGATGGTGGATGTCTTGGGGGCTTGTGAACGAATTCTAAAAACACCGATTCCGTTAGCCTATAATATTCATCTCAAACAGATTTTATTAATTTACTGTTTATCTATTCCTTTTCAATTGGTGGATGAACTATTATGGTTTACAGGTATTGTAGCAGCTATCATTAGCTTTACATTATTAGGGATTGAAGAAATTGGTCGAGAAATTGAAAATCCGTTTGGTTATGATAAAAATGATCTGCCTTTGGATGATATTTGTAAAACTATGCTAATTAATATTGAGGATGTAATCTCAATTAAAACGAGTGTTTCCTGCCGGGAAAATGAGGATTCGACAAAAATTATTAAGTCAGGTAATATATAATTTTTTCTATACCTATCATTTTGAGGAATAAGCTACTGATTCCTTTAGTAGATTTTATCCTAGTATTGAAGACTAGGAAGACTAGTTTTTGTTCATTTTGATATTTTTTTCTATCTTAGAGCGAATGAAGCAATATTAAACCCACTCAAAAAATAACTATCTCTATTAAACTTATCTCATAAAATTATAGCTACTAAAAATACCAGTTTTTGAGTAGTTTTTCCATATATAAATAATCGATCTATATTTTAAAAATGAAAGACTGAAATCCTGTATCTATAGAAAAAACGGCGATCGGATTTAACTCTATTGTCCACATTAACTAAAATCTTGGCAAAAATAGATCGCCATCTGATACCATTTCTCTGTAATCATGTAGTCAATCCATTACCCCAATCGTCCCCCGTGGGATCGGGAGGGCGAGCTGCCGGGGGTTGATCAAGGGCAATATCTTAAAGAATTGGTATGAGAAAATAGTCAGGAATTTATGTTAAACTTAGATAAAGTACTAAACTGGCTAATACACTTCTCAAATTATTTAACTGCATTAGAATGCCAACAGAGATTAATACTGAATTACAACAAGAAGTAGAGCGACGACGAAATTTTGCAATTATCTCTCACCCCGATGCGGGAAAGACAACTTTAACCGAAAAATTATTGTTGTATGGGGGTGCCATTCATGAAGCAGGGGCCGTGAAGGTTAGACGGGCACAACGTCATGCCACATCCGACTGGATGGCAATGGAACAACAGCGGGGAATTTCTATTACCTCAACCGTATTACAATTTAACTATCAAGACTGTCAAATTAACCTGCTGGATACCCCAGGACACCAAGATTTTAGTGAAGACACTTATCGGACTTTAGCGGCTGCCGATAATGCCGTAATGTTAGAAGATGCGGCAAAAGGTTTAGAACCCCAAACGCGCAAGTTATTTGAAGTGTGTAAAATGCGGAATATTCCCATTTTTACCTTCTTTAATAAGTTAGATCGTCCGGGACGCGATCCATTAGAATTACTCGATGAAATTGAACAGGAATTGGGCTTAAAAACCTATGCCGTTAACTGGCCTATTGGTATGGGCGATCGCTTCAAAGGGGTTTACGATCGTCGTCATCAACAAATTCACCTGTTTCAACGCGCCAGCCACGGCAGTAAAGCAGCTATTGATACAGTGGTAAATTTAGGCGATCCAAAAATAGAAGATTTACTGGAAGAGGATCTTTACTATCAGTTAAAAGAAGAATTGGAGATGTTAGAAGAACTCGGGGGCGAGTTGGACTTAGAAGAAGTTCAACAAGGGAAAATGACCCCAGTTTTCTTTGGTAGCGCCATGACCAACTTTGGTGTACAACTGTTCCTTGATGCCTTCTTAGATTATGCCTTAAAACCCGGTATTCATAATAGTACAATTGGAGAAATTCCCCCCGAATATCCAGATTTTACCGGGTTTGTGTTTAAACTGCAAGCCAATATGGATCCCAAACATCGCGATCGGGTGGCGTTTGTACGAGTCTGTACCGGGAAGTTTGAAAAAGATATGACCGTCAGTCATGCCCGGTCTGGAAAAACGGTGCGTTTATCCCGTCCTCAAAAGCTATTTGCCCAGGATCGACAGTCCATTGATGAAGCCTACGCGGGGGATGTTATTGGTTTAAATAATCCCGGTGTTTTTGCCATTGGCGATACCATTTATAATGGTAAAAAATTAGAATATGAAGGCATTCCTTGCTTCTCTCCTGAATTGTTTGCTTATCTGAGAAATCCTAATCCTTCTAAGTTTAAACAATTCCGTAAAGGAGTCTCTGAATTACGCGAAGAAGGGGCAGTTCAAATTATGTATTCAGTTGATGAAGCCAAACGTGACCCCATTTTAGCCGCTGTGGGTCAACTGCAATTTGAAGTCGTGCGGTTTCGCCTCGAAAATGAATACGGTGTAGAAACCCTAATAGAACCTTTACCTTATAGTGTGGCTCGTTGGGTGGCAGGCGGTTGGTCTGCTTTAGAAAAAGTGGGTCGCCTATTTAATACTGCAACGGTAAAAGATAGCTGGGGACGACCCGTTTTATTGTTTAAGAATGACTGGAATTGTCATCAGGTTCAAGCCGATCATCCCGAATTACAGTTAAATAATACAGCTCCAGTAGTTTCGGGTCAAGAACCTGAATCTTTATAGAACCCAAGCGATCTCTTTAGCTAACCCGCTGGGAAGCCCCGCGCTGTACGCGACTGTCAGCGTCGGGATGAAAAGCGGGGCAGGGTTTGTGAAACTTAACAGTTATCGCTTCCATGGTTTTGTGCTAAAATGCATTCATGACTTTAACGATGAACT
>CAYNXM010000309.1:0-23260 GCA_964401105.1 uncultured Lyngbya sp. | reverse complement strand
AATTGTTTTAAGCAATCTTGATGCTTTAAGCTTCGATAGCTTTGATCGTAATCCTCAGATGGATATTGTTTGTGTTTCTCCTGTACGGACGATTGTTAGACGAGAGGAAGAAATTGTCTTAGTTCGTAAGGTTAGAAAAGTCGAAGAAATTGATGCAAGTCCCGCTTGTCCGGTTAGTACGACTCAAATGTCGCCTGTACAGCAAGAAGGAGAAACAGTTTATACTGAAAAAAAAAAGTTAACTGATATCGTTTAATTAAGCATCGTGAAAGTTTCAAATGGCTCTAATTAACTATTTTATAGCAAATCAAAACTGAGCTGGGAAACTCATATCGGCTTCAGATTAACTCAGCCGAGCTAAAAATCAAAATAAAGTTCGGCTAATTTATTACAAGTCCTATTTTCCTATTCTGAATGTTCTAGCTTAAGTTGAAACAAAAGTCTGATATTTTAAGCACTTTAATTCAGCATACACGATGTCAGATTAAGCTAGATTATCTGATAAAAATTTACAGCAATTTGCTTTATTCACGTTACTCAGCGCCGTCAAAATGTTTTTGATTATTGGGGTCATTATTATTGCAGCATTTATCGCGATAGGTGCATATTCGTTTTTGATTCCAGCCCGTTTAGATCAAGAACAAAATCAAGCTGAGGATGATACAGAAGAAGATAGCAAGTTATCTCAAGAAGAAGACTATAACCAAGCTATTACAATAGATCCTGAGTTATCGGAGACTTATTATAATCGGGCTAATGCCACTTATTATCTAAAAGACTATCAAAAAGTTATTGAAGATTATAATCAAGCAATTGAGTATAATCCTAAGTTTGCAGAAGCCTATAATAATCGAGGAAATACTTACTATTCTTTAGGTGATTATC
This sequence comes from uncultured Lyngbya sp., assembly GCA_964401105.1. Lineage (GTDB taxonomy): Bacteria > Cyanobacteriota > Cyanobacteriia > Cyanobacteriales > Microcoleaceae > JAAURB01. The sequence continues at coordinate 22,375 of CAYNXM010000309.1, read as the reverse complement.
AAAAAGCGGTTGAAGATTATACTCAAGCAATTCAGATAAATTCTCAGCTTTATCGAAGCTATTATAATCGAGGAAATGCTTATTACGCCCTAGAAAAAAATCAACAAGCCATAGAAAATTTTAGTCAGGCTATTGAGATTAATCCTAACTATGCAGAAGCTTATAATAATCGCGGAATTGTTTATCAAATCTTAAAGAATAGTCAAGCCGCACTTGAAGATTATAGTCAAGCGATTGAGATTAATCCTAATTATGCAGAAGCTTATAATAATCGAGGAAATCTGTACTACGATCTGCAAAAATATCAGCAGGCGATTGATGATTATAATCAAGCTATTCTGATCGATCAAGAAGATTCTAAAGCTTATAATAATCGAGGAAATGCACTTTATGAAATCGAGCAATATCAGGAGGCAGAAAAAGATTACAGTGAAGCGATTAATCTAGATCCCAGTTATGCAGAAGCCTATTATAATCGAGGATTAGTGTATAGAAAAATGAACGACGCTCAAACCGCCAATTTAGATTTTGAAAAAGCAAAACAATTGTCTCAAAAACAGCAAAATAAAAATCTTTATGAAAAATTAAAAAATCTAGGATAATCTCACAATATTGAGATTTATTTTATTAAAATAGAAGCGTATTTCTCAATCCAAATAGTTAAAGTGATAAGGAGAGCAAAATGGCACGAGAATTAACAATTCATGGTAAGAAGAGCTGTTATGTAATTCCCCCAGAACACATGGCAGCCTCTGGTCAACCCAATATGCAGTATTTAGAACAGCAAGTCGCCAGTTCTAAAACCTTAGAAGCTGGAACTTATACCATTAAAATAACTGAAGGTTGGTATAGCTATTCTGGGCAAAAGAATCAAGGAGAACCTTTAGTTGTTCTGTGGTTATTTGGACATGATGAGCAAGGTTTCGTGAACCTCAATACTGGGGTTGAAGTTGGCACCACTTGGACCACTTTAAATGGATTTAAAGATGAATTAAAAATTCAAGTAAAACCGAATAATAAAGTCACTGTTTGTGCTTTATTTTTTGATGTAGAAGATCAAACCAGTAATAGTGGAGAAGTGAAGCTGGCTATTACTGATGCATCGGGAGTTCAACAAGGAATTTTAGAAGTTAAACCCAATAACTGTTGGAAACTCAATTCCTCAAAGTTAGCAGAAATAAAAAAAGAGAACTTTAACTATATTTCACTGCCAAAAGGTGAGTATAAAATCACGATTAAATCGGGTGAAATCAGTTATTGGGGAGATAACAAAAAATTCAGTTTAGAACCCTGGGCGCTACTTTGGATAAAAGGGGGTAAATTTATTCCTGAATATCCCAAGCAAGACAACACTTATGCTGTTTCTGAAAGTTGGTGTTCTCTAAATGGACGAGGTGAACAAAAAGATAAAATAACTTTAAAAGTTTTAGAAGACACTACCATTACAGGATTATTTTTTGATACCTTAAAAGAAGATAATAAAGGAAAAATTGTTCTCCAAATTGAGGAAGTTGCCTTACAAAAACCCGAAGAGATCAATAAAGCTATTTCTACTCCCACACAATTAGTCAGTTGGACTTGGGATAGCTTTTCTCGTTCTAGTGCAGATATTGTTTGTGTTGCGCCAGTGCGAACTATTGTCCGACGAGAAGAAGAAATTACAATTATCCGTAAAGTACGGAAAGTTGAAGAAATTGACGTTTCTCCCGCTTGTCCTGTTAATACAACTCAAGTACCATCTTCTCAATTAGAAAGCTAAATTTAAACTTGAGTTTTTTATGGGGGTATATTGTACTGCCCCCTCCTCTTCCTAATTTCATTATTAATTATTTCAATAAATTAATTTGTAAAAATAAAAGCAAATTCATGGCTGTTAAAAAACAATTTTCGAGCTTACAAGATCTAATTAATCAAACGTCTATTCCTGTTTTAGTTTGTTTTTATGGAAGTTGGTGTAGTGCCAGTCAAACCTATGCTCCAATTTTAGAAAAAGTTAAACATAAAATGGGGTCTCGGATGCAAGTGATTAAAATTAATGCCGACCAATATCCTCAACTGGTTTCTCAGCATGAAGTCAAAGTCTTACCCACTTCTTTACTATTTGTCGATCATGAACTGGCTTGTCGAATTAAAGGAGTGATGCCAACAGAAAAACTGATTCCATACTTGCAAAAATTTTTATAAAATTACTTCAGTTTCATGAAAAGAAACAATATTAATATTTTAGTTAAATTTAGTTAATTTAATTGAGAGAATGAGTAAAAATTAGATATAATATCTTGAGAATATTCAATCTGAGAAAATTATTATTTAGCTGATTTAACAAGCTAAAAAAACACTTTTAATCGCTTAAAATTTTTGGCGATAACACAGTAGTATTCAACTCATTTTTAGTGAGGTGAAACTCTACTCTTAACTGCATTCTGAATCTTAATTGAAGTCCAACTTACAATCATGACCCAAACATCTAATAATATAAATCCTGCCGTCGATCTCGTTATTGTGATCGATACCAGCCCGTCTATGCGAGACGAAGCCCAAGCCCTCTCCAAAGCAACTACAACCGCCATTGAAGCCGCTGCATCCAGTTGTCCCTCAGACTTGAGAGTCAGCTGGTTTGGCATCGAAGGCCGTTGGAATGGAACAAATTTTAATCGTACCGTCCGTAATTATTTAACCCAAGTCTGTAAAGTTCCCGGCAACCAACTGCGAGGACGACGACGGGGAGAATTAGCATCAGCCGGTGCTCAAGAAGATGGGGCGCGGGCAATTGAAGATCTTGCCACTCACTTTGATTGGCGATCGCGTGCCGCTCGTGCTATTTTCTATTTGGGGGATGAAGCCCTAGAAGGAGGCGGAGATAAAACCGAGCAAGCCGATATTGATGCTGCAAACCAGGCTGTTGAAAAAGCTGCATCCGCTGGGGTGAAAATTCACACTTATTTTGGAACTTCAAAAAGTAAACATAGAGATGGCATTATCTCCGAATATCAGCGCCTTGCTGCTGAGACAGGCGGACAAGCATTCAGCGACCGAGATGCCATCGACGGTTTTGCCCAATTGCTCGAAAAAGTAATTTGTAGTAGTCGTTTAACTCCTATGATCCCCTCCCAAACTCCAACCACTTTAAAATCTGGTGTTGCTTATGTTCAAGATAGCGTCGCCGGAGAAAGCAGTAAACTCTATCGCCTCGATCTAGCAACTGGAAAAGCCACTTTAGTCGGTTCAACTGTCCCAGAAGTGGCAGATCTAGCCTTTGTGGATCGTCAACTTTACGGGGTTGCCGTCAAACCCGGCAGTCAAACCAGTCAACTCTTAAATATTGATACAACTTCGGGTGAAACGACTGTCGTGGGTAATACTGGCTTTGCATTGACTGGCTTAGCTTACGATCCGGTTCGTCAAAATCTTTATGGCGTCACCGCCAAACAACTCATTTCTATTAACCCAGTCACCGGCTCAGGTCGTCCAGTCATGACCGTTGCCGATCAAAAACATAACTGCGGAGAAATTGCCTTTGACCCCCAAGGAAATGCTTATATTACCTTAATTAGTGCAGAACGGCATAAGTTCCTCGCCACCTGTGACTTAACCACAGGAGCAATCCGATCTATTGGTGATATTGGCTTTCCGAATTTAGCCAGTATGAAATTTTATGGCAATACCCTCTATGGTGTAACCGGTAACTTTTTTAACCTGGGTCAAAATGGTGAACTGATTCAGATTAACACGAGCAACGGCAAAGGCACATTAGTTGCAATCAGCGATCCGATTGGTCGCTGGGCTGGATTTGAGATTTATAATGAATTGCCGCAGAAAACCCCAGTTTCTCCCACCCCACCCGCTTTAGTGAAACCCAGTTCTCCGGGTACAACTCCGGCAGCCACTCCCAATAAACCTCCAGCCGCGATCGTACCCCCGACCTCTCCTCAACCCACAACTCCGGCCCAAAAGACCCCAGTTACCCTCGGTAAAACCCCAACAGATGCAGCAATTCGTCCTCAGCAACCCGTCTCTGTGAATCTACAGAATATCAGTTTTGATAGCTTTGAACGCAATCCTCAACAGGATATCGTCTGTGTCGCTCCGGTACGAACTATCATTCGCCGGGAAGAAGAAATCACATTAATTCGCAAAGTGCGGAAAGTTGAACAGATTGATGTTTCTCCCGCTTGTCCCACAAATACTACCCAAGTTTAACCTTCTTACGTGGTTAGATATGCGGATGTAAAATCCGCATCTCCCACGCGCTTTTCGTTGAAAGCCTCGTGAATGGGTCACAAACAATAGCGAAATTGGGTATATTAATGCCGTTGGTGAACAGTAACCTTAAACAAAGATGACTGTTTTGCTGTTATCCTACGGTAAGCCAATTGTTCTCGGACACCGATAAAAGTCCGAGAATTTATTTTGTTGATCCAGAGGTGAAAAAATGTTCCCAATCAACGGCACAATCTTGCAATATTTTCACTGGTATATTGATGCCGATTTAATGTTGTGGAATCAAGTTAAAAATAACGCTCAAGAATTAGTGAATGCAGGAATTACCGCCCTGTGGTTACCCCCTGCTTGTAAAAGCTTTAATATTCAACAACCCGGTCGTTGTTGGGATGATACAGGTTATAATATCTATGATTTATTTGACTTAGGTGAATTCGATCAAAAAGATGGAATCCGGACAAGATATGGAACTCGCCAACAGTATTTAGAAGCCATTCAAACCGCTCACGAAGCTGGGTTACAAGTATATGCAGATGTGGTATTTCATCATAAAAATGGTGGAGATATCCCAGAAATTGGTAAGGCAGTTCCTGTGGCTTGGGATAACCGTAATTATGAAATGAGTTTACCCAAGCAGATTAAAATTTATAGTCACTTTAATTTTCCAGGAAGAAGGGAAAAATATTCAAAAATGAAATGGCACTGGCAACATTTTGATGCCGTTAACCATAATGCCTATAACTGGGAAGATGACTCTGTTTATCGTCTAAAAAATAAGCAGTTTAAAACACCAATTGATCCCCGTCACGGAAATGAAAGCTTTCTAATGGCCTGTGATATTGACACCTCTAATCAAGAGGTACAGCAAGAATTAAAAAACTGGGGAAAGTGGTTTTTAAAACTGACAGAAATTAATGGATTTCGCCTCGATGCCGTTAAACATATTGACCCAGGGTTTGTGAAACATTGGTTAGATGAAATTCGTTATAATTCCCCCCAAGAATTATTTACAGTAGGAGATTTTTGGAGTCATGATGTTGAAGCCTTACATCAATATATTGCCCTCACAGAAGGACGACTCTCTTTATTTGATCTGCCCTTACATTATAATTTTCATCTAGCCAGTCATATTGGTCAATCCTACGATATGCGAAAGATATTAGATCGGACTTTAATGCAACAACAACCCACCTTAGCAGTCACCTTTGTAGAAAATCATCAATCCCAACCCTTACGAGCTTTAGAATCGGTTGTAGAGCCTTGGTTTAAACCCCTTGCCTATGCCATTATCTTATTACGAGAAGAAGGATATCCCTGTATTTTTTATCCCGATTATTATGGCGCTCATTATGTAGATAGAGGCTATGAAATTTGGATGGCGAGCCATCGTTGGTTAATTGATAAATTCTTATATGCTCGTCAACATTATGGTTATGGAAAACAATTAAATTACTTCAATCATCCCGATAGAATTGGTTGGACTCGATTGGGGAATCTTAAACATCCTCAAGCCATGGCTGTGCTACTCAGTAATGGTCCCGGTGGGAGTCAATGGATGGAAGTTGCTCAACCCAATACTCAGTTTTATGACTTCACTGAACATATTACTGAACCCGTTTATACTAATGAACAAGGCTGGGGTAACTTTCATTGTAATGGTGGATCTGTATCCGTTTGGCTACAAAGTTTAGATGAGATACACTCACACAGGATTAACCTGAATTTGTCCTTGTAAACTGAGGCGATCGGGAGCTAAATTAAGTTGTTGAATATTAACGGATGTACCGAGATCAAGACTCAAACTGTTTAAAAGGGTAGCCGGTTGTAAAGGCAATGCCTCAAGAATAGGTTTAGCTAAGACTAATGTCTGAGCATCATCAAGTTGTAGTTGAGTTTGTAATTGAAATGGAGCGTGCCGATCTGCTTGTACAAGCATTCCTTTTATGATAAAGTATGGCTCAGTCAGGGTAATATATTGAATAGACAAATCTTGGATTGATACTAGAGCCGCTTGAGACTGTAACCAGGGAAGCAAAATATCCCGAAGTGCATCTTTCAACAACGGCGTTGAAACAGAAGCATTAAGATCCGTTTGAGTCAGATGAAGTTGACAAACTATATCAATCGGTTCAAGTAATTGTAATGGTTTACCTTTGAGAACTTGACCTAAGTTTGTCCGAATGTGAGTGGCGATTACACAAATCTGACTTAAGTGTAGCCCTTGATAAACCCCGTGAGCCGCTTTAAGCGTCACTTGAGGAATTTGACCCTTGAGTAAATCTCGATGTCCGACATCAATCAGGACTTCTAACTGTTCAACCGATTCAACTTGCGATCGCAACCAAAACTCAACAGCTTTAGATAAAATCGAGCTAATCCATCGGGACTGATGAACACCCTTCTGTTCTGACTCAACTGAATAGCTAGACAAATTTAGCAACTCCTCTTCCACTGACTGAACCCGTATGATAACGCCCCTCTCCTTGTGCTTTCAAGCAGACTCAAGTGTTATATACTGGAATATACCTCAGGCTCTAGTATTTGTCCCCACGATCTGACTCCACCAGAGGAGTATCCATGGTAGAGCGCTTCAACGTCTTTCACAAGAATTGAATTCCCCCAGGGGACTAAGAATAATTACTGATTGCTGTAATATTTGTACAGAGTCCGTAAAATTGTGACACAATTTAGCGTGGACTAAAAATCATTTATTGATCCTGATCCGTCTTTGATTTTGATATGGAGGAGAGGCTACAAAAAATTATTGCTCATTGGGGAATCGCTTCCCGCCGTCAAGCAGAACAAATGATTCAAGCTGGACGAATTCGCGTTAATGGCATCGAGGCGATTGTGGGACAGAAGGCTAATCCATCCCAAGATCGCATTGAAGTAGATGGTCAACCGATTCAATCGGCGCATCGGCCGCAACCGATCTATTTACTGCTGAACAAACCCCCTGGAGTTGTGTCTACTTGTGAGGATCCCCAGGGAAGACTGAAAGTAATAGATTTATTGCCAAGATCTTTACAGAAAGGTCAGGGAATTCATCCTGTCGGTCGTCTAGATGCTGAATCGACTGGAGCGTTACTGCTGACGAATGATGGGGAATTAACCTTTCATTTAACCCATCCTCGCCACCATATCCCCAAAACCTATCAGGTATGGGTCAAGGGACATCCCCCCGAAACCACCTTGCAAATCTGGCGGCAAGGTGTCATCCTATCCGGCAGGAAAACCTTACCTGCAACAGTCCGACGAATAGGGTCTCTATCGCAAGATCAAACCCAACTCGAAGTGGTTTTAATTGAGGGGCGTAACCGACAAATTCGTCTCGTTGCCGAACAACTCGGATACCCCGTCAAAAAACTACACCGGACTGCAATTGGTTCAGTTCAACTGAATCGACCCGGTCAGCAACAGCTACCTCAAGGTCAATATCGCCGGCTCACAAAGCCTGAAATTCGCGATCTCAAACAGGAGTCACAGTCTACCCAGCCCAAGGTCGGCAAACGGCTGTGACCCGCGATCAATGTGCCAAACTCATTCTTGCCAGTAGATCTCCCAGTCAAGACCCAGGAGTACCGTGTATGAACAAGAGCCTATTTTCTTCAGCACTCCCAAACAAGAATCAACCCTTACCACCCTCATGCTCTCAAGCTGAACTGGTTCAGCGATTAGTAGAAATTGGGGAACAACTCCACCAGAGCCGTGAAAATCAATCCTTATCACTGGATGTGGTGGCGGCTTATACCCTAATTCGAGTCCCTTTATTACAAGCCTTAGAACAAGGCCAACTGGAATATTTACCAGAACCGGTTTACACCCAAGGCTTAATTAAACGATACGCTAATGCATTGGGGTTAAATGGCTCTGATTTAGCTCAGTTCTTTTTGCCTGAACCGATTGAGCCATCTATTAAGTCTCCTCTGAAGTTATTATCTTTACCACAGCTACGACCCACCCATCTTTATCTAACTTATATTTTGCTCGTTATTTGTGCTGTTAATGGTTTATCCTACCTGGTTAAATCCAATCCCCTCACAGATATCTCGAATCAACCCATTATTGCCAGTACGAATCAATCAGCATCACCCCAGTCCTCTTCATCAGTTGAAGGACAATTAGTGGCTCAGTCTGGTGAGGCTATGACAACCCGTTCCGTCTCCTCCGAAGTCAAAGCAACTTCAGACTCAGTCGAAATAGCTTTAACCATCAAAGATGAGTCTTGGGTCTTGATTGAAGTTGATGGCAAAACTGAATTTCAAGGTCTTCTTTCAGGGGGCACTCAGCAAACTTGGAAGGCGAACAAAGAGCTCGTCATCGTGGCAGGTAACGCTGGCGGAGTTTTAATCACAGTCAATAACGGAGAAGCTAAACGCTTAGGAGAACCAGGAATGGTAGAAGAAGTAGTCTTTACTTCAGAAACTCCCCAGTCTCAGGCACAAAATCCGAAATCATAAGTTCGGCAACCTTGAAACAAGTCTACGGCTTAGACCTAATAGCACACTCAGTATTCCGGCTTTGCTGGGGACGAAGCTGGGGACGAATCCTAACAGCAGCGTTGAGTGTGATTTGAGTGTGATTATTGCTCCTCAGCTTCCCCAGCATGATAAGAACTGCGAACCAACGGCCCAGAACGAATGTGAGAAAATCCCATTTCCTGGGCTATATCTCCTAAACGATCGAATTCTTCCGGTGTCCAATATTTCTCAACGGGCAGGTGCAGCAAAGACGGACGCATATATTGACCTAAAGTGACGCGATCGCAACCCACCTGTCTTAAATCCTGTAATGTTTCAATAATTTCAGCTTCCGTTTCCCCATGACCTAACATTAATCCAGATTTCGTGGGTATTGTTGGATCTAATTGTTTGACAATTCTGAGCACATCAAGCGATCGCTGATATTTTGCCCCCCGTCGCACTGGCCCTTGTAACCGTTCCACTGTTTCAATATTGTGGTTGTAACAAGCAGGCTTGGCTTCAACCACCATAGCAATGCGTTGACGTTGTAGGGTCTGGGCATCACCTCCCCCTTGTGCGCCCCAAAAATCCGCTGTGAGGACTTCAATTTGAGTTTGAGGGTTGAGACCCAAAATAGCATTGATTGTCGCTACAAACACCCTAACGCCGCCGTCAGCGAGGTCATCTCGTGCCACTGCCGTTAATACAACATACCGTAATCCTAACAATTGAACCGCTTCGGCTACTTTTTGGGGTTCTTCTGGGTCAAGAGGCATTGGTGCATGACCCTTATCCACCTGACAAAAGCCACAAGCGCGGGTACAAACTGGCCCCATCAACAAAAAGGTTGCCGTTTTCTGGGCATAACATTCTCCTCGGTTCGGACAACGTCCCTCTTCACAAATTGTATGAATTTGCCGTTGTTTAATAATGCGTTGGACTTCGGATAATTCACTGGCTTTACCGATTGGACGACGAAGCCATGAGGGGATGGGTTCAAGCTGATAGCGTTTTATTTTTGCTCTCATTGGGTTTCATCACTGGAGTTGGGAGATTATAAGCCGCGAAGGCACAAATTAAAATTTTCAATAATTTTGCGCTTTTATGCCAATTCAGATTAATCTAATATGGAAAACTACGCTAGACTTGTGGCTTAAGGATCAATTTTGATCCAGTCTAAAGTTCAAACATTTATCTCATCGGTAGGGGAGTCAGTCGTGGCAGGTCGAAAAATCCTGGTTATTGATGATAGCAAAGTCATCCGGGTACGGGTGCGAGAGATGCTACCCCCGGGTAATTTTGATGTCTTAGAGGCTAAAGATGGTAAACAGGGCTTAGACCTGATCCATCAAGAAAAGCCTAACTTGATTATGTTAGATTTCTTACTGCCGAAGTTGAGCGGTTGGGAAGTTTTTCAGCAAATTCAAGACATTGATGAGCTGCGAAAAATTCCCCTGGTTCTGATGTCGGGTCGTAAGGAAGAGGTGACAGAAAAAATTCCAGAGCCATTTAAATACTTTGAATTTATCGAAAAGCCATTTGAAAAGCAGCACCTGATTGGGGCAATTAAATCAGCCTTTCAGAAAGCGAGTCTTCCCCGTCCAACTACAACCACTAAACCAGAGCCACCTCAGCCCACTACTGATGCCGCACCCGCAGCCACAGCCGAGGTGGAAGCACTCAAGAAACAAATGGCGAAGATGCAAGCTGAAATTAATCAGTTGAAAAAGTATATGGCTCAGTTGGGTCCATTGAAAAAGCAGGTGGCGCAACTGAAAGCAATTGTTGTAAAACAGCGCAAGTCACAATAACTGATTGTAAGGATGGGGGCGATGGTTATTTCACCTCAGAGTCCTATTGGTGTTTGAGCTTAATACATCAAAATAATTAGGTTAAACACAATCATGGTTGTTATCATCCGCCACTTAATTCATTCAGCCTTTTATGGGTTTGAGATCCTGTTTTTTATAGTCAACCCTATTCTGCTATGACGTTAGATACTGCATTCCTAACCTCGCTTCGTTCTGGAATTACACCATTGATGTCACACTTAGACCAGTTTGCTAACGTTCGAGTTTTGGTTGTGGGAGATTTAACCTTAGATGAGTTTCTCACAGGTCAAGTAGAACGGCTTTCGAGGGAAGCACCGGTGTTAATTTTACGGCACGAGAACACCCGTAGAATACCCGGCGGTGGTGCCAATGCGATTTACAATTTGGCTAAGTTAGGAGCGCGTGTAACGGTGGCGGGGTTTGTGGGTAAAGATGAACAGGGGGAAGCACTGAGAAGTATTTTTGCAACCGCAGGTATTGAGACAGAGGGGATGTTAATTGACCCAAACCGTCCCACGGTCACCAAAACCCGAATTTCAGGTCATGCTCGCCAGTCTGTAACCCAGCAAATTGTCCGGGTGGATCGAAAATCTGATGAGTTGCCGGATTTAGATTTACAACTGCAACTGGCTGCATTTATTCGTCAATCCTTGCCTCACGTCGATGCAGTGGTCTGTTCAGACTATAATGATGGGGTTTTAACATCCCCTGTGATTGAAGCGGCTCTGGGGCATTCTCGCACGGTGATTGATGCTCAGAAGGATTTACACCGTTACCCTGGCGCAACGGTATTCACGCCGAATTTACCCGAAGCAGAGCAAGCCGTTGGGTACAGTATTAACAATCAACAAACCCTACAAGCAGCGGGTACAGATTTATTACAGTTAACCCAAGCTAAATGTGTATTAATTACTCGGGGGGATGAAGGCATGAGTGGATTTGAACCGAGTGAATTCAATCTGCCTTCGTTTCACATTCCTGCTTTCAACCGTACCGATGTGTTTGATGTCACCGGAGCCGGGGATACAGTGGTGGCGGCTTTAACGTTAGGATTATGTACAGGAGCCTCGTTTCGAGATGCAGCAATTCTGGGTAACGTGGCAGCCAGTTTGGTTGTACGGCAGTTTGGCACCGCAACAACGACTTCACAAGACATTAAACAAACATTGCAATTATTGACTCAGTAATAACTTCTACAGGAATTTGTTGCAAACTCAAACGAGTCTTTAACTGTTTAAACCAAGCAGAACGGCGAATGCTTTCAAACCACATTGCCCCACCTGTGACTAATATTATGATCATTCCTACACCATTTAACAACACGTAGAAAGGTTTTAAATCTTTACCCAGATATTCCCCTTCGTGAATTACCATTAAAAAATGTACTTGTTCCTTGGATAAACTCAACCAACTTTTACCGAGGCGATGAGCGACTCGGTGTAATCACAGTAACAAGAAATGGCAGCATTAAAACAGGAGCAAGCTGACGATGAAATTGGCGCAAGCGACGGCAAATAATGGGATTGGGAGAGGCAGTGATAAGATTAATACTTGAAATTATAGGGGATTGCAACCCGTGTCGGATTGATTAGATCTGGGACTAACAACTTTTAGCCGAACATCCAGAACTGATCAATTAAAAATGTATCATCAAAGTCTCTCAGGAGGAAACGTGAACGAGCACGATCGTGTTGTTTTCGATCTCAAGGGTTATATTATTAAGCCTGCCGTATTGAATCAGCAGGAGGTTGAGATCCTCAAGGAGTTCGTACTGCGTCAGAAGAATGAATCCTCTTCACTACCACCCCATGAACGTTGTTTACCTGGAGGTGCTTTTGCTCAACTCATAGACCACCCAACAGTGATCAATGTACTGTTAGATGTGATCGATCCCGATATAGAAAAAATTCGCTTAGAAAATGTCTTTCTGAATTACCGCGAAATGGGAGAAGGAAAATGGAAGCCTCACGCGGGCGGTCGCACAACTAATCCTAACTACGCTTACAATTTTCACGATGGACGTATTTATGCAGGTATGACACGGGTGGTTTGGGAATTGAATGAAGTTCTGTTAAACAAAGGCGGAACTTGTTTTCTACCCGGCAGTCACAAGGCTAACTATAATATACGCACTCACCCGATTAGTAGCATAGATGCCAGAGATTCGGGACTTTGGGAAAGTTATAGCTGTCCTGCTGGGTCTTTAATTATCTTTTCTGAAGCAGTGCGGCATTCGGCAGATGTTTGGCAAAATCCTCATCATCCCCGTCTCTCTATTTTCTGTGCTTACAATCATATTAATGTGCGCCACCATAAACCCAATATTCCACCCGTTGTTATTGAAAAGCTAGCACCCAAACATCAGCGTTTCTTCTCGGAAGTATATCATCCTCAATTTGATCGATTTTGAGAGGGCTGAATTGGCTAAACTGCTGACATTCCCTGCTTAAAACTCCAGAACTGTTTCATCCTCCGCAAAAAATGAATGGGCTTGATAGAGTGAACTAACGAATCCGAAGGGAAGAGGGTTTTTTGAGGCGAAAAATACCTTTTGATTAATTAAAATACTCCTAACCTTCCAATTTTATTATCAGAATCTAGGGGTAAAATATACTGACCTTTTGCAGCTTCAATCGCGGTATTGCGGGCTTTTTCTATTCCCTGATTCTAATGATTGAGCAGATCAGCAAGAGTGGGGAATGACAACTCAATTGGCTTGCTGGATGTATTGATTCCCCATCTCCAAAGAGCGCTGTGTGATTAAACAATAAGTACCCTGAATTTTCTCGCATTTGTAGAGATTGTGTAGGTGCATCCCTGCGAAAAATGGTTGCTGGGACTGTAACTGATGAATTGAGACCGATCTAATACCGTGCACCTGAAGATCAATCGATTCTAATTAACTGTACTAGATATTACCATTTTCGCGGAACTGTTTTCGTTCTCGCCAATTGACACCCAAACGCTTCAGGTAATCCCAACCTCGCTGTGGCCAAACATGATCGCGACCTGTTTTTTTAGCAATCCATTCTGCCACTTTAGGGCCAGACCAAGACCCTCCATCTGGGGCAGGGCCTTGGAGCGCTTGCTTAAGTTCTTGTTGTTGTGCAGCACTCAGTAAAGAGCGAGCAACAGGGGGTTGGCGATCGCGGCTACGATTTCTGACAGAAACTGGCCCCTCGCGGTTGTAGCGACGGATAATTTCCTTAGAATAGTCGTAGTTTAAGCCAACAACTTCAGCCGCTTGTTTGATGGTCCATCCGCTGGCGACTAATTGTAATAGGTGCCACCGTCGGGATTCTGTCGTGTCTCGGGCTTGGCGATAACGGGCTTTGAGATCGTCGGCACTTAAGTAGGGTTCTAAATGAGCTTTAGGAGGCATACCTTCTGTGTAATCCGGAACGTTACTTTATCTATCCTCTTTCTCCAATTGATTCCGGATCAAATCAGAAAATTCTTTAAAATTCTCATAAACTTGAGTGAAAATGCTCACCCACTAGCCCGACTTCATGGCTGTTTCTAGAGATAATGATGAAAAAGTGAGGTGAATGCAACTGATCCATCTCCGGACCTATCCATCCTACTTATGTCGCAAATCGTAAAGGATTTCATATAACAGTAATTCCCAGTCGCTGCTCAAAAACAAATAGGAATTGCGATCGCGCGCAACAGAGAGTTAAGGTTTGATTACTTTGTCGAAAGCACAGTCGTTGAAAATAGTTTATCGTGCCAAGCATCGCCTTGAGCGTCAAACAGTGCCCATAAGTACCCGATCCCTAAGATCAAACCGCTGATCCAATATCCCACTGTCCCTCGTAATCCAGCGATTAAGAAAGACAGATTCTCTCCATTTTTCTTGATCGCTTTAATATTCATCATCCCCATACCAATGGATTGAGCTTTTGTACTCCAAAAATATCCGTAATACAGAAAGGGTAACAATATAACCGGAAGTATTGCGGCTTGACTGACTAAAAAGGCAAAGGGTTCTGGCAAGCCTCCCGTAATTTGCCCTGTCACTCCTAGTAAGAATCCAGCAATCCCAGCCAGTAAAAAGCTGAGAATAACAATAATAACATTATCGATAATCCAGGCAATGAAACGATTTAAGAAAGTCGCTTTTTCCATAATTTAAGGAATTAAGAATGATCACATGAGCTGAATGTTGACTTGATGCCTCAACCCTCAATTCAGTAGCGATCGCGGTTCGCCTTGCGGTCTTCTGTATCGCGGAGATGGGTCAGTTAAAGTAATCCCTTAAATAAGCGTAATCCATCCGTATCTCCTAACATCGGATCGCTGGCTCGTTCAGGATGAGGCATCATTCCCAACACATTTCCCTGACGATTACAAATCCCTGCAATATGATGCAAAGAACCATTAGGATTATCAGACTCTGTTATTGTTGGAGAAGTTCCATAGCGGAAAACCACTTGCTGATGTTCTTCTAACTCTTCTAATGTCTTGTTGTCAGCATAATAACAGCCTTCTCCATGGGCAATAGGTAGTTGAATCACCTCTGCTGGAGTGTAAGCAGAAGTCCAAGGAGTATTGGTATTGCTCACGGTTAATGGAACGCGATCGCAGATAAAATGAAGATCGCGATTTCGCACTAATGCACCCGGTAATAATCCTACTTCTGTTAACACCTGAAACCCATTACAAATCCCAATCACATATTTACCTTGATTAGCATGGTCAATGGTTGCTTGCATCACAGGGGAACAACGAGCGATCGCCCCACAGCGTAAATAATCCCCGTAGCTAAATCCCCCTGGAATCACTACAGTATCAATCTCTGATAAATCCGTCTCTTCATGCCAAATCATCCGGGTGGGTTGTTCTAACAATCCCTCTGTTACCCAAGCGACATCGCGATCGCAATTAGAACCGGGAAAAACAATTACACCAAATTTCATATTTATCCTTATTGATTTGCAAGTGGGGTGGTTTCTAAGACTGGAGTTAATTCAAACCGATAAATTTCAATCACTGGGTTGGCTAAAAGCCGGTCGCAAATTTGATCCAGTTGTTTTGTTGCATCCGCTTCATCGGTTGCTGTCAGAGACAATTCAATATACTTGCCAATTCGCACCTGTTCAACGGTGTCATATCCCAAATGCTGAATACTAGAACGCACCGCTGTTCCGGCTGGATCTAAAACGGAGGGACGAAGGGTAACATAAACTTTAGCGTTATATTTTTGAGTCACAGTTATCTTGAGCCATTGGGAACAGTTTTTATTATCGATCAGGTTGTGACACCCAAGACATCTTTTCTAGAATTACTCTATGATTGGATCGCAACGTCGGATATTTTTCTGGATCCGTTGAAGCTCGATAAAATAGTGTTATTCTTTGAAACCTGATTGAAAACTCTTTCCGGAGAATAACTCCATGGGACGGTTATATGATCGCGCTTTTAAAATTTTAGAAGCAGAAGTGAAACGATGTGCCCAAAATGACTTAGCCGGAGTTGTTGGGCAACAAATTGTGATGCAGCGACTGGAAAAGCTTTGCCGACAGCAGGGTAAACCTTTAACCGCTGAAGAACTTCGCCAAGTGATTGAGGATCAATTTCCTGATTTTAGTCAATCTGTATTAAAACGAGCAGCTCGTGTTAATCGTCCACCTGGACTCATTCAGAAAGTCTTATGGGGGGGGGTAGTCGTGACTGGGTTAGCAGGCTTTGTTTGGGTGGTAAACCTGCCTTATCCCATGATTCGCTGGCCGGTATCAAAAACAGCGCCCATTTTATTACTTCCAACTTATATTAGGATGGATCGTGACTATCGCCAAGTGATTCGTGTAGTTGAACAAGCAGATCAATTGGTCAATAGTGGAACAACACAAGCTGATGTTAACTTGGGAGAACAAAAAGCTCAAACCGCTCAATTTCATCTCGATCGTTTACCCGTTTGGTTTTTAGGATATTATCCCCAGCGCTATTGTTCCTTGATTAATTGTAGTTGGAAATTTACCTTAGATGAGTATGAAACGGCTCGTAAACAGGTAGGACGAATGGAGGCTCGTATTTTTCAAGAAAAAAATGCCTTTATTCGGTTAAATGAAGCCGAAGCAGTGATTAAAACAGGTAAGCAAGGTTACCAAAAATCTCAACCCGGGAAAGAACGTCAAGACTTGATGGAAAACTGGCAAACGGCAATTGATTTACTTCAACAAATTCCTCCTGAAACGATAGCTGGAAAAAAGGCAAAAATTCAATCAGAAACAGCGACTCGCAATTTTCAAGATATTGTGGGTTTGAGTCTTCAAACTCAAAAAGGCAATACAATGATTGCAGCAGCGCAACAATTTGCAATTTTAGCGGCCAGTGCTTCTCAAAATCCACCCCATAGCGCTGGGGAGTGGCAACAAGTGATTGAATTATGGGAAAAAGCCATAGAGCGATTAGAAAAAGTTTCAGAAGATAACCCCAGTTATTTAGAAGCACAAAAAAAATTAGCAGAGTATACTCAAAATTTAGGAATTATTAGAGGACGACTGCGGGATGAGGAAGAGTCTGTCGAGTTATTAAAGCAAGGTAAAGAACTGATTGCAGAATGGCGAGAACTGGCTCAAGATTCTAATCCAAGGATTAGTCAACTCCGCAGGAAATTGAATCAAGTGATCTATACTCTAGAAGAAGTAGAAGCGGGTACAACCGCAACAAAAGAAGCTCAAGAATTACTTCGAGCCGCTCGGAATACTCGCAGTAAATTATAAAGCGCTTGAGTTTTAATCTAGGTCTAGTTTGATTGTTGGCATTAATTTTTGCAAGTTTTTTAAAGATTTTTTCTGCCAAGGAAATTGATTAGAAGCTAAAATTACTAGATTTTTTTTCTGTGTTTTACGGACTTTAATCACAAACTTAGAAAGCATATTAATGCCGAAACTGTTGAGAAATTGTAACTGCCGAAGATTGAGGGTAATTGTTTGAGGTTCAGCTTCTAATGCTTCATTTAAGAATTGGATAATCGGGTTTGATTGTTCAAGTCCACTGAGTCTCAAGGTTCCACCTAGAGAAATTGTAGTTGTATCACTATCATAAGTGATTTGATAATCGTCGTGATTAAAATTTTGAATCGCCATAATCCTAATTGTTACAATAATTTTATGCTGCTGTCCGAATCATTTTAAATATTCAAGCTAACCACTGTAGTCACAGTAATAGCGTCCGGTTCTTTTTGTACTGTTTTAAACTTCCATCCAATTTGAGCGGAGTAATCATTAATCATCATTAAATATCCCAGACGAGAACAGGTGTCATTTTCTAAGTTTTGTTCAACTTGTTGAATATATAACTCTTCTGGATCACAATTGATTAATTTTTGAATATAATCTTTAAAGGGTTGCATAGCAGAAGCTGAAATACTATTTTCTACACGAAAAAAAAGCTTTTCAGGACTGAGCCGAACTTGAATATCAATGGGATGATTAGACTGGGGATCGCTAAACTTCATAGCATTTTCTAACAGCTCATTGGCAATGAAGCCCACCGCATCTTTAATTTCTGCCAGTTGCTCTGGACTGGTGGTGTTAAAGTTATCTTGAGGAAAAAAAGTAGTGACGTAATCTGCCATAAAATTAGCAGATAAACCATTATTTCGCCATCGCTTTTGCAAAGAAACAGAACTGGGAGAAAACCCAATATTTAAGAATTCTTGGCTAATATCTGATATTTCTAGATAATGACCAAAGACCTCATACATAATACTTAGATAACTACAAAATAATGTTTAGCTGTGAAACTTAATTGCATAAACGATATAGGAGATAGAAGGATTGAAAATTGATTCATGGATTGGCTGAAAATGACAAAAATAAACTGACGTTTTTGATAAAAATTGTGTTATATAAATTATTATAGTCGATAATTATTCAAAAAACAACACTTTTGATGTTTCCACCTACACTATATATTGCCGTTACAAATCATGGATTTGGTCATGGGGTTCGGGCTGCCTGTGTTGCTGCTGAAATTCAAAAAATTTGTCCAGAATGTGTCCTGATTTTGGTGACCACAGCTCCCCGCTGGTTATTAGAATCCTATATTACGGGTGATTTTATTTTACGTCCTCGTAGCTTTGATGTAGGGGTCATACAATCGGATAGTTTAACGATGGATACCACAGCAACCCTCGAAAAGTTAAACCATATCCGTCAGAAACAGCAGTCTATTATTGCGAGCGAAGTAAGTTTTATTCAGCAAAATAGAGTGGATTTAATGTTAGCAGATATTCCGCCTTTAGCCGCTCCCATTGCTAAAGCAGCCGGTATTCCTGGACTGATGATGAGTAACTTTGGTTGGGATTTTATTTATCGAGACTGGGGAAATGAATTTATTGAAATTGCCGATTGGATTTCAGATTGTTTTAGTCAATGCGATTGTTTATTTCGGCTGCCACTCCATGAACCCATGAGTGCTTTTCCAAATATTACCGATGTAGGATTAACTGGGGGAAATCCTCGTTATGATCTGAATCAACTTCAAGCAGATTTTGAGATTAAAACACTACCTGAAAAGACAATATTATTAACCTTTGGCGGATTAAGCTTAGCTAAAATTCCTTATCATAATTTGGCTAAGTTTTCGGACTTTACTTTTATTACCTTCGATCAAAATGCTCCCGATCTTCCTAATTTAATCCGAGTCAAGCATCAGATTCAAAAAACTCAAACGAAAATAGATTATTCTCATATTCGTCCTGTTGATTTTATGCCTTTATGTGGACGAATTATTTCTAAACCGGGATTTAGTACTTATGCCGAAGCATTACGCTTAGATATTCCGATTATTTCCTTATCGCGTAAAGGATTTGCTGAAGCCCCAATTTTAGAAGCAGGTTTACAAGATTATGGCTTTCATCAAATTATCACTCCAGCAGACTTTTATGAAGGAAATTGGGACTTTATTAAACAGCCAATGAATCCCCCTCGTCTCTCAGAAGCTATTGATAAAACCGGGAATGAAACTATTTCTCAAGCTGTGGTCAATTTATTAAAATCCCAGTCTTGAATGACATTTTTTTGGAAAGCAAGTTTGGCACAAAATTAATAGTGATGAGACTGAATTATATTGTGATTAGTGTTGTAACTAAATCTTTATAGCAATAATAAATAATTTGTCAACTACATTGCCCCCAATTCCCCAATTATGGGGGCTGATATAGATTTTTATTTAAAAAATTAAGTAAGATTACTGTATAGTATTTTTATGTCTTATACCAATTCTTTAAAATACTGCCCTAGACGGAAAATGTTTGGCGTGACGGAGACGGAGACGGAGACGGAAAATGTTTGGCGATAGCCAACCCGTCGTAAAATGTTTGGGCGTGACGGGAAATGTTTGGCGTGACGGAAAATGTTTGGCGACAGCCAACCCGTCAAGACAGCCAACCCGTAAAGACAGCCAACCCGTCGATTTATAAACCCCCGGCAGCTCGCCTCCCCCACCCCCCTGTGTCCCCCCTTATAAAGGGGGGAGGAGGGGGACTACAGGGGGTAATGGATTGAGTGCATGATTACAGAGAAATGGTATTATAATTTTTTGCTATCCTAATTTCTGATATCATTTCTCTATGACGTAAAATATTTGGCGCGAGCCAACCCGTTAATAATATTGCATTAAATTGATCGTTCCTTATAGTCATAGAACCCCCCTACATTCCCCCAACCACCCCCCTTTATAAGGGGGGAATAAAAGGGGGGTGGGGGATGAGAGAGGAGTTGATTAGTAGCAATATTTAAAGGAATTGGTATGAGTTAAAAATTAGAGAAATTATGATTTTTTTTGTAATAGATTAGAGGGCAGGTATAGAAAACTGAGCTAGAATATATTAACATCTTTGCTGTACCTTACCTACCCTATAATTATTTAACTATATAAACCACCCACATATTCTTCATAACCGTTATAAAGTAAAGTCGGCTTTCTTTCCCAAGAAAAACTAGGACTATTACTCACCAGTTTCTCAGTCGCTTGTGACCAACGAGGATGAGGTTTAGTGGGATTAACATTAGCGAGAAAACCATACTCTTCCGGGGCGAGTGTATTCCAAAAAGTGGGAGGTTTTTCTTCTAAAAACTCAATTTTAACAATAGATTTCGCCCCTTTAAATCCATACTTCCAGGGTAAAACCGCTCGAATGGGGGCACCATTCTGTTTCGGTAACATTTTGCCATACATTCCGACCGCAAAAAAAGCTAAGTCATTCGCCATTTCTTCGATGCGTAACCCCTCTGCATAGGGCCAAGGATAATTCAGCGCCCAAAATCCAGGCCCCTTTGTAATTTTAGGATTATAAAAAGAGGTAAAACGAACATATTTTGCCTTAGAAGTCGGTTCAACTGCTTCAATGATTTTTCGCATCGGAAAACCAACCCAAGGCACTACCATCGCCCAGGCTTCAACACAGCGAAAGCGATAAATTCTCTCTTCGAGAGGGAACTTTTTCTGTAAGTCATCCAAATCATAAGTAGTCGGATTCTTAACTAAACCCGTGACTTCCAATTTCCACGTTTCAGTTGGCAACGCTTGGGCTGCTTCCCAAATCGACTTCGAGCCACCAAACTCATAAAAATTATTATAATGAGTAGCAAACTCTTCTGTAGTAACAGCTCGCTCAACAGTGTTAAAGTTAGGATTTGTGGATAAATTAGAAAATGCTTTTAATCCCTCCGTTCCTGATTTAGCATTACTCAATTGATTGCAAGCCGTTAATGGTAAAACCGTAGCAGCTACCCCTGCACCAATTAAACTTTTCATAAATCGGCGGCGGTTAAGAAATGCAGCTTCTGGGGTAATTTGATGTTCAGAAAGTTCCCAGGATGGGGGAATGCGAATTAAAGCCATAGGAAAATTGGGGAGTAAATCGGAACAGAATTGTAAATTATCTTTACATTTTACCGTTTGAATCCGATCGATTACGAACCGGTCGAGATCGAATCATAGGAAAATCTAGTTTCATCAACGATCAATCCCCCGGATCCAGAAGAAGGAATTAAGATAGAACAAATAGCTCAAAGACTGGTCTATTATGAGTTACTGCATTAATCCCCACTGTTCACATCCTTACAACCCTGCCGATCATGCGTTTTGTCAAAGTTGTGGCTCTTGTTTGCGCCTCAAAGATCGTTACCGACCCTTAAAGATTTTAGGAGAAAGCGCCGGATGCCGCACGTTTTTAGCGGTTGACGAAGATAAACCATTTCAGCCTCGTTGTGTGATTAAGCAGTTTGTTTTACCCAACTCAACTGCAACACAGATCGGTGATTTACAACGGATCACAAGCTATGACACTGGGGTGGCTGAGTTAGCAAAAATCAGTCAAAAATCAGCAATTCCCAGCATTTTAGCAACTTTTCAACAGGATAACTCCCGTTACTTTATTCAAGAATATATCGAAGGGCGAAACCTGGCGGAAGTATTAGTTCAAATTGGCTCATTTCAGGAATCCCAAATTGCTCAACTACTAGAGGAGATTTTACCCACTTTAAAACTGATTCACCAAAATCATCGAATTCACGGGGAGATCAAACCGGAAAATATTATAGATCGTTATTCAACGGGTCAAAAACTGACCCTAGATTCAACACCACCTCAATATGTTTTAGTTGATTTCAGTCCCCATTCCGGGTTAAATTCCGGGTTAAATTCTGGGCAAATCTTAGATCCCCCGATTAATACTTCTGCTGAATATGCCGCCCCAGAACAACTTCAGGGTTATCCGCAACCGAATAGCGATCTCTATAGCCTTGGGGTGACTTGTTTACATCTATTAACTCGCGTCTCTCCGTTTGATTTATATGATGAGAAATCAGAAACTTGGGTTTGGCGAGACTATTTAAAACATCCCGT
>CAYNXM010000308.1:0-17424 GCA_964401105.1 uncultured Lyngbya sp. | reverse complement strand
AGGGTGTACCATCGGGGTAAACCGCTTCGGGGACATAGGCTTGAAAGTTTTCTTCGGCGCTTAATACGGTTCCCCAGGGGGTGGTTCCGCCGGCGCAATTGGCAAATGTTCCAATAATCCGATCGCCGAGTTGGTCTTTGTAGCCAAGTCCTGTTTTGCGAAAGATGGCAGCGGCTGGCCCTGTTGATTTGAGATACCGTCCATCCATCCATCCAGATAGTCCGGTTATGCGACGATCTAAGTTAGAATTCGTTCGTTGCCAACGGCCCTCTGAGTCGCGGCGAATGGAGATCACACCAATCCCTAAGTCTGTTAACCCGGCTTGAGACACTTCTAAAATGGCTTTGCGGATGGGAGATTGAGCCGGTAAGGCAAAGGCATTAATCGCTTTTTTTCCGGTGGATTGAAATGCTTTTTCTAGTTGTTTTATGGGTAAAGATTTACCGAGAATTTGCTGATAGGTTTGTAACCAAGTTTTGGGGCTAATATACTCAAAATTCATCGTCAGTAGTCCTTCATTTTCACCGGTTGGAATAAAGGATACATAATCATTATTGTAGCCAAAATGATCGTTTCCTACCGGGTCTCCCCAAGCGGCAATTACATCATAAGTAAACCCTTCTGGCAAGACCAAATCATCGATGACTTCGTAGGTTTTGTAGTCTTGAATTTGTTCTTCAAAATTGGTGTATTGAATATTAACCCACTCTTGATTTTGATCAAATTCTCCCTTGTTTCCTAATGGAATTGGCCCCCGTAACGGTTGAAAAGGCAGTTGAGAGTCTGCCGACTTCAGAAAGGGGATATGACCATGACAAGAAGGTAAGGCAGTTGCACCGGCACTGGCAACCACCAACCCGATAAAATCACGACGATTAATTTTCATAGAAGCCAAAGCAAAGTGAACTTCAACTGATTTTAAAGGTGAAAATTCGGCTTTACTATTTTACTGAATGATTTCTCTTAACCAAACCGATAACCAAATCCTCTAACCGTCACAACATACTCAGGATGGCTGGGGTCTCGTTCAATTTTTTCTCGTAACCACCGGATATGAACATCAACGGTTTTACTGTCTCCAATAAAATCAGGCCCCCAAATTACATCGAGGAGTTGTTCCCGAGACCAGACTCGTCGAGGATAACTGATAAACAATTCTAGCAAGCGAAACTGTTTGGGGGAGAGTTTCACCTCTTCACCGCGAACTTCGACCCGGCATTCTTCTTGATAGAGTATAATCTCTTTGTATTGCAACATAATTGGGTCGGGAAGTTGACCAAGGCGTTGACGACGCATTAAAGCACGACAACGGGCGATGAATTCCCGCATCCCAAAGGGTTTGGTGAGGTAATCATCAGCACCTGCCTCTAAATAAAAAGCACAGTTATTGGCTGTCTCCTGTGTCCCAATAATTAAAATGGGGACAGAAATTCCTTGGTGTCGTAGCATTCGACACAGATCTAAACCATTAACGGAGTCTAGAATCAGCAGGTTAAAAGGAAAATCACTCAGACTCGATGCCGCAACTTGCAGTGAAGGTAAGACATCGCGACCCTCTTGAGCGACCACTACTTGATATCCTTGTTCTTTCAGCCCCAGGAATAACATATCCTGCCACGGATTTTCATGTTCTAGTAATAAAATCTGACCTGTAGACTTAACATCAGCCTTGTAGGAGGCTTGGCTCAAATCAGGGGAAAACATAATTTGTCAAAGTTTAAAGGTTGGATGGAGTGAAATGGAGTTGAGCTAGAAACAGGTTAATCTGAACTAGCTGGCCTTGTCGTGAGTTAACCGACAATTCTCCATCCAACGTAAGTATGTTTCCAGTTATTGACTGAGCTTAGCTGAGCCACTAAAAGCGGCTCAAAAGCTAAAGGGTTACAGGGATTTGTCACAGGACTATGCGTCTTTTCCATTCTTAGTGACGCTAGATTCCCTAACATACTTTACTCCTAACGAGTTGCAGTGATTAATCGAGATATAGCTTTTGCTCATTATCCTATGATTGGGAAGTTAAAACGAGGTAAAGAAAAGATTATCTTTGGGTTAAGCTTTGTAGTAGGCTTTGAATCTGGTCTTGTTTGCGACTATAGCTGTAAACAGCGGAGGAGGGGATAAGATGATGAAATCTAGACAAATTACCTTGACATTAAAACCGATTGAGTTCAACTCAAGGTATGATCAAAACCATTTGATCCGATTTTCTCTCTAGGCGTTCTTCACTTAATTATATAATGTTATTACATCTCTGTACGTGGCCGGAAGTTGAAGATTATCTGGCTCAATCAACGGGTATCATTCTCCCCATTGGTTCAACGGAGCAACACGGGCCAACCGGATTAATCGGTACTGATGCCATCTGTGCAGAAGCGATCGCCAAAGGCACCGGTGAGGCCACCCAGAGTCTAGTGGGGCCGACGATTAATGTGGGGATGGCGCTACATCATACCGCATTTCCGGGCACCATTAGCTTTAAACCCAGCACTTTAATTTTAGTGGTCAAAGAAACGATTACGGCTTTAGCCAAAGTTGGGTTTACCCATTTTTTCTTTATTAATGGTCATGGGGGAAATATCGCCACCTTGAAAGCCGCTTTTTCTGAAACTTACGCCGAGTTAGCCGATTTAAAGTTACCCCAGGCAGATAAAGCCCGATGTCGCATTGGGAATTGGTTTATGTGTGGCTCAGTTTACAAGCTTGCCAAAGAACTCTACGGAGACGGGGAAGGGTCTCATGCCACCCCGAGTGAAGTGGCGGTGACTCAATATGTTTATCCAGAGTCGATTAAAAATGCACCGCTGTCCCCTCAAGTGGCAGCTTCTGGACATCCTATCTATGGCGCGGCTGATTTTCGCCGTCATTATCCCGATGGCCGCATGGGGTCTAACCCGGCATTGGCTACCCCTGAAGCTGGAAAACAACTTTATGAAGCGGCGGTGAAGGATTTAAGCAAAACTTATCTTGAATTTCTTAATAGTGATTAAAATTGTAGACGCAATGGCGCGATCGCCAGTAAGATGCAAAAAAGATTGGTAACGTTAGGGACTTCTCACCAGTCTAAGGAATAATTGTGTTAGATATCAAGCAAATCCGGGAAAATCCACAAGCTGTTCAACAAGACCTCAACCGTCGGGGTAATTATGACCTACAATCCTTGTTAGAATGGGACGGGCAGCGCCGCAGTTTAGAACAACAACGGGTACAACTCGAAACCCGGAGTAATGAAATTGGTAAATTAGTTGGACAGCAAATTAAGTCAGGCAGTGACCCCAAAGGCCCTGAAATTCAAGCCTTAAAAGACGAAGGCCAAGAGATTAAGGCTCGTTTGAGTCAACTTGACCCCCAAGAAAAGCAACTGGAAGCTGAAATTGAACAGGTTTTGTTAACCCTTCCTAACCTACCGAGTCAGTCTACCCCGGAGGGTAAAACGGAAGCGGATAATGTGGAAGTTAAGCGCTGGGGAGATGAATATAAGTCAGACAATGATAAGATTTTACCCCATTGGGAAATCGGTGAAAAACTCGGTATCCTTAACTTTGAACGGGCGGTTAAAATGGCTCAAAGCCGCTTTGTGACCTTAGTGGGGGCGGGGGCTGCCTTAGAACGGGCGTTAATGCAGTTTATGTTAGACCGACATACTGCCAATGGTTATACTGAGGTGATGACACCATTATTGGTCAATAGTGACAGTTTAACGGCAACTGGACAATTACCCAAGTTTGCGGAAGAAAGTTTTAAATGTAGTGAAGATGATTTATGGTTAATTCCCACTTCTGAAGTCTCGATGGTGAATCTATACCGAGATGAAATTTTAGAAGCAGAAACACTACCGATTTATCATTGTGCATTTAGTCCTTGTTTTCGCCGAGAAGCGGGGAGTTATGGGAAAGATACTCGCGGGTTAATTCGGTTGCATCAATTCCATAAAGTAGAATTGGTTAAGTTAGTACATCCGGATGATTCTGTTGCCGAACATCAAAAATTAGTGGCTGATGCGGAAGATATTTTACAACAGTTGAAATTGCCTTATCGGGTGCTGGAATTGTGTACCGGAGATTTAGGATTTTCTGCGGCTAAATGTTATGACTTAGAAGTTTGGTTACCCGCTTCCGGGCAGTATCGGGAAATTTCTAGCTGTTCTAATGTTAAAGATTTTCAGGCCAGACGAGCCAATATTCGCTTCAAACAAGCCAAAACTGACAAAAAGAAGAAAAAGAAAACGGCGTTTGTTCATGCCCTCAACGGTTCAGGATTGGCGATTGGGAGAACGATGGCGGCAATTTTGGAAAATTATCAGCAACCCGATGGTACGGTTCAAATTCCAGAAGTGTTACAGCCTTATCTGAAACGAGAATTGTTGTAACAGTTTTTCTCATATTCCGCCTCAAATGTAAAATTTTATTGCAATTATCAACAGAGCCCAGACATTATCGTGTACTTGACATATATTCAGATTGTCTAAAAGTCGTTTCTTTTAGTAGGCTGAAAATAGTTAAATACGATACTAAAATCTACAGAGGTGGATCAATGAAGCTTGATAACAACCCAATTGCTCAATCAACTCAATCTTCACAAAAAAAGAATAACACAGTTGCTCCTAAAAAACTCAGTAAAAAGATTTTTTGGGGAGTTTCTTTCTTATTTTATGCCTTAATTATCAGTGGCGGAGTTGCATTTATTAACCGCTATAAAGCATCTGAAGCTATGCAAGTGACTGTTGATGAGTTTTCAGCCAAACAATATCCAGCAGAACCCGCAAACTATAGTACAGTTTATAATCGTTATGGTAATCGTCAGCTTAAAATCATTCAAAAAGATAAAAATCACTTTGATTTTGTCTTAGAACCGACTGATTCTAGAGCGGCAAAAATTGTTATTAAAAACATTAACTTAGAACTGTTTGTTCCGAAAGTTCCAGAAGTTGCAAAAAATGATAATAATTTAGAACTGATTTCTTTAGTCAGTCGAGAATGGAACCGACAGCAAGTTAGCTTTCCCTCCGATTCAGAACATATAGAAATTACTGGGGGAGATGGATTTGAACAAGAGAATTTATATTCGGTTGAATTAGCGCGAAATTGTCTAAATTCAGGGTTATGGGAAGTCTTTCTGAATGTAGAAGAAAATGGTAAGAAAGCACAATATTATCACGGCTGGTTTGATTTTCCTTTAGGACAATACAAAAAAGTCTTTGAAAATATTAATTCTGTTTCCTATTGGAAGCATTGGCTGCGATTAGAAAAATGGCAAAATCCAGCAGGTAAAGCGATTAATTTAGACTTATTAAGAACGGTTGAAAATCAGACTGAAGTAGAAGCAGAATTTCCTAAGGATGAACGGATTATTGTGGCGGGAGAACAAACCCGAAAAATCAGAAATATCATGGCAAAAAATCTGATAACCTGGGAAGATTTTTACAAAAATAATAATAAAATTCAGTTTGCTACTTTCCGAAAACCAGGTTTTTATGATCCGAAAACGCTTTGGGGGAATCAATATTGGAGAATTGGTCAGTTTGAAAAAGCTATTTTAAGAGAGATTCAATCGAAAACTAATAATCAAGAATTACAAGAAATTGAGTTAGTTTTTAGTGATATTCGTAATGGTAATCGGAATAAAATCATTGTCGGGGGTATTGATTTACAAGCCATTCCTCAGCTTCCCACCACAGAATACAATAAAGGATTTTATCGACCGATTGGTATTTCTCTGACTCCATTTAGTCAAAGTTATGAAGAATTAAAAGAAAATCCACCGGAAACTATTCCCTATTATAGTGCTATTTTAGATTCAGAGAATCGCTGGATTGATAATCATAGTTTTGGAGTGGATGGGGTAGTAATGCACCGTGACGCAGAAAATCCAAATCTATTACACGCTTACTTACTGTCTTATGAACGCCATAGCTTAATTTCTCATTATTTAATTGACTTGAAAGACAAATTTTCCGCCTCTGATAAGGAGACTGTTTCGATTCCAGTACAGCCAATAAATCAGGCAGTCAAAGCTATATCTGAAGAGTCTGAAATACAGCCTGTTTTTATTATTCCCACAGAAGAACAATGGTCTTGTTATCATCAAGGAAAAGGCGGAAAAGCCTGTTTTTTACCGGGGTCTTCTAAGGTGAAAGCATCTAATAAAAATAGTTCTTCATAATGGGTGATGATGTGGAGATGTTCAATTGAGCGTCTCTCTACCAATTTTAGAGGTTTGATTGAAATAAATTTTGACAAATGCAGGTCATCTTAACCGCTTTAAAAGCCAATTAGCGGTAAAATAAAGTTTCCTGCGGAGATTAAGATGACACTAAAGCAAGTTCTTTTAGGTATTCTCACCCTACTCGCCATTGCCATTATGGGGGGTTCATTACTGAGTAGCATCACTCAGCCTCAAATTCAAAATCGTTTGGAACTTTATCAAACTAATTTATTGCTCCATGCCACTGAGTGGCAGCCTGAAGCCAATTCTAACAGTAGTTTTACAACCCTGCAAAAAGGAATTACAGGGGAAGATGGTATTAAAACTGCTTTACAACAGTATGAAGATACACAAGAATCCGCTCAAACCCGTTTAAATCAAGCTCAAGCCTTGCCTGAACTTATCCCAGCTTCTGAACTGAATCAAATACAAGATTTTCTAGCAAAAATTACTGTAGAAACGGGTATTTTACAAGCAGAGACAGGTGATATCCCCTCAGCGCTTTCTAATTGGAATACAGTTATAGAAGGCAATACTAATTCATTAGCGACTGAGACCGCTCAAGTACTAGCGGGAATCTGGAGTCAGCCTGGAAAAATATTTCCTAATGCCGAATCCATTCTGAATCAAAATTTAGACGGCTGGTTTCGCTATCAAGCACTCTCTCAATTGTATCAATTACAGGAGCGAGAACAAGCTTTAGCTACATTACAAATAGAAGAACAAGCCATTGCTGAGCAAGCTTTAACTAAACTCTTAATTGTTAGTGCCATTCCTGGAGTGGGGCTATTTTTAGGAACAATATTACTGATTATTTTAGCAGTACAATGGTTACTGAATCGGAAAGAGTCAATCTTATCCCGCAATAGTAATACTCAATGGTCTGTTCCGTGGAATTGGGAAATCATTCTTCAGGTATTTCTTTTAGGCTTTTTCTTAGTAGGGCAACTAATTGTTCCTATTGTATTTTCTATTGTTTTTCAGTCATTTAATCTACAACCTGCGACTTTTGCACCTCGTTATAAAGCAATTTATGTCCTGATTACTTATCTAATTTTAATGTCCGGTGGATTATCAGTTTTATATTTTTCAATTCAATCTTTCTTCCCTTTACCGGAGGGCTGGTTTCAATTCAATTGGCGCAAAAATTGGTTTTCCTGGGGGTTCGGTGGATATTTAACTGCACTACCATTAGTGATTTTAGTCTCCTTAATTAATCAGCAAATTTGGGATGGACAAGGGGGGAGTAATCCGATTTTACCGATTGCTTTAGAGAACCGGGATGGTTTAGCATTATTTATCTTTTTTATTACTGCTTCGGTGGCAGCGCCAATATTTGAAGAGATATTTTTTAGAGGATTTCTCCTACCGTCTTTAACTCGATATTTACCCGTTTGGGGAGCAATTTTGCTCAGTAGTTTAGTCTTCGCCGCCGCCCATTTAAATATTTCAGAAGTGATTCCATTAGCCACATTAGGAATTATTTTAGGAGTCGTTTATACGCGGTCGCGCAATTTGTTATCCTCAATGTTACTTCATGGATTATGGAATAGTGGAACATTACTCAGCTTGTATATTCTCGGCAGCGGTACCAATTAAGCAATAGATTAATCCTTCTATAGATAGAAGCCGTATCTGCTTTTTTTAGATATATTATCTTTACGGGATAGACTATTTTACTAAGAGGGCTTAAAAATGTCTGACTCAGTTAAAGAAAAGATTAATGTAAATTTACAAAAAGCAAAAGCAGAAGGTCAATTACGTTCTGAACGGATACGAGAAATTGTCACCGACGCTTTTGACCAAACCAAGTCGGAAGTTAAGGCAGGTTCGGGGGAACTTAAGCAGGCTGTTCAGGATGCGATTTCTGCTGTAACTGAAGCTTTGGGTGATAAAGGTGGAGAAGTTAAAGAAGAAATTACAGCCACTATTGAGGGTGTGATTGAAGGAATTAGCCGGACTAGACGCAAGGCCATCAGTGAAACTCAAGATGAAGTTAAAGCGCTTCAGCAAAAAATAGATACAGAAGAAATTCAGTTAGAAAAGGATATTGAAACGACTCTCGATGAAATTTCAGAGTCTAGTCAAGATAAATCAGAACAAGTCAAAGAAGCGGTTGAATCAACTGTTCAAAATCTTAAAAATAGTGAAGAAGTTGCACTGATGAAAAAACGATATGCTCAACTTAAATCACAGTTAGCCGTTGTTCAAGCTAATTTAGCGGCACGATATGGTGAGCAGTATGACCAAGTACAAGAGTATTTAGATGAGGCTAAAACTTGGTATGAAAAAGCTAAAGAACAACCAGAAGTGATAACAGAAAATGTTGAAAAGAAACGCAGTGAATTTGAACGTAAGTTTGGAGAAGCGGGAAGAATTATTGCTCAGAAAGAACGGAAAATTCAACGTCAATTAAAAGAACTCTGGGATGATTTGGTTGAGATTTTTAAAAACCAGTCTGAGGATAAGTCATCTAAAATGTAACATATTATGGGCGTACACAATGCGCCCATTTACATCAATAACCCCGCCGTTGCCGCAACAATTAAGTTCGTTAAAATAGCACCCATCATCGCTCGAATTCCCAGTTGAGCCAGTTCACTACGACGCTGAGGCGCAATACCACTGAGTCCGCCAATTTGAATGCCAACAGAACCAATATTGGCAAAGCTACAAAGGGCAAACGTTGCAATTTTAATCCCTCGTTGAGATAAGGCATTGTTTCTGATTAATTCCCCTAAGTCAATATAGGCGATAAATTCGTTTAAAATAATTTTTTTACCAATTAATGCCGCAACTTGACTCGCATCGGCGAAAGGAACTCCGGTCAGAATAGCAATAGGATAGAGTAAAATTCCTAAAATAAAGTTTAACGATAATTCCGGATAACCAAACAATCCTCCAATTGCCGATAAAATTGTGTTAAAAAATGCAATTAAACCCAAAAAAGCAATAATAATTGCTGCGATATTTAGCGCTAACTTTGCTCCTTCTAAGGCTCCCGCTGCTGCTGCATCAACAACGTTAATTGCTGTTTTTTCAACGTTTAATTGTAATGTACCAGCCGTTTCTGGTTTTTCGGTTTCCGGATAGAGTAATTTAGACATTCCTAAAGCACAAGGAGCAGCCATTACAGAGGCTGTAATTAAATCCTGGGCAGGCATTCCAAAGGAGATATAAGCCGCTAAAACACTGCCTGCAATCGTCGCTAGTCCTCCTGTCATTACCGTGTTTAATTCAGATAAAGTCATACTAGAAATAAATGGTTTCACCAGTAAGGGAGCTTCTGTCATGCCGACAAAAATATTAGCGGCATTTGAGAGAGATTCTGCCCCAGAAGTTTGAGTGGTTTTTTGCATCACCCAAGCTACAAGTTTAACTATTTGTTGAAGGAAACCAAGATCATAAAGAATAGAAACAAAGGCAGAAAAGAAAATAATAATGGGTAAAATTTTAAATGCAAATAAATGTTGTTCATAATCTGCCCCGAAGACAAATTGTGCCCCGATATTAGAAAATTCTAAAAAGGTTGTAATGCCTTCTCCCACCCAACTAATGATTCCATAAGCAAAAGGAACTCTCAATATTATGACTGCAATAATTAACTGTAGTGCAATTCCCCATAAAACAGGTCGCCATTTGACAGCATTTCGATTAGCTGATATTAAATAACCGATGCCGATAAAAACTAAAATTCCGATTAAAGAGATTAAACGTTCTATCACTTCTATTTCCTCAATAATTAACTATCAAACTGAAATGTCATAAACACAAACCGAAGAATAAATACTCCGGCTAAAATCCAAGTTAACTTCGGTACTTCCTGTGGTTTGCCTTGAAAGGTTTTAATCAGAGGATAGCTAATAAATCCAATAGATAATCCTTCTGCAATTGAATAAGTAAGCGGAATCATAAATAAGGTTAAAAAAGCCGGAATCGCTTCCCCTAAGTCTTGCCAGTTAATCTGACGAATACTCCCTAACATTAATACTCCAACAATCACTAAAGTGGGTGTGGTGGCATAGGCAGGAATAGCTTGAATTAGAGGAATAAAAAAGATAGAAATAGATAATAATAAAGCGGTAATCAGAGCCGTAAATCCGCTTTTTCCTCCTTCAGAAACACCCGAGGCAGACTCAATATAACTGGTGACACTAGAGGTTCCTAAAATGGCTCCAGCACTGGTAGCAACGGCATCAGCCATTAATGCTTGATTGGCTCTGGGGAGTTCACCCTGCTGATTCATATAACCCACTTTCATCCCTAATCCTGTTAAGGTTCCAATCGTATCAAATAAATCGACAAATAAAAACACAAATGTAATTGCAATAAAGTTTAAGAAGTTATTTGCATTCAGGTTTGTCATGCCTAAAATCGCTTGTCCAAACAGATTTTTAGGAAAAGGAGGTATCTCAAATAATCCTGTTGGCCAAGAAGTAATATTCAGAATCCAGCCTAATATTGCGGTAGCTAAAATTCCCCATAATAACGCACCTTTTACTCGTCTTACCACAAAAGCAGCAGTTATAAATAGTCCAATTACCGCCATCATTGTTGTGGGATCTTTAAGACTACCAAACGCTGTTTTAGTGACTTCATTAGCGACAATAATTCCCGCCCCTCCCGTCTCAGGATTGCCTGATAAACCAATATAAGCGATAAATAAACCAATGCCAGCAGCCGTTGCATTTTTTAACGATAAAGGAATTGCTTTAATGATTTGACGACGAATATCTGTGAGGGTTAAAAGAATAAAAATTATTCCTTCAATCAATACTGAAGATAACGCTAACCGCCAATCAATTCCTAAACCTAAAACGACAGTATAAGCAAAGAAGGCATTTAATCCCATACCGGGTGCTTGGGCAAAAGGATATTTGGCTAACAATGCCATAATTAATGTGCCAATAGTGGCTGATATTCCTGTTGCTACGACTAATTCAGAAAATAAATCTCCGGGTTGATTAATAAAAATTGCATCTGATAAAATTAAAGGATTCACAACTAAAATATAAGCCATTGTCATAAAAGTTGTTACCCCAGCTACAATTTCTGTACGAAAATTAGTCTGAAGCTGGTTAAAGTTAAAATAGCGGGCAATGACGCTTTGTAAGCCAGAGGGAGAGTCTTGAGGATGAGGATTCATCTAAACTTAGATTAAGATGCTTCAATCTTTTATCAAACTCGATTAACAATTCTTTGTCAAGCCGATGCTCAAACCCTTGAATCATGATTAACTCAAATTAATATATGCTTTAAATGAATAAGAAATTTTTAGTGATTAATATTTAGGTGATGCGATGACAAATTTAAATGTATATAATCCTGAATTAATCGGGTTCCGAGGCTCTTTTTTAGATTGTATCAACGATCCCTTTTATCTATCCCAATCAGACAGTATTCGATATATTCAAGATGGTTTTATGATTGTTAAAAATGGCATTATTCAAGATTTAGGAAATTATGAAACCCTCCATAAAAAATACTTAAATATACCGATTACTTCATACAAAAACTTATTAATTTTACCAGGATTGATTGATCTTCATGTTCATTATCCTCAAACGGAAATGATTGCAGCTTATGGAGAACAGCTTTTAGGATGGCTGAATAAATATACATTTCCCACTGAAGCAAAATTTAAAGATTATGAATATGCTCGAAAAATAGCAGCTTTTTTCTTAGATGAACTCCTCAGAAATGGTACAACCACAGCATTAGTATTAGCGGCAGTTTTTCCCGAATCAGTGGATGCTTTTTTTCAAGAAGCCCAACAGCGTAATTTACGGATGATTGCGGGCAAAGTAATGATGGATAGAAATGCACCAGAAAACTTACTAGATACAGCAAAAACTTCTTATGAAGACAGTGGTAACTTGATTCAAAAATGGCATCAAAAAGATCGTTTACTGTATGCTGTTACTCCTCGGTTTGCGATTACATCCACACCCGAACAGTTGAGATTAGCGAGTCAATTAATACAATATTTTCCGGATGTTTATCTACATACTCACTTATCAGAAAATAAACAAGAACTAGAATTTACGGCAGAATTATATCCTGAAAGTTCAGACTATTTAGATGTATATGAACAATTTAATTTAGTTACACCTAAATCCATTTTTGCTCATGGGATATATTTGTCTAATTCTGAGTTTACTCGACTTTCTCAAGCACAATCCACTATTGCATTCTGTCCCACATCTAACTTATTCATCGGTAGTGGTTTATTTAAACTGAATCAAGCGAAATCTTACCGTTATCCTATTTCAGTTGGCTTAGGAACCGATGTCGGTGCAGGAAGTAGCTTTTCCCTGTTGAGAACCGCTCATGAAGCTTATAAAGTCACTCATCTTCAAGAAATAGTATTTTCCGGCTTACAAGGTTTATTTATGGCAACCTTAGGGGGGGCAAAAGCGCTTTCATTGGATGATAAACTAGGTAACTTTGAAATTGGAAAAGAAGCAGATTTTATTGTGGTTAATCCTCAATCCACCCCTCTAATGCAATTACGCACTCAAAACAGTTATCCGGCTCAAACCTTTGAAGAGATTGCTGACATTATGTTTGCTTTAATGATGCTAGGAGATGATCGAGCAATTCAAGCAACCTACATTTTAGGAAACTTAGCCTATCAGCAAAATTAACATCTATTATTCTTCATAAAATAATCCAGATTTTGGATGTACTTATTTCTGAGTTCAGCATTTAAAAAAGCAGCTTCAAATGAATTTTTAGCAACTTGATAAATATCAGTTTTACTCAGATTTAATGCCATCTTAGTTTGCTGATAATTCTCATTAATACATCCACTAAAATAAGCGGGATCATCTGAATTTATCGTCACACAAATGCCTAATTCTAATAGCTTTTTAAAATTATGATCGGCAAGACTGGGGAAAACTTTCAGCTTAATATTCGATAATGGACAAACCGTTAATGGGATTTTGTTCTGCACTAAGTAGTCAACCAATTGAGGATCTTGAAGACATTGAACACCATGATCAATTCGAGCTACTTTTAACAGTTTAATAGCTTGCCAAATATAGTCACTAGATCCTTCTTCGCCGGCATGAGCAACAGTTAAAAACCCTTCTGAACGGGCGCGGTCAAACACAGATTTAAATTTAGTGGGAGGATTTCCTAACTCAGAAGAATCTAATCCGACTGCAATAATATTCTTTTTGTAAGGTAAAGCCATTTCTAGGGTTTTCATGGCGGCTTCAGCACTCAAATGACGTAAAAAGCACAAAATTAAGTGACTAGTCATTCCTAGTTTTTGATCTGCCTTTTCTAGGGCTTGGTGAATTCCCCGATAAACTGTCTCAAATGTAATACCTCGTGCGGTGTGAGTTTGGGGATCAAAAAATATTTCGGTATGTTTAATATTCTGTGAAGCTGCTTTTTTTAAATAAGCCCAAGTTAAATCATAAAAATCCTGTTGTGTTTGTAAAACTGCTGCACCTGCATAATAAATATCTAAAAAAGATTGAAGATGATTAAACTGATAAGCCTTCTGAACCTCAGCAATAGACTGATAAGGTAACTGAATCTGATTGCGTTGAGCTAATTTAAACATGAGTTCAGCTTCAAGAGTCCCTTCAATATGAACATGTAGTTCAGCCTTGGGTATATTCTGAATAAATTTATCCATTTTCTGCCCCTCCATCTTGAGATTAATCTAGAATAGACTATTGATTATTAATTAATAATATTGTATTCTATTTTATAAATTTTTAAAATTAATTAAAATTAAGGCAGGGAATTATTAAACTTGGAAAATAAATTGAAACTTAATCTATCCTCCGATCAATTAAAAGCTTGGATAAAACAGGCGACTGTTCGTGTTAAACAAGGTCATCTCCCTCAGTATATTCCTCAACTGGCTCAAGTTGACTCTGAAGCATTTTCTATTTGTATTATCTCTCAAGATCGCTCAATTAAAATAGAAGGTGACCCGACACAGCCCTTTCCCTTGATGAGTATCATCAAACCTTTTCTACTGTTATATTTATTAGTAGAATTAGGAACAGAATCTGTGTTTCAGCAAGTAGGAGTTGAACCTTCGGAATATCCTTATAATTCTTTAGCACAATTGCAAGCAGATGGCGGAAAACCTCGAAACCCAATGATTAATAGTGGAGCCATTACATTAGCCGATCAACTCTCTGGAAAAACAGCAATTGATCGCTGTGAAAACCTACGCTCTTGGCTGAATCAATGGGGAAATTGTCAGTTAATTTTGGATGAAACTGTATATACTTCCGTTGCAGCTTTACCGAATCCCTATAATCAAGCACTAACTCAAAAACTACTACAATCCGGTCAAATTCAAGATGCAAAAATTGCCTTAGAAACTTATAATTTAATCTGTTGTTTATCCGCAACAGTGGTTGATTTAGCTAAATTAGGGATGATGCTGGTTCAACCCCCTGCATCAATCGGGCAGCCATCCTGTAAAATAGTAAAAGCCTTAATGATGACCTGCGGTTTATACCAAGCTTCTGCTCAATTTGCCGTAGAAGTCGGACTTCCCACAAAGTCAGGTGTCAGCGGTGCTGTGCTGTCAGTCATCCCCAATCAAGGCGCGATCGCCTGCTATAGTCCCCCATTAGATGCTCAGGGTAACTCCATTGGAGGACTCGGTCTGATTGCTAAAATAGCTCAGGCTTTGAATTTAAGTCTGTTTGCCTAATCAATATCGTAGCAGAGTTGGGAAGTCAATTTAAAAATTTCTCCAGATGCATAAAAAAATGATTAATAAGGCTTAACATTTCTTTACTACGCCATAAAATAGTCGTAAGTACATATACTGACTTGACAAATTACCAATTTTATGGATGGAGAGGTAAGCCAAAATCAGAGCAAACTACGAAAGCTAACTGCACAGGCATTGCTTTCGATGTATGCTGAGGGTCAGCAAGACTTCCAGAAAATAGACTTAACCGCTGTTGACCTGTTTGAAGCCAACTTAGAAGGGATTAACCTGCAAGACAGCAATCTCACTAAAATTTATATGCCCTATGCTAACCTAAGTAATGCTAATCTATCCAATACAGCGATCGCCGAGGCTGAGCTGGGAGATACTCAGCTTGCTAGAGTTAAATTATCAACAGCGAATTTACAAGGTAGTAATTTATCCCGAGCTAACCTTCGCTACGCCGATTTGCAAAACGCTAATCTCGTCTCTGTTAATTTGCAAGGCGCAGATTTATACAAAGCCAATTTAACCGGTGCTAACCTCAAGAAAGCAGATTTGAGTAATGCTAACCTAGAGCAAGCAATCCTGACAAAAGCTAATTTATCAGGGTGTAATTTATTTCGAGCAAAGCAGGCTAATCTCAGTGATGCTTATTGCGATAAAACTACGATTAATCCTGAAGGATATTAGTCATTTTTTGGGAGTATAGCGCTGACGCGAGAGCGGCACGCTGCGCGTTACGCCAGTTGCGCTCACCCATACGCGCCCTTGCACTCTTGCACTCTTGCACTCTTGCAATAAAATGCTTATAACATAGGGTTTTTAGCAATTCTGGGTAGAGACGTTATATATCATGTCTCTACGATTTGTAAATAGGGTCAAGTTGCCCCCGTCTGCACGAGGGTGACAGGTGTCGGTTGACCTCCCGCCATTCGCGTAGCGTGCCGTCAGGCGTAACTTTTCAAAACAACCAGTGCAACCTGCTATAAATTTAAGAATTAGGGGAGATTTTATTGCATCAAATTATCACTATTATGATGATAAATAACGAATAAAAACAATAAATATTTTTATGTCTTTTCGATATATTTTATTCTATAAACCCTATGATGTTCTGTGTCAATTTACTGACCCACAGTCCAATCGGAAAACCCTAAAAGATTATATTCCCATTCCATCCGTTTATGCGGTGGGTCGTTTAGATCGAGATAGTGAAGGGTTATTATTACTCACCAATAATGGCAAAGTTCAGCATCGTTTGAGTCATCCTCGATATCATCATCCCCGCACCTATTGGGTTCAAGTCGAACGTATTCCCGACTCCCAGGCTATAGAGCGTTTGCAACAAGGAATTCAACTGAAAGACTATCACACCCGACCTGCTAAAGCGAAGTTACTGCCCGCAGAACCCCCTTTGCCACCCCGTGAGCCTCCTATTCGCTTTCGTAAGACTGTTCCTACTGCTTGGTTAGAAATGACCCTAACAGAAGGTCGTAACCGTCAAGTCAGGCGGATGACAGCGGCTGTAGGATTTCCGACACTACGCCTGGTGCGGGTGGCTCTAGCCCATCTTCAACTTCAAGGACTCCAACCCGGTCAATGGAGAGATTTAACCCCAACTGAAGTCAGTCAGTTATAGCGCGTAGCGCTATGGGCGTAAGGGGTTTGAATTAAGTAACTCCTCATTGAGTAACTCCTCATTGAGTGGGATTGTTGACACTCCCCACGAATAATCGTCTGAACGACGATTCTAGGAATTCGGGGGATTCTTAAGAGATAAAAATCCTTAAAGGGTTAGCCAAAAACCCGCTACACACTCGTTCAAAACTGAATCTGTGCTTACTTTTAACCAAAATATTGGCACTTCCGTTTAGATCTCAATTACACAAATGGTAGTTAGATTCATAACTCAGACGCTTTCTTTCAGTAAAGAAATATTGACGGCAAGAGTACAACGCTACATTAAAAAGATTCTTGCTCAAACGCGTCAGCGCAGACAGGGCTTTAAATTCCCGCTGGCTAAGTCTTCTGAGTTGGTTTTTTTGAGTAGCGTACATCTCGCTCGTTTTCGCGACAAAAACTATATTACCGCGAACAGTAATTTTTGTACAGCCTTAGATCTAGAAAACAAGGAGGTCCCTATCGCTCCGTTGATTGAGATGGCGCGGTTTTCCTCCCCATATCTAGAAGCTAGGGGTATCCAAACCGCCCATTAATCCGATGATTGTCGCCCTTGATTTATACTTCTTACCCCCGCCGAAGCTGGGGGCAGGCTTCTTACTTCTTATAGCGCTACGGGAATAAGTTAGGACATTTTTTCTCTGAAGTCTGTTACATATAGCCAATATAGCCTCTCACTCCATCAGATTATATTGCCCGCACACAAACATGAGCGCAATAGTTATATCTACTCAAGAGTTAGAGCGCAATAGTTATATCTACTCAAGAGTTAAAGCGTAATAGTTATATCTACTCAAGAGTTAAAGCGCAATAGTTATATCTACTCAAGAGTTAAAGCGCAA
>CAYNXM010000307.1:0-17897 GCA_964401105.1 uncultured Lyngbya sp. | reverse complement strand
TGTAATAGTCAGGTTTTTGTGCCATTGAACTTCAAATTTCTTGCAGAAATCGTCTACGTGGCAGAACAATGCATCTAAACTAGACATAGGACAGGTGCTGGATTTAACGCTATTTTCAGCTGACTACCTGTCCCTTTCCTGATCCCGAACTCAGGTTACCTAGTAAGCGTCACCGTGCAGTTGGCAAAGCGAAACAACGCGGTCTTGGGGGTTTCCCCCATGAGCGATTGTTTCAAGAAGAAACGGGTTTAACAAGTTATATTGAAAGATTCAATCACACATTACGTCAAAGAAATTCTCGCTTAGTACGCAAAACTTTATCATTCTCACGCATCTCTCGACAATCATATTGGTGCAATTTGGTATGCACGTTCATCACTATAATGCTAGTTGGCGAACTGAAATCATTACTATGCATGACTACCTACCAAATTTTAAAATTTATTTTAACTGACTTGACGTTTGAGGTTTGAGCCAAAGTGCGACCGCAAAAATAGGTGTTCCACCAATTAACCCCAGAATCAACCATCGACGGTAACGGTATCCTTTTTGCCGAGCAATTAAGGCAGCAACACTACCCATTAAGCAATGTAAAAACGATAAGATTAAAACGAGACCCCAATTGACAGAAGTATTGAATATCATATTAGTTAAAATTCAAATTGTTAAAATAAATTACAATTGTTAATCCTGATTTTCACAGAGGCCGTAAAGCAGTGAATCGAAATCAAAAACAATTTAATTTCAGCTTAACTCACCATAGTATTTATTAGTTTAACTGATACGATTGAATAAAATCAACAGTAAACTCAGTTATGATCGGATTTTAACTGCTATCACTGAAGAAGATAGGTAGGGAGATTATTCCCCACTCTATGTTTACCCTGAACTGACGACCTATGTTAAAAGAGCAACGTTTCTTAAATTCTCTGATTTCAACGGATTCTCAACCGATTTTACCGAATCACTTTGTCTCTGATACTCGCCTTCAGCGCCTCGTCGATCAATCTTTTGAGACATTAGAATCCCTACTACAAGATCCTAATCTACCGCCTCAGGAACGGGCAGCCATTGCCTTAAAAGTGCTAGAACGGACGGGGGGTTCATCGAATGTTCCCGTGCAACAGTCAAAACCCACTCAATTATCCGTCATTCAACCCCCTATTTCGCAACAATCAATTGTTCAGAAAGAATCCGTCTCTTTACCGGGTGACTGTGCCTTTATTGAAGATTTCCTCAGTCCGGAAGATAATAAACAAGCATTAGAAATTGCCTTAAATAAAGCGAATGATTTTGTCGGATCTAAGACAACAACCCAAGCCAATGATTATCGCAAGTCTTCAATTTTATATGCGACGTTATTCCCGGATTACTATGAGTTGTTACGACAAAAGCTACTCAATACATTACCCGATGTTTTACAAAAACTGAATCATCCAACTTTTTCAGTCTCTCAGGTAGAAATGCAATTAACAGCTCATAATGATGGCTGTTTCTATAAAATTCACAATGATTCGGGTAGTGCTAAAACAGCAACTCGAACGATTACTTATGTTTACTATTTTCATCAACAACCCAAGAAATTTTCGGGGGGTGAATTGCGGCTATATGAAACTGAATTAAAAA
Source organism: uncultured Lyngbya sp. (assembly GCA_964401105.1). GTDB lineage: Bacteria > Cyanobacteriota > Cyanobacteriia > Cyanobacteriales > Microcoleaceae > JAAURB01. The sequence goes on along the minus strand of CAYNXM010000307.1, from coordinate 16,271 downwards.
ACGGAGTTGCCACAACTAACGGGCAATATAAAACGATTGAACCGAAAAATAATAGTATTGTATTTTTTGATAGTCGCTGCAAACATGAAGTGATGCCAGTGAAATGTCCGTCTCGGAAGTTTGAAGATGGACGTTTTACCCTCAATGGTTGGTTGCGTCGCACTGAATAGAATGATGGGCAATAGGCGAGCTTGCAATAGGCAATAGGGAAAAGTTGATATTTTTAGCTTTTTCCAGCTTTTCCCTATTTCCTCTAGATTTATTCTATTTAATTACAGACTGGAGTTCTTGACGCTCAATGGGAACTTCTCGATAAGTTGTATTGGAAATAATCAGAAACAGAATTAAACCAATTAAAGGACTAATCAACGTAAATGCAACGCTAATTACCCGGTAAGAAGAACTTAGCTAATCGATATTCTCAGCACTTGGAGTTGATTGAGTCAGGATGGCTAAGGTAGTTCCGGTCAAGATTAAGCCAGAACCCATTAAACCCCGCCAACCGAAGACTTCCCCAAGCACCAAGAATGAAATCGTTGCCCCAAACACAGGTTCTAGCCCTTGAATTAAGGCAGATTCTGCTGCGGTTAAAGTTTGTAAAGCAAAAACAATCAGCCAAGTCGTTGCTGCCGTCATAGCGCCCAAATAAAACAGGGGTAGTAGATTGGCTTGAATTGCCGGAATCTGACGTGACAGTTCAGCCCCAGCAACTATCAATGCCGGTATAGTCGCAACCCCTTGTCTGACAATAGACAAAGTGAGGGCGTGATGAGCAGCCGCAATGTCTTCTAACAAAATTAATACAATCGCTTCACACAGAACTCCTGCTAAAATCCAGAAACTGCCAATCAGGGGTTCACTACTTTGTTCCCAAAACATTAAACCGCTACCAGCAAATGCTAAAATTGCTGCCAAAAATATCCTGAGGGAGAACAGCTTGCGAACAACCAAATCTAAAAGCATCACAACAATAACGCAAAGGCCTAATAAGAAGGACGCTCGATTAGCTGAAATACTTTGTACACCCAAAGCTAAACAAAAATAGCCGCCAAATGTTAGAACTCCTAATAGGCAACTATCTTGTAATAACGCCTTGCTAATCACCCAATCTCCTTGAGGGGTTTCCTCCGCCAAAACATTGAGATTCAAAGTCTGTCGAGTTAACTGATTTTTCCAAATTTGAATAGGGCGAAGATTCAGGACAATCTTAATCATCCAGGGCAGAAAGATGATGAATGCGAAGAAGCTGCGAATTGCGACTAGCGCAGTCGGTGTGACCGAGAATATTACCTGTTTTGTGATGGCTGGCTCTGACCCAAATAGGATGGCAACAATCAAAAAAGCTACAATACCTTGCCAACGCTTTGATGCTAATACCTGATTTTTGTTCAGTTTTTCAAAGGACAATGATTTCATCAGTCAATATTCTAGAATAAAGGATGCAACCCGGATACCTATCACTCAAATATAGCAATCATAAATTATTTGTCAATGCGATTTATCCCCAACCCTAAACCCCAAATTCTGAAGGCTGATCTGAATTTATTTTTTACAAATCGGGTAACATTGCTAGATTGACTATTTCTTTTAAAATCACGATTAAATCTAAGCTACCGAAAATGATTTGTCAAAATTTAGTCAAAACTTCAGTGATAAGTTTTCTTGGAAATCACCAGAAACAGAACTAAACCAACTAAAGGACTGATTAACGTCGGAAAGCCATCAAAGTCAGGGGTAAAAATTGGATTATTAATGTACAACAAAGTATTGTCTATTCCAAAGGCTGTTGGCATTAATACAAAGAAAATTAACCGAGTCATAGTACCGCCAATAATACAAGCTAGCGCCCCTTGCCAAGTGGATTTCCGCCAATATAAACCGCCAACTAAAGGAATTAATAATCCAGCAAATCCCAGATCGAATGCCAGTAATAAAAGAATACCTGTTTGGGGAACTTTTAAGGCAAAAAATACACCAAAAGCTGTAATCACAACCGCCATAATTCGGGTAATTTTTAGCAGTCTATCCCCCGCTACGTTATGGTCGGTATGACGAATCCCAATAATATTATGAGCCATCACAGAAGAGGTTCCTAAAATAGCACCATCAGCCGTTGATAAAGAAGCTGAAAGAATGGCTACAATTACTAATAAACTTAAAACAGGGGGAACTACTCCTTTGAGTAACGCAAACAATAAAGGGCCTTCAGGAGTAATACCCGCTTGTGCTAAAATATCGTTGGCAGATAAGGCAATTAAAGCAAAAGGAACCCCAACAATTACAGTTCCAGCCGAACCAATTAAACACGCTCTTTGAGCCGTTTCAGGACTATCAGACGCAAAGACTCGCGCCATAAAATCAATCGCAACAATATCCCCTAATCCTAATGCGAGTAATGTTGCCCAATTAATCGCCGCCCCAGCAGCGGGGTCAGTTAATTGACCTAAAGCAAAAGGGCCCGTTCCCGCCGGAATATTTAAGCCAAAATTCAAGGCAATAAATCCAATTAAAAAGATAGACCCTAATGCGGCAATGGTAATTTGAATGGCATCGGTATAAGCAACCGCAAATAAGCCTCCAGTTGCCGTGTAAATTAATACAATTGTTGCCAGTAACATCACACCAGCGGTATAACTGGTTCCGAGAAATCCCTCAAATAAAAAGCCTCCTGCCACCAAATTTCCGGCTAGAAGAAAGGCAAAGCTTAAGACCATAATAATAGAAGCAATAACTTCTGTTTTTCGGTTATATTTAACTCGGTAAAAATCAGGTAATGTAATTAACCCCATCTGGTTCATGGGTTTCGCGAAAAACAGTCCCGTTAAGAACAAACATAATGCTAAACCAAGGGGTAAAGATGCCCCTGCCCAAAAACCAAATTCAGCCGCTAAATCAGTGTTACCTAATGTGGCGTTAGAATCAACAGATTGAGCCATTAATGTAGCAGCAGCTAGAGGTAAAACTAATCCCCGTCCAGCCACTAAATAGTTAATACTATCACCTTTAATTTGTTTGGCGGCCCAAACTCCAATAGCGAGGGTTCCAAATAAAAAAGCTAAAATTCCCCAAAACAGAATTTTCTCTGTCATAATAGATGCTCCGAGTCAATGTGAATTGATTCAATTACAATGTTGTTCAGCTATCCGAGTTGAGTTAGAACTCAGGATAGCTATTTTTTGAGTTAAGTCTGAACCGTTGAGGACTGAGTTGAAGGCAGTTTAATATTACTTTCGATCCATTTAAACCAAGTTTCTAAGCCTTCTCCCGTTTGGGCGGAAACTGGAATCATCGTGACATGAGGATTGATTTGCCGCACGTTTGATTCAATCTTTTTTAGATCGATACTTAGATACGGTGCTAAATCCATTGGATATGGCTGCATCGAACTGAGTGCCTAAGTTCATTGTTACCACATCAGCTTCAATCAACTTGACTTGATCCCCTAACCTTTCTTTGCCAACTTCTAGCATCGATCCTGTAAAATCTATTCCTGTAAATTCACAGCTCAAATCGATCTCAATCTACTTTTCTGCCAGTAGTCCCGTCCCTACACCCAGCTCAATGACCTGACGACCATCATCTAAAATCGAGTGTGCAATAGATGCTATGCTCCGATAATCATAGTAACCAGACGTTACCAATTGATCGTAATACTCAGTAATATTTGTATACAGATTTTCTGTTTCAAGTAAATTTCCCATATTGCTTCACATTCTATAAGTTGACAACGCTCTTATACCTTAAACTTTCAGGATAAAGACTGAAGCCATAAACGCTCCAATTTCCCCTAACTCCTTTCCAGCTTTAGTTTTAAGCTCTACGCCTGCCAATCCTACTATGGGGTTGAATATTAAACAAGTTAGATGAGTCTAGAATTGTTCCCGCATCTTGAGAGGATGCTCGATCGCAATGGTTCGATCTATAATGCTCTCAGCCGCCTAATAGCCCTACTAATAGCCCTGTTCTACTTCTTGTTGCCATCGTTGTCAAGGGCAAGTGTTAGTCTGGTTCTAGAGCCTTTTGAGCTTCGCTCGAAATCGCTATTATGACTGGTATTGGGAGGTTGAAAGGGGGATTGTTCACTCATGATTATTTCTCCAAATTTCGATCCAGTGGCAAAAGCCCAAGAGAAAGCCTCAGAGATGGACAAGGAGTTTATCCTCGCCATGATCTCCCAGGCTTTTTTCCCGCCGTGGGGCTACTAATAAGAGTGCCTATTAAGTCAAATTAAGGTGTTATGGAAAGATTGCAGTAGTAGCCTGCTTCTGTTGGACCTGTCACTCAAAGCACAACGCTTTGAATCGGAACCCTAGAAGCTATTTCTATTTTGCTACCGTAGCTTAGCGAGATCCTCAATACGAAACAGTATTAAAGACTACAAAACTCTGTTGATTCAGTCTTGATCCAATTAACGCGATCAATTTCTACTGCCGACTCTCTATTCTCTAGGATGTGTTTTCCAACTCATTGTATTGTAAAACAAATAGGCGATCGCCCGTAGCCGTATCCCCGGGTGCATTCATGAATCAAGCAAACTAAAGTCATGACAGACTCTATAATAAAATTGATTTTTTTTTGATTTATTGAAACTTATGAATTTTTCTGGATCTGACAAACAGTTTAATCAGCTCTTCAATCAATCTTATCAATTAATAGAATCTCTTTTAAATGATACGAGTATTCCGAAACTAGAAAAGGCAGAATTGGCATTAAAAATATTAGAAATTGGTCATCAGCAGCAAACATCAGAATCTCCTAATTTATATAATGATAATCCTGAGAAGACGGTAGAAGCTATCAGCTTACCTGCTCAGTTTATTCAAATTGAAAATTTCTTATCACTGGAAGAACATCAAGCGGCTTTAGAATTAGCATTTGCCAATCAAGAACGTTTTTTTAGTTCTCAAGTGCTGAATAATGCCAAGGAAGATCGTCAATCTTCAGTATTTGTGATGAAGAATATTCCTGACTTCTATGAAATGATGCGGCAAAAAGTATTAGCAGTACGACCGCAGGTTTTAGAGCAACTCAAGATTGAACCGTTTTTAGTTTCTTGGTTGGAAATGCAACTGACAGCACATAATCATGGTGATTTTTATAAAATTCATAATGATGCAGCACCCGGAGAGCATAGCTGGAATCGAGTCTTGACTTATGTCTATTATTTTTATCAAGAACCTCAATCCTTTTACGGGGGAAATCTCAGAATTTATGATACGATTATTCAAGGAGACAACGTCATGATTCAAGATCAGTTTAAAATCATTGAACCTCAAAATAATACAATTGTTTTTTTCGATAGTCGGGCTAAACATGAAGTGATGCCCGTGATTTGTCCTTCTCAAAAGTTTGAAAATGGACGATTTACGATTAATGGCTGGATTCATCGGTAAGCCAGAGATCAAATCACTGTAATTGATTTGAGGCAGACTAGACAAACTGAGAGAGTCTATTGATACACTAATAAAGAATTAACGATCGTCCATACTGGGCGAGGCTTTAAACCTAATTATTGGTGTGAAGAGTGAATACAGTCCCTCCGGTCAATTTAGGCCTACAGTATCAACAAATTCATCATGAAGTAACTATTGCGCTACAGGAAGTGCTGGCATCGGGTTATTATATTGGTGGTACTGTTGTAGAACAGTTTGAACAACAGCTTGCAGACTACATTGGTGTTTCTGAGGTGATTAGCTGCAACTCAGGCACAGATGCCCTATTTTTAGCCTTGCGGGCGTTGGAGATTGGGCCAGGTGATGAAGTTATTACTACCCCGTTTACGTTTATCGCCACGGCTGAGGTGATTTCTGCGGTGGGTGCAACCCCTGTATTTGTTGATATTGAAGCGGATACCTTTAATCTGGATGTCGAACAAATAGAAGCTGCCATTACTGACAAAACTCGCGCTATTATTCCGGTTCATTTGTTTGGTTTACCCGTAAATATGACGCGGTTGATGGCGATCGCTCAAACTCATGATTTAATGGTAATCGAAGACTGTGCTCAAGCCACCGGGGCGCAATGGCAAGGGCAGAAAGTCGGTAGTATCGGTCACATTGGCTGTTTTAGCTTTTTCCCCACGAAGAATTTAGGGGCTTGTGGCGATGGTGGGGCGATCACAACAAATAATAGCGCGATCGCAACAAAAATGCGTCAACTCAAAGATCACGGGCAGTCGAGTAAATACTGTTCGGAAACTGTTGGGGTCAATAGTCGTCTCGACAGCTTGCAAGCCGCTATTCTCAGTATTAAATTACAATATTTAGATCGTTGGAATCAACAGCGACAAGCCATTGCTAGGCAATATCATCGGTTCTTTTCTCATATACCGGGAGTTACAGTTCCCCAGGTTAATTCACCAGAAATGAGTGTATGGAATCAATATACACTCACGATTGATTCACAGTCTAGCCCTTCCCCTACACTGCTGCGAGATCAATTGCGAACCCAACTGCAACAGCAAGGAATTGGGACAATGATCTATTATCCGATTCCTTTGCACTTACAGCCCATTTACAATAATTTAGGATATCATCCAGGATGCTTTCCTGTGGCGGAACTTGTTGCCCGAGAAGTTTTATCCTTGCCAATGTTTCCTGAATTATCCGATGAGCAACAGGATCAAGTGATCGACGGCTTTAAAGCCTGTTGGACAAAAATTAAAAATTATTAAGCCAGATTGTTTGTAGTTTTGTATACTAGAGTTAACAAAACGATAAAAAATAGAATTGAAAGCCTTGAAGACTGAATCGAGTCTGGGGAATTCTAACCCTAATACCAATTCATGGGTGATGTTGCCACTAGTTAACCCCCTGCTGTCGCCGTCCCCCTTAGTAAGGGGGACTACAGGGGGTGATACGGCGTGCCGCCGAGCGGAGCGAACGATGAGAGTGCAATATTATTGACGGGTTGGCTGTTTTGACGGGTTGGGCTATCGACGGGTTGGCTATCTTGACGGGTTGGCGCGCGCGCCAAACATTTCCCGTCACGCCAAACATTTCCCGTCACGCCCAAACATTTCCCGTCGCGCCAAACATTTTCCGTCATAGAGAAATGGTATGAGATCAGTCACTACTTTTAAATTTGTTTAACAAGATCAAACGTTAGAGAGGAATATTCAGGAGTGAATCCATACCAATCTACAACCAGACGACATTACGATGCAGATGAAATTGCCCGTTATTATCGTCGTCGTCCCTTACGAGTCATTTGGCGGACTATCAGTGTAATCTGGTATTTTTCAGGACTGCTGTTAGGGCTATTGTGGGATCGATGGCGTAATCAGGAGCATACCCCCGAAAGGGCAATTCAACTGCGAAACATTCTCACCCATCTCGGTCCGACCTACATTAAAGTCGGTCAAGCCTTATCCACCCGTCCCGATCTGATTCGCAAAGACTTTTTAGAACAACTGACCCAACTTCAAGATAGTCTACCGCCTTTTGATCATAACCGAGCAATGGCGATTATTGAACGGGAATTAGATCGAGATATCAGTAGCGCCTATTGTGAAATTTCACCCGCCCCTGTCGCCGCTGCCAGCTTAGGTCAAGTCTACCGGGCTAAACTCCATAGCGGGGAAGAAGTTGCCGTTAAAGTTCAACGCCCAAACCTTTTACCTACTATTACATTAGATCTGTATTTAATGCGATGGGGGGCTAGTTGGTTAGCCCCTTTCTTACCGTTAAATTTAGGTCATGATTTAACGTTAATTGTAGATGAGTTTGGCATCAAATTATTTGAAGAAATTGACTATCTTCATGAAGGACAAAATGCTGAACGATTTGCCACTTACTTTGCCGACGATCCTCAGATTAAAGTTCCTGCAATTTATTGGCGTTATACCACGACTACAGTTTTAACCTTAGAGTGGATTAATGGATTTAAATTAACCGATACTGCCCAAATTCAAGCCCATGGACTGAATCAAGATACCTTAATTCAATTGGGGGTTAGTAGTGGGTTACGGCAATTATTAGAATTTGGTTTCTTCCATGCCGATCCTCATCCAGGGAATATATTTGCTATGGCAGATGGTCGGATGGCATTTATTGATTTTGGCATGATGGATCAGCTGAATCAAGAAACAAAAGAAACCTTGGTTGATGCCGTTGTTCATCTGATTAATAAAGACTACAACGAACTCGCCGCTGGTTTTGTTAAATTAGGGTTTTTAACCCCCGAAACCAATATCAACCCCATTATTCCAGCATTAGAATCAGTCTTAGGGGATGCATTGGGGGCGAGTGTTGGAGATTTTAACTTCAAAACCATCACCGATCAATTCTCGGAATTAATGTATGATTATCCCTTCCGAGTCCCTGCCAAATTTGCTTTAATTATTCGGTCTTTAGTCACCCAAGAAGGAATTGCCCTCAGCCTCAACCCCAATTTTAAAATTGTGGATGTCGCTTATCCTTATGTGTCTCGGCGGCTACTAAAAGGAGAAACCCCAGCCTTACGTCGTCGCCTATTGGAAGTCTTAATTAAAGATGGTAAATTCCAATGGCAACGCTTAGAAAACATGATTGATATCGCTCAATCTGACCGAGGGTTTGATCTGATTCCGACAGCCCGTTTAGGATTGCAATATTTAATGTCAGAAGAAGGAGAATTTCTTCGTCGTCAAATTATTCTAGCATTAACAGAAGACGATCGACTGCACACAGAAGAAGTTCAACGACTTTGGCAGTTAGTCAGCCCAGAGTTGAAACCCAGTCGGTTATTTGATGTCGCTTTAGGTGCATTAGCAGAATTTTCGACCACCCAAGTCGCTGCCCTCAAACAAAATTAACTCGATTAACTCCGCTTTTGCAGCTTCCCCTGGTATAATAACTGGGGGATTATTTTTGCGCTTGAATTCAACAAATTACTCATGTACGAAATGACAGCACCACCCTACTTTTTCTTAGCTGCTAGTTTAGCCGCAGGGATTTTATGTGCCTTTACCTTTGGTGTCACCTTAAAACAACGGGTTCAAGAGTGGAAAAAAAGTCAATCAACCCGAACCCTTGCTAACTTAAAAGGCATTCAATTATTACTGCCATTTAGTGGCATTGCTTTGGGGATTTGTGGCTTTTTAGCCTCTTGTCTACAAATCTTTACCTTTTCTAGCAAAATTGCCTACGCATTTTCAATTCCCCTCACTCTTTTAACCGCCGGATTAGTTTGGTATCAGTTTTCCCGTGTCCTTTATCAACTCGAATCAAAAGGGGCAAAGAATATTGATTTCGATGATTTAGGCTTAGGTCAAATTATTCCTCAACCTCAACAACGACAAAAGTGAGTCTTTACCCTCGAGAATAGAGTCATTGACAATGATCAATAATTGATTTCTTGTCAATTGACTGAGACAACTAGGGGCGGGGAGCAAAAACTAAAATATAAAATATCATTTTTTATACAATACGTTATATTTTTCTCAAGCGATCAATCTGATACTTTTCACCCCATACCTCACATTAGATAAAAACGCAGAATCATTGACTCTGTATGCTATTTCGCTTAAGTTAATCCGAGCTGAATCGATAGAATATTGTTAAATTGTCTTCATATTGGCGTTTGATATTCTGTACAGAATTCTTAATCGGTAAGCCGATGATTCCCAAATAGGTATCACAATTGTTAAAATACTGAAAATGGGTTATTCACTGGTTATCTATGACTATCGACGAAGTGATACAGGTTCTTAATATTCATCTCAGTCAACCCCTGACATCGCTACAGGAGTTTATATTAAAGCGCTCATGGGATGGTAAAACCTATAACGTGATTGCTCAAGAAGCTTACTACGGCCCCGAAAGAATTCGGAAAATATCTGCTGAATTATGGTCTGTACTCAGTCATATCTTAAGAGAACCTATTAGCAAAGCAAACTTTCGTAAAGTCTTAGAAAACCGTCCTCTGTCTTTCTTTGAACAACAACTGACTCAATCAATCTTCCAGTCTTTCCAACCCCAGCATAATAGTTTTCCCGGCAGTCCCCTGCCGCCACAATCGGACTTTTATATTCGCCGCCCTCCCATTGAAGAATTAGCTTACTCTGGTATTCTCGAACCCGGTAATATTATCCGAATTAGAGCACCCCGAAAAATGGGAAAAAGTTCTTTAGCATTGCGGATTCTAGAACGGGCAAGAACAGAAAATTATCGGGTGGCTTCAATTGATTTTCAACAAGCAGAAGCAGCAGTTTTTGCCAATTTAGATCGATTTTTGCGATGGTTTTGCGCCAATGTCACCCAGGAACTTGAACTCCCGTTAAAGCTAAATGATTATTGGGATGAAGAGATTGGCAGCAAAGTTAGTTGTACTGTTTATTTCCAAAACTATCTGCTGAAGTTAATTCAATCCCCTGTGGTATTAGTTCTGAATGAATTAAATCGTGTGTTTGAGCATCCGGAGGTGGCGCAGGAATTTTTACCCTTGCTGCGATTTTGGCATGAACAAGCTCGTAAAGCCAAGATCTGGGAAAAGATACGGGTCGTGGTCACTTACTCTACAGAGATTCATATCCCCTTAAAATTACATCAATCCCCCTTCAACGTCGGTTTACCCCTGGTCTTACCCACTTTTACCACCGAGCAAGTCGAAGCTTTAGCGCAACGGTATCTACTCAATTGGATGAATGATGAGCAAATCGAACAATTGATGTCAATGGTGGGGGGACATCCCTATCTGATTCAGTTAGCTTTACATCATTTAGCAGAATCTACCATCCATTCATCAAGTATAGACACAGAAGTAGAGCGTCGCGGTCCGGTTGTTGAATTTAGCCAACTCTTAGCACAAGCTCCCACTGAAGCCGGAATTTACAGTAATCATTTACGGGGGTTGCTGGTGATGTTGCAAGAAAATACCAAGCTGATGGCTGCGGCACAACAGGTAATGACCACTCCTGAAGGAGTCACACTCGAACCCATTCTTGCTTATAAACTCGATAGCCTGGGTTTAGTCAGCTTACATGGAGATTTAGCCAGCTGCCGTTGTGAGTTGTATCGGCTGTACTTTAGTAAACAATTTCCCACAGAAACGATTCCGGTATTGCAACCCCTGGTATTTCAGCCGAATGATGAACCCGAAAACTTGAATAAAGAACATCTTGAACTACAACGCATTTGTTATCTAGATGAACTAACACAGCTTCCCAATCGAAGATATTTTAACAACTATTTGCAACGGGAGTTAGAAAGTGCAGCCCGGGATCATGGGAATCTGTCTCTGATTTTATGTGATATTGATTTCTTCAAAATTTACAATGTGATTTATGGATATCCCAGCGGGGATGAATGTTTACAGCGCATTGCCCAGACTCTCCAGGATTGTGTTAAGCGTCCCGAAGATTTAGTTGCACGGTTTGGCGGAGAGGAATTTTCTATCATTTTACCCCGAACTGATTTAACGGGTGCTATTTGCGTTGCTGAGCGCATTCGAGAAAACGTCAAAGCTTTAGAAATGAAAATAGAAAGTTCTAAGTTTGGGGGATTTCCTGAAGAAGTCGTTACAGTCAGTTTAGGAGTTGCCAGCATGATCCCCCATTCAGAAGCAGATTATCAATTAATGATTGAAGCGGCCGATCAGGCACTTTATCAATCGAAAAAAAGAGGACGTAATCGAGTTAGCAGTTTAAGTCCTGTTGAAATGAGTAGTTCTCCCAAACCTCAGTCAAAATTAGCCAACGGGTAATACATTGAAGCCAGAAACAGAATCGACTCTTTTTTAAGAACTGATGATAGATGACTGACTGGCTTCTTATCTCAAAATATATATGTAACGATTGTAGTCAGACATTGATCTCACTCGTCAATTCAACAACTATTTATATTTAGGGTTATATTGAGCTTTAAAAAAGATAAATCTCTTGTAAAAACAATATAAAAATATAGTAAAACAAGAGAAAAAGAGTAGACGAACTAATAAATTATTCGGTATTCTTGAAACAAGAGAGAGGAATATTACTGGTGACTCCAGGGTGCTCAACTATTTTCTCAGTTTTCTAAACATACAAGCTTTCTGCTCAAACAGCTTGATTCAAGGATAAACAGACTTAATAATGCACCTCAGCTACAAATTCCTCAATCCAGTTGATTTTAGAATAAAAAATCACGCAATTATATTGTTTGTCTTCTTGTGATGCACAGATCAACATTATTCGGAGAAAATTGAATGAAAAGTATGTCAATGCACTTATTGACTTCAACCTTGAGGGATTTGGATCTATGGGGGGCTGTACCGGCACAAACTCAAGCTATGGGTATGATGGGTAAAAGTTTTCAATTCAAGAGTCAATATGAGTATTTTTAATGATCAAAAAATATTCTGGGGCAAAGAAACAATACTGAGTTAGCATTCGTCTTCACCGTTTTCTCAATTTAGTCTCAGCACATTGCTGGGACTATTACCATTTATATAGTAGTACAAAGTTAGCTGAGGACATGATAATTATCTTAAAAAGAAATAGGAAATAGTAAAATGTCCTAAATTCAATCAATTGTTTGTGATTCTTGACTTGAGAAACCCTGAGTCTGATTAATCAACTTGCTGAATCTACAACCTTGAGGTAAATTATAAAAAGCTTTGCTGAATAGATAGTGTAAGACCTTAACTTCAACTCATTCAATTGAGCAACAGAATCATTTCAATTACTGTCGGAGAAATATCATGATTCAACCCGAACAAATTACCGCATCTTTTTATCAAGTGATTACACAACAACCTGAATTATTTCAGGGAGAACCGTTTCATGATTTATCTTATCTAGAAATTGCACTCGATCAAGTTGAATATGAGTTAGAAGGGGAAAAACTTGAATTTGTAGCGGATGCAATTATTGATTTTTGCGATCATAACCCGATTATAGAGCAAGCGGTTCGAGGTAAATTAGAACAACATCCAGAGTCTGTCGTCACAGAAGAAGTTTTACCCGCTTTAACAGAAACCGTCAATAGTTTGTTAGAGCAAGAAGAAAAAGCAATTACTACCGATGAAGCCACATTACAATCCGAACAGAGTTTATAAATTTTACCTTTAAGACGAATACGAATGACTTCCTCTGGAGATACACGCCAACACGCCCCCGCAACCGAACGTAACCGTCAACCCATTTTAGAGGTCTTACAACGGGTATTACCCCCAACAGGAACTATCCTCGAAGTCGCCAGTGGTACCGGACAACACGCGGCTTATTTTGCCCCTCGTTTAACCCCTCGCCATTGGCAACCAACAGATCCCAATCCCCAAGCTTGTGATAGTATTGCAGCATGGCAGTTGCATTCTCCCTGTGATACGCTTCATCCCCCGCTGATATTAGATGCAACTGCGATACAATGGCCTGTAGAAACATCGAATGATCCCCTATTTAAACATCATCTCATTTCAGCGATTGTCAACATCAATATGATCCATATTTCCCCTTGGTCTGCTTGTTTGGGTTTGATGGCGGGTGCTAACCGAATTTTACCCACAAACGGGGTTTTGTATTTATACGGGCCATACAAACGTGCAGGCCAACATACGGCTTCCAGTAACGCCGCTTTTGATCGATCTTTGCAGATGTCTAACCCGCAATGGGGTGTGCGAGATTTAGAAGCAGTTATTACTGTAGCCGAGGCTGAAGGTTTCCAACTCAAAGAAGTTGTACAAATGCCAGCCAATAATTTATCGGTTGTCTTTAAACGTTCCCTCTGACATCGCTGTACAGCTTTTTTCCCAATTATAGCAGGGGAGCGTGTTTCAGCCCCCCGTTTAATTAGTGTGTCAAAGCCTCCACAAGTGCATAAAATAGATCCTCAACAGCTTGATGCCGAATCCTCCCTCTAACTTGAATATCGGGCTGTTTTTTCTTTTTCCCAGCCTCATAGATGCTACGGTACATCAACCGGAATAACAATAAAGCCGCTGCTGCGGGTAATGCCCTGAAAGGATTCTCTGAGTCCGTTTGGCTTGAGTTTGAGAGACGTTTTCCTTAACTAGAAGTAGGCTTTTTCTCTCCTCAACAACGTGATAGCGAATCATAACTTACTCTTCCTCAGGAATAGAAAAAAAGAGCGTTCATAAAGTCAGCTTCGCCAATGTCAGCTATTGCTAAAAACTTTATAGCTTCTTGCGTTGCCTCTTCACTATTGAGAACCAACCGCTTAGCGGCGTGAGCAATATAGTCTACCCATGTAGGCTTGGGCAGGTTTGTGACCTTTTCTAATTGTTCAGTAGCCATTACCAAAGATACGGCTAAAATCCGATAATCAACGATAACGCTGAGTTTTTTTGTCATGACTCGCAAGTGAACTTTCAAGTCCGTGGAATGTCGCCCGATCAAAAACAATGCCGAAAACAAAGCACAATCAGAACGGGGACTTAGAGAATTTCACTTCCGAGTCACTTATCAGGGGAAACAGGGATTCAAGAACTTAGCAAAGGAGATTGGGATAAGTGCGTCAGCTTTAGTGGACAAACTGGGGTCGGGCGAAATATCGCTCAAATTGCCTGCCTGCTTGGGGGAATAATTGAGCAGTTGCTCAAATCCGAACAAGAACAGCTTCTCGAAGTCGAGGAATGTGTTGATTGGTATAAGCCAGAGTCTCAGAAGGCTTCTGGCCGTATCGAAAAACTAAAGCAGTTGCAAAACTTAGCTAAAACCGAGTTAGGAGATATTTCTATTAGCTTGGAGCGGACCTGATTCTGATGAGTTTTAGGTGTTAAATTCTCTCATAAAAAATAGCCGTCACTCAAGGCGGCTATTGCGTTTGTCGCTTAATTCCCTGACATCTATTGATTGAGTAATTGGTTAAAGATACTGGAATCAATTATATCATTTTAGCAGGTGTTCATCACTTCCCTCAATCCGATGAACCCACATAGAATTAAAACTTTCCGCCTCACGACTACTCATCGGATAACGTTGTTTTGCCATAGCATAACACCAACTCTCACAAGCCGCTGCAATTAATGAATTACTATAATGAAGTCTTTCCCCAGATTGATTGGTATTATAATGGTCTAACCCCATAATTTCACCATAAGGGTCATTAACAATAAACCCTTCTTCGGTATATCCACAAATTACAATAATATGCCCAGGCGCGGTAAAATAACCATGGATAATTACAGGATGACCGTCATTAATACTATTTTTAATAGCTGGCAAACTTCCGTTTAGTATTAAATGATCAAAAATCTCTTCATATCCCTCGGCTAAAACTTTTAGTCCTTTGGGAGTAAATCGATTTAACCCCAGATTAACTGCTTTTTGGAGCAATACATCCTCAAGCTGCATATAGTTAGGACTTGTTACACCAAAATCACTTAAACACATCGCCAAAGAAGTGACATTACAAGCAGATTGTCATTAGAATCTACGAAAATTTTCTCTTATTCTGTCTTCCCGACTCTTCCAACGGTCATCAACTCCATTGGTTAAGTAATCTATTAATTCCTCCGTCGTCTTTTGTGTACTTTCTCTCTCGCCTTTTTGGATAATGTAAAATACTTAAATATTTGCTACAGATAACGCCTCTAAAATCAAGTCCCACCCCGTCACAGATTTGATTATTTGTGGAGTGAGCTGCTGTAAGACTTTAGACAGGCGCTCCCTTAAACCGTCTAGATTCTCAAACAGTTGCCACTTCAACTGTTTTTTGATTTCTTTCCATAATCTTTCAATCTTGTTTGACTTGTGGGCTGTAGGGGGGCTGAAATAACAGGATAATGTTCTCAGGAATTTCTAATTCCAACCCGGTGTGTAACCGACCATTATCTAATTGAATAATATGTAGTTCTTCTGGATATTTTTCCGAAAACCATTTCAGGTACTGCTGAAAGCAGACTCCATCGACATGGGAAAACTCCGCAAAAAAGCTCTCTCCAGTTTGAGGCTCAACTAGGCCATATAGCCAAAAGTAGTCAAAGCACCACTGTTCTATTCCTACTGGTTGTGTTCCCTTTGCTGTTAATTTTCTTGACCATAATGTGATCAAACCTCATCTCGATTCATCCCCACACCAATACCTGACTTTTTTATATTTCTTGACGAGTTGAACGGAATAATTTAGCGTGTCTTCTATAAGATTATTTAGTTTTTTTTAAACTCTTCTACTACTGCCGGCTTTTGTCGGGTATGCAGGGGACGAGGCACTTTGTGAAGTCTGGCTAGATGCCGGACGTAAACGGCTATTTTCCCCTTCAATTCTTGTCATCGATGTTTTACTAATAATCTGGTCTCCATCTGGAAAGAATTTTGGATAAACTTTCTACCCATCTGTTCTCCAAAAATAGCAATT
>CAYNXM010000306.1:0-17739 GCA_964401105.1 uncultured Lyngbya sp. | reverse complement strand
GCCGTTAATAATCATTGCTTTGACAACTTGAGCTGCACTGATTATTTCTTGGGGATGAGTTCCCTGTTGTTGGTTAATCTCCTCCACCAAGCCCATTTCATCAACAATCCCTGCCACTATGCCTAAGTGATCGAGATCAATAACTTTGATTTGTGATGCTGAAATACCCATACTTCAAAAATACAGCATTTTGCGATCGCACTTGCGGAATGTGGGACACAATGGAGTCTCTCCCGAATAATTGGCTGAGATCATATTTTTGTTGAATACTATATCCCTAAAATCATTGGTGCTGTTTCAGCTTCCCCAGAACTATTTCTTTTCTCCGTCAATAGTGAAGGATGTTAAGCTGGCTTGCTGTGGATGTTTACTTGCTGTAGATGAGAAATAGATAGGGCTAAGCTGCTACGCAGCTTAGACACTGTCGCTACTTATGCTACCAAGCCGATTGTATCGTGGTCTCGGTTGATTATCGTTTAGCACCGGAACACAAATTCCAGCCGCTGTAGAAGATGCCTTGGCTGCAACGGAGTGGGTTGCTGACAACGCTGCTACATTTGGGGGAGATCCCAAACGAATTGCGGTGGGTGGCGATAGCGCTGGGGCTAACCTCGCCACTGTTGTGGCTCAGTTGGCTAAGGCCCATGGCGCTCCCCACCTAGTTTTTCAACTGATGCTATATCCGTCGATCTATATGACCCCCCAATTTCCATCTCGTGAAATTAATGGTCAAGGCTATTTACTCACCACAGAATTTGTGAATTGGTGTCAACAGCATTATCTTAGCAGCGACGCAGATCGCGCCGAGGATCGGGCTGCACCCGGATTGACAGAGGATTTAAGCGGCTTACCCCCAGCATTAATCATCACCGCAGGATTTGATCCTTTTGTGGATGAAGGTTACGACTACGCTGAGAAGTTACGTGCTGCTGGGGTTAAAGTTGAATATAGCTGTTATGAAGACATGATTCATGGCTTTATCAGTATGTTGGATGTCACTGAGGGAGGGATAAAGCCTTAGATCAGTCCGCAAATTCCTTACGTCGTGCCTTCGCTTAATATTCTATTGGGCGCTCGCGATCGCCATCGCGTCCTCTACAAAAATCTCAAAATGCTGTATTTAGCTCCCTAATGCCCAAAGGATGAGGGGATTTAGGGGGTAGAGAATCTAGAAGGCTAGAGGTTTAGGGGGCGAGGATACAACAAAGGGAAACAGAAAGATGTTAGAACAACTGTTACGGAAAACGGTCGAAAAATCCCCTTCAAAAACGGCGATTGTTTACAATCAATGTAGAATCAGCTACCAAGATCTTTACAATCAAGTCAGGGGATTGAGTCAAGGTCTGAGTGCGATTGGAATACAGCCTGGGGACTGTATGGCAGTCATTTTGCCGAATTCCCCTGAATTTGTGATTGCATTTTATGGAATCCTTAAACTTAAGGCGATCGCCTTATTACTAAATCCTTTATTTAAACAAGAAGAACTCCGCTACTATCTTCGTGATAGCAATGTCAAAGCAATTATTACCGATAGTAAACGAGCAGAGATGTGTCAGAATATTATTGCATCCCTCGATCCATCTATTGAATTGATTTGTATTGACAAAACTGACTCATCAGGATCATTAACTCGAGATTTTAACGATCTGATTTTGTCGGAAACTGTAGAGGATGACAACTCAATTTCTCCTGTTTCAGGAGATGCAATTTATCAATATTCTTCCGGTTCCACAGGCCGACCTAAACGAGTTTTTCGAACTCAGTATAATCTGTATCACATCAACAAGCGTTTAAAAAGGGTTGTTTTTTCACCGGCGATCTAGGGAAAAAAGATGCAGAGGGTCGTCTGTATATTACAGGAAGGAAAAAACTATTAATTGATACCGGTGGCTATAAAGTAGATCCCTTAGAAATTGAAGATATCTTAATAACTCATCCTCAAGTGAAAGAGGCTGTTGTTGTTGGGGTTCAACAAGCCAATGCAGGAGAAATTATTAAAGCAGCCATTGTTTTAAATGAGGCAGCAAACGTGACCGTAGAGGAGTTATTATCTTTTTGCCAAGAGCGAATGGCACTGTTTAAAGTTCCAAAAATTATTGACTTTATTGATGAAATTCCCAAAAGTCCCCTTGGTAAAATTTTAAGAAAAAATCTAGTGTAGTTGAATGAGGAGAGAAAAACATGGAAAATGTAGAATTGATCAAAACACAAACTCAAAAGGTCATTCTCGAAACCTTACCTCAGATCCATCGAAAAGAGCTTTCAGATGACAGTAATATTTTTAGTTTAGGATTGGGTTCAATAGATGTGATGACCCTAATTACTAAGCTAGAAAATACCTTTAATATTAAATTCTCAATTCATGAAATTAACTTTGATACTTTT
Organism: uncultured Lyngbya sp.; assembly: GCA_964401105.1. Classification (GTDB taxonomy): domain Bacteria; phylum Cyanobacteriota; class Cyanobacteriia; order Cyanobacteriales; family Microcoleaceae; genus JAAURB01. The sequence continues at coordinate 15,354 of CAYNXM010000306.1, read as the reverse complement.
CAAAATCTGAATACTATTGTCGCTTTAATTAAACACAATAAACACCCAGAAAACCCGTCCGATCAACTTAATTCTTAGCGGTTGACTATATGGAAAATCATTCATTTACTTTATGATTCCTCTAGAGCCTGATAACAAGCTTCTGACAGTTCAAAATTAGCGGTGACATTCTGCACATCATCGAGATCTTCTAGGGCATCCATTAACTTAATTAAAGACTGCGCTGTTTCAAGCTCATCGACTTCAATGGTATTATTTGGAATCCAGCGTAATTCAGCTTGAACCACATTAAACCCTTGTTCTTGTAGAACTTGATTCAGATGTTCTAAATGGCTCACTTCTGTAAACACTTCCGCCCCGTCTGTTTCATCAACAGAAGTTAATTCATAAAACTCTGCTTCTCCTTGGACTGAAGCTTCTAGCAACTGATCTTCATCAATGGGGCCTGTCAGGGTTACAATCCCTTTTTGATCGAACATCCAACTAACACAACCCGTTTCTCCTAAATTACCGCCATTTTTACTAAACGCTGAACGTAAGTCAGCCGCTGTACGATTTCGATTATCTGTCAACCCTTCAATTAAAACCGCTACGCCCCCTAAACCGTAACCTTCATACCGAATGGCTTCGAGTGCTGCATCTTCTGAGTCTATTGTGCCAGCTCCCTTGGCGATCGCCCGGTCTATATTATCATTAGGAATACCAGCGGCTTTGGCTTTATCAATCGCCGTTCTTAATTGAAAGTTGCCTGCCGGGTCAGCCCCGCCAGTACGGGCAGCCACAATAATTTCCCGTGATATCTTTGTAAATACTTTGCCTTTGGCTGCATCAACTCTGGCTTTTTGACGTTTAATATTTGCCCATTTACTATGTCCAGCCATACTTTCAGACAGTTATACGAATTGAGATCTTAAATCAGTGTTCTTTGAATATTCTACTCTAGAAATTATCAGTTCATCCCCAGGGTAAAGTAAAACGTTGCTCCTTTTCCTACCGTTGCTTCTGCCCAAATTTGACCGTGATGGCGGTGAATAATGCGTTGGACGGTTGCTAAACCAATGCCCATTCCGGGATATTCATCTGCAGAGTGTAGGCGTTGAAAAGGTTTAAATATTTGGTCAGCTTGATGCAGATCAAATCCAATACCATTATCTTGAATCAAATAAACCGTTTGAAAATCGCCAGATTGAGTCCTCAATTCTATTTGGGGTTTGGGTTTTCGGGCACTGTATTTCCAGGCATTACTCAGAAGATTTTCCAAAGCAATTCGTAGCAGTCGCCCATCGCCCTGGGCAATAATATTAGGAGTAATTTTGAGGCTGACAACATCCGAGGGATTTTGCTGTTGCAGTTCTCGGAAAATTGCCACGGTCATTTGACTGAGATTGACTGAGGTAATAGAAAGTAGATTTTTTTGCACCCGAGATAACATTAATAAGTCTTCAATCAGTTGGTTCATCCGCTGAGTGGCTTGGCGAATAGATGTGAGATAACGCCTGCCTTGTGGGTCGAGATTAGAACCATACTGTTGTTCTAGAAAATAACTATATCCGTCAATGCTGACTAATGGAGAACGTAAGTCATGGGAAACAGTATAGTTAAATGCTTCCAGTTCGGTATTGAGGGCCTCAAGCTGTTGGGTGCGTTGTTCCAAGATTTGATTTGCAATTTCAAGGTGTTGTTTTTGTTGTCTTAATTGTTCTCGGGTTCGTTTTCGTTCAATCGCAGAACGCAGCGCACCGACGAGGAGTTCATGCACAAGAAATCTTTTGCTGAGATAATCTTGTGCCCCCTGACGAACGGCTTCTAAAGCTAATTCTTCATCGTTGATTCCTGTTAAAACAATAATCGGAATATGGGTGGCTTGCTGTTCAATAGCAACTAATGTATCTAATCCTTGACTATCCGGCAATGATAAATCTAGCAGAATGATATCAAATAAATCTTGAATAATATATTCCAGTGCTTGATTAAGCCTATTAGCATGGGTAATTTTAAATTGAGTTGTATTTGATTTTTTTAATCTTTTTTGGATCAGATTAGCATCTCCTAGATTATCTTCTACGAGTAGAACATTGATTAAATAATTAGTCATCATGGATTTTGTCATGCACCCTGTTGAGAAAGTCCGATTAATTTTTATCGCTCTCTTTTAATCTATTATGAAGCAAATTCTCTATTTTCGATCAATATCAATTTTTAGATATAATTTAATATCTATTTAAAATCAATTCATAAAAGTATTAATTAATACCGATTTTGAGATTAATTATTATTGATAATTAGTCAAAGAATTATCAGTTTTTGCACATAGAAATAAAAAAAATCCAACTTCTTGATAAAGCCGGATTTATTGTGTTGTGAGTTACACAAAATATGAATTTATGATGATATCTAACGAATCTTGAGGTTATACATTCCTCTACCTTTAGCATCGTAAGAATTGACAATCACACGATAGGTTCCTGTCATGGGTAAAGTCACACTAATCTCAGAATTACTATCGGTTTGACTCACATCATCATGTTCTTCAAGTAGCTTATCATCTGGTGTAAAAACGGCAAGATAGGTATCAAAATCAGAACTGTCTAAGGTGACTGTAACAGACTGACCTTCCTCTCCATCAAAGGTGTACTCATCATATAAACTACTATCCGATTCTAAGACCGGATCGCCATCTACTAATTCCCCTTCAACATCTAAAATTAACTCAGAAGTTTCTGTCGGTTCTGTGGTCGGCATTTCTTCCTCTACCGGTTGCTCTTGGGGGGCTGCAGGAACATCCGGGGAAGGATCTTCTGTCGGTTCAGGAGTTGTTTCCGGGAGGGGAGTTGGGGTTTCTGTCGGTTCAGGAGTTGCTTCCGGGGTTGGGGTTTCTGTCGGTTCAGGAGTCGCTTCCTGGGAGGGAGTGGGGGTTTCTTCCGTTGTAGGTTCACTCTCCGGTTCAGTTTCCGGTTCAGTTTCCTGGGCCAGAAACTGAGTTGAATGAGAGTCTAACAGCAAGGATTGAGAGTCCTGATAGACTGAGGTTGCAGAATGCGGACTCTCTGAAAGCAAAGTGTATGTCGATCCAGATACAACCGTTAGTAAACTGGCTGTGGTTGCCCAAGCTTGAATAAAATGATACATCACGAAATACCTCTAGGGGTTGAGAACTTCTAGTCATAAAACTAGGCTAAAATCAGTTAAAGAAACGCTTCAGTAACACGGTTTAAACCTATTGGACTGGGATCAGCCGACTGTCCCTGATTGAATCACGAAGTAGACAGCTTAACTACTTAGATTTCCATCGGTTCTGCATTACGCTTAGCACAGTACAGGATAATACCCATGGATGTGTGAGGGTAAAGTAATTTCTATCTAGAGAGGGAGGAATTATTCTCAGATTAAGGTCTATCTGCTTTGTTGCTAACAGTTTAGCGAACCGTGAGCCGATATTGACCTTGACCTGTAGGCTCATAAGCATTAACTACCACTCGGTAGGAACCTGCCATAGGTAATGTTATCGTGATTACAGCATTTTTGTCGGAGGGGCTAGCATTATCATTTTCAGCCACTAACTGACCCGTTGGATCGAGTAAGGCAACATAGGGGTTAAATTCCTCACTTTCGAGTCGAATCGTAACCGCTTGACCCTCCGCCCCCTCAAAGGTATATTCGTCATACAAACTGTTGTCTGAGGGCAAAATCCCATCGGTGGTTTCCAAAACTCCCAGTTCATCTAAGAGGGTTTGTCCGGAGGGGAATAGAGACGGTAAACTGGGGATCTCCGTCACCACCTTCAGTTGATAATTACCCGACTGTCCGGCTTCGTAAGAATTGGCGAGGAAGGTGTAAGTGCCATCAATGGGTAAGGTCACCGTAATTTTGGCGTTTTTGTCGCCGCCGCTATCATCATCCTGGGCTAACTCACTGCCATCTGCACTCAATAAAATTAAATAGGAATCAATCTCATCACTACTCATTTCAATGGTTACTTCTTGACCGGCTGTGCCTTCAAACGCATAAATATCGTAATAACTATTATCAACTGGGAGGATATTATCTTTGTTATCTAAATTTCCCATCACTGCTGGGCCATCTAACTCAATCGGTTCAGCATCCTGTTGAGAAAAGATCATCGGTTGAGTCGAAGGGGCTTCAGTTAGGGCGTTTCCGTCTCGAACCGCTTGTAAAAAAGGTGGAATTTGATCGACTAAAATCGCAAAGCCAATGCCAATATTACCGCCTCCCCGTCCTCGGGTAAAAATAGCCGTATTCACCCCAATCAGTTCCCCTCGGCTATTGAGTAACGGCCCGCCTGAATTTCCTGGGTTGATGGCGGCATCAGTTTGAATTAAACTGCGATCTTGATCGATTCGACTGACAATACCAACCGTTAAAGTGCCTCGAAATTGACCAAAGGGGTTTCCAATCGCAAAAGCCCGTTGACCCACCTTCACCGAACCCGTAGCGGCGATAGGAACCGTTGGTAAATTGCGGGCATCACGAATTTGCAGAACTGCTAAATCTAGCCCCACCTCTCCAAAGGCAATCACATCAGCAATCAATTCTTGACCATCAGCTAAAACGATATTGACAGTGGTTTCTTCGGCTACCACATGGGCATTGGTTAAGACTAAACCGTCTGGGGTAATAATCGTCCCACTGCCATTTGTTTTTTCTGTATCAATCGAAACCACCGCCGGACTGGCTTGTTGATAAACCCGAACATTCGTTTCTTCAGTTCTATCTTGAGCCAGATGTTGCGGAGAAACATTGATTGAAGGTGACTGAAGTTCCGTCAAGTCTAGGGTTTTGGTCTGTTGGGAAAAGATTCTTTCAACGGCAGCATTTCCGGGGAGGGTTCCCACTGTGAAAATCCCAAATGTTGCTAAAGTTAGAAGCTGATGATGCATGAATGATTCCCGCTAAATCCCTCACCTCAATTAAGTTGGGTGGTGAGTTGGAAAGTAGGGCGGGTCTACCACTTTCCAATGAACAACATTTTAAATTCCCAACTGCTCAACTTGACTCTTCTGGCGGGTACGCTGATTGAGATACATTTGCCAGCCGCCTACGCGATGGTAGTTGGGGTCAAGCTGATGTTGTGTAAACCATTGCACCGCTGATTAGAATTGAGTTGAGTTCCATCGGGAGAACACGGAGAGCGTGATTCAAGACAACAGTCTTCATTATTATATGATCTCCGTTTAACATACTGGGTAGGATTCCCCACTTTTGTGTTATGGGATCACTTTGGCACACGATCATGCCTCAGACTGTTAAACACGCCTCATATCCAGTTTAAAATTTCCTCAATTAAAGTAGCAATGCATTCAATTAAAGCAAAAATCACGAATTTACTGCAAAAAGCGCTATTCCGCGATACGTTATGGATGCTGATTGCTCAAGTCATCGGAATTTTTTTACAGATGGCTTATTTTATGATTGTGGCGCGTGTCTTGGGTATTGAACAATATGGTAGCTTTTCGGGAGTATTGGCTTTGGCATTTGTTGCCAGTCCTTTTTCCGGTTTGGGCAGTGGTGATGTCTTAGTCCAAAATGCCTCGAGAGACCCCAGCCTATTTCGCCAATATTGGGGGAATTCACTCTTTACTATTTTCATCACCAGTTTACTGTTATCGGGTTTAGCAGTTGTTATTTCTCCCTTAATTTTTCATCAAACCATTTCTCCTTTACTTGTGTTTCTGGTTTGCATTGCCGATTTATTTTTTCTACGAGTTTGGATTACCGCAAGCGGTGCTTTACTGTCTCAAAATTTAGCGAATAAAGCAGCACAAATTAAGGTGTTTCATAACTTTAGTAAATTATTAGCCGCGTTGGTACTGATTACTTTTTTTCAGCAGCCGAGTATTTTAACTTGGGGATGGCTTTATTTACTCGGAACAGCCACTTCAGGTATTGTTTCTTTTCTGCTGGTGTGCCGAATATTAGGACTGCCTCAATTGAATTTACAGCGTTTAATCCCTCAGTTAACCCCTGGATTTTATTTTTCTATTAATTCCTCAGCCACTACCGTTAATGCTCATGCCGATAAAATGATGTTAGCCAGTCTTTCTACCCTCACCGCCACGGGAAGCTATGCCGCTGCTTATCGGTTTATTGATGTGGGATATTTTCCCATTTTTGCGATTTCTAATGCAGCTTACGCTCGGTTTTTTAAAGAAGGGGCAACAGGAATTAAAGGCAGCTTGAATTTAGCTAAAAAAATCATGCCTTTTATTGGGTTGTATGGGGTTGTTGCGATGATAGGCTATCTGTTATTTGCTCCCGTTATTCCTTGGATCTTAGGAGAAGAATATACAGAATCTATTGCGGCTTTGCGCTGGCTGTCTCCTTTTCATTTATTATTTGTTTTTCAATATTTAGCCGCAGATACACTCACGGGAGCAGGATTTAATAAATGGCGTAGTATAATTCAGGTGTTTGCGGCTTTACTCAATGTTCTTCTCAACTTTTGGCTGATTCCGCTCTATTCTTGGCGAGGTGCTGCCTGGGCTACCTTAGCATCTATTGGATTTCAAACCTTGGGATTGTGGTTACTGGTTTACTTTTTTTATCAGCAACAAAATCGGAGTGAACTTGACTAGAGATGTGAGAGTTAATAATTGACTCTCATGATATTCTCTATTTAGAAACCATAAAGATGAATAAAAATGAAAAAAAGATCCTTAGATCGACAAGAATCTTAGCTTGATTAACAATCATAAGTCAGCTATTAGCGAGCGGGTATTAATCTAACTATACCAGTGGCTTAAATCACGTTGAATTAATTTTTCTAATCGTATAATATCTGGTAAACATTCAGCTTTGAGAGAGGCTTTAAAATCCTCATCAAGCGAAGGACGCTGAACCTCACGGGAGTTGATTTTATCGATTAATACAATCAGATCAGAACGAACTTTTGCAGGGAGTAATGCTTTTGCAGGTTCGGCTAATGTTTTCTTCAAAAAAGAATGTAATCCCGGCATTCGTCGTTCTTTATTGGCATTCACTTTCTGAGACTCAGGAGTAAAAGGATCAACACTAATAAAATCAAGGACTTGTGAATAAACAGCATTTAGATCTGCTTTGAAATCCTCATAAGTTAAAATCATAATTTGCTCCCGGTCAAACACAGAAAAATAACGTTCAACCTGATCGGCATATTGCATCACATCTCGATAAAATAATAGCTGAGGACAATATTGTATGGCTCCATAATTAGGAATTAAGTTTCCTTTTTTTCGTTCAGATTCAGCATCCATTGCAGCTTGAAAAGTCGGTAAGTATTCACTTCTGACAAATGACATTTGTGAATACCAAGAATACATAGCATCGACTGGATTTCTTAAAATCATTAAGATTTTAGGGTCAGAAACGTATTCTGCAATTGACTGAGCCGAGTCATGAGAATACAGAGATAAAATCGATGCATCGGCTAAAATTTCTGTATCTGGAGTAACATCAAATAGAGAAAGATATTCTTTTTCTGATTTTGGTTTCGGTAGATCTAAGTCATGACAGTGAAAGTTAGACTCCTTGATTTTACACATACTCACTTGAGGATGCTGGTCAAGAAGCGATGCTAACGCAGATGTGCCGGCTTTTGGCGCTCCCACTAAGTAAAAGCTAGGTCTGTTTTTTTTCTTCATTAATGCACTCCGATGGATAACTAGAAATATACTTTTTTCGTTTAACGTTAATCTAGTTATACTATAGCAATCCTTTTTTAGTTGAGACCATAAATTATCAAGATTGAAATCTCAGCCTCTTATTAACATTTGCGATAAATTATTCAATAAAATTTGAAATAAACTATACTTTTTAATATTGACTTATCTCAAAATTAGTACAGTAAAAACCTATATTTATAGCTAACTCTAACTTTAAATCACTAACAATTTTAATATTTCATATTAACAAATTAGGTGCAGTGACTGAATACCACACCTAGAGAGAATCTGTGTTATTTTTATGCAGTTAAACTGACAAGAACTTAATCAGTCAAGCCGCTATCTTTTTTTCAACACCTTTGAACTCTGTCTTCACAACAACCCAGCGCCCCGTTTTAGAATCGCGGTAGGTTGTAAAAGGATTGACCTTAAGTTGTTTTTTGTAGCCTTTCATGTTGACCTCGCAGCACTCTGAATCAGACTGTTCGTATACTATGCCTATTGTGCTTATTTTGCCTATAGAAGTATTAATTGCCCGTGAAATTGATCGAAGCTCGATGTGATGATCAACACAAAAATCCGTGAGTCATCTATCATAATAAATGTGTTTTAGATCACAGACTTAGGATTAAAGTTTCGCTAATAAAAAATAATCTTCAAAACAAAGAGTTGTAGTAGTTTGAGAAAGCTTCAGCCATAAAATATTGTTTTTGACGGTTGTGTTTTAGCTAATAAGTGACCCTCCCTAAGTATATATTCCACTGTTGAACGCTTACGAATTGCATGATAACAATCCGCTGCATTTAAAATAATTAAATTGGCACTTTTTCCAATTTCTACGCCATATTTGTCCTGCAAAAATAGCGTTTTCGCTCCATTAAAAGCGATCATATTGTAACAAGCTTCAATTTCTTTAATCCCAGTCATTTGACAGGCATGAATAGCAACATGAGCTACATCTAAAGGGTTTCCTGTCCCTAAATTGTACCAAGGATCTTGAATACAATCATGTCCTAAACTCACATTTAAACCGTGCTGCCAGAGTTCTTTAACACGGGTAATTCCTCGGCGCTTAGGATAAGTATCTGTGCGTCCTTGTAAGGTTAAATTAATCAGCGGATTAGCAATAAAATTAATTTGCGATCGCTGTAATAATCCCATCAATTTAAAGGCATAAGCGTTATTATAAGAACCCATAGCGGTCGTGTGACTTGCGGTTACTTTTGCACCCCATCCTGTGCGAATAGCGCAAGCAGCTACAACCTCTAAAAAACGGGATTGCTCGTCATCTATTTCATCACAATGAATATCAATTAAACGGTTATATTTCTGAGCCAGTTCAAAGATAAAATGAATGGATTTAACCCCATCTTCTCGAGTAAATTCATAATGAGGAATTCCCCCAACAACATCAGCCCCCATCTCTAATGCTTTTTCTAGTAAAATAGGATTTTTAGAGTTACTATAAATCCCATCTTGAGGGAAAGCAACCACTTGAACAGTTATCCAATCTTTGACTTGCTCTCGGACTTCTAACAAAGCTTTTAAAGCAATTAAATTAGGCTCACTGACATCAGCATGAGTGCGGACAAATAAAATGCCTTGTTGGGCTTGAATTTTGAGGGTTTCAATCGCTCTATTTTTAACATCTTCTAGGGTTAAATTTTGTTTGCGTTCTTCCCATATTTTAATTCCTTCAAATAAGGTTCCACTCTGATTCCAACGCGGTTCTCCTGCCGTTAAAGCCGAATCTAAATGAATATGAGATTCTACAAAAGGCGGACTGACTAACTTACCCGTACAATCTAGTTCTTGTTTTGCTTTTGCCGAAATCTTGGGATTAATTTCAGCAATTTTTCCGTCATATATACCAACATCTACTTGTTCGACACAGTCAGGAGAACGCAGTAAAAACCCTTGCCGTAGAATCCGATCATAAATCATCGCTGCAAGTCCTCGAATCAGCTTTATTTTAACTCCAATTAAATCACTATTTCAAAGTTTAATTGATCGCTTTTACTAAAATCGTGAGTAAAATGATCGACGACATTTGTATCACTCAATTCTAAGTTATAAAAATCAACAAATTCATGTTCAAAATAGGGGCCAGCGTGCCAAGTTCCCACTTCTAACTTAATAAAGCAATTTCCCGGTATCCGAAAAGCTGCTAATTGCTTTAAATTAGGTTCATCTGTTTGAGAAGGCGGTGCAACGGCCATCAACCAATCTTTTCCTTCTAACGATCCTAAACATTGAGTACACTGTTGATGACGAGTAATTCGACTAAATTTACAGCCTTTTTGTTCAAGCCGCATAATATAAAATCGAGGAATACCATTATTTAAATTTAATTGAGCATCCTCTCGATCAAAAGGTTTACCATCCTGACTCGCAGAAATGACCTGTCCGTAAGGTTTAAATTGCTCTGAATTAATCCATTCTGCTTTTAATTGTTTTAACGTTAAAGCATCACTCATGTCGAACCTCCAATAATAATAAAGTTTAGTTAGATTGATATTCAAAGCCATGATCTTCTGCATATCGATGTAGAAATTGCATGACTCGTTCTAATAATTCTTCTGATTCGACTTCAAAAGAATATTCGATTTTTTCAATATCATCATCCCCCGCATAAATCAACTTAATTCCAGTGGGAGTGACTTTGATATCTCACCCATCTCTTTTAACCACAAATTTGTAATTTGATTCCGAACGGCTCCGAGCCGTTCCATCGCTTGTAATTTTTCAAAAAATAAAACAACGATTTTGATATTAGAATCCCGTTTTTTTCGTAAACTAATCCCACTAATTTCTTCATCTAAACCTTCGATGAACTGAACTGATGTCACCATAATAATTACAAGTTAATTTTAAATGGAGTCAAAAAGTTTGACTTGTGTATCACTCTTCTTGTTTAGGAGTTCTGAGACATCTTGAGATCAATCTCAATCACTCTGTTTTCAATAATAATTCAAAACTGGTAAAATTAGAAAGTATTTTTTCATCAAAATTAATGAATATTACTATTCTTGGCTGTGGGTATGTCGGTACGGCTGTTGCCCGTTACTGGACTCAAACGATGGGATTCAGCGTGACAGCAACAACAACAACTCCAGAGCGAATTCAATCCCTTAATCAGGTGGCTCATCAAGTTAAAGTTGTTAAAGGCAATGATGCCGCCAGTTTAAAATCTATCTTACAAGATCAAGAAGTCATTCTGCTTAGCGTTGCTGCTCAAGGTAGAATTAGAGATGCCCAAGCCTATCGGCAATCCTATCTTGAAACAGCAGAAACTTTAGCAAATATATTACCAGAATTACCGAATATAAAACAACTAATTTACACGGGAAGTTACGCAGTTTATGGCGATCAAAATGGGAAAATAGTGAATGAAGATTCGGCAATATATCCAGGGACTGAAAATAATGAAATACTTGCAAAAACTGAGGAAACTTTACTGAGTCTTAATCACGAGCGGCTTAAAATATGTATCCTTAGATTAGGAGGCATATATGGCCCTGGTCGAGAAATTGCTAATATTTTTAGTCGCGTTGCTGGAAAAACTCGTCCAGGAGATGGTAAATATATTACTCATTGGGTTCATTTAGATGATATTGTGGGCGCTATTGAATTAACTCGTCAACATCAACTGGATGGAATTTACAATTTAGTCGATCAATCTAATCATACGATAAGAGATCTAGTGAATTTAATTTGTAAAAAACATAATTTAGATCCGATTATCTGGGATGAATCTCAACCCAATAAAGCTTCTTATAACGTTAAAGTTTCTAATCAAAAAATACTGGAAGCGGGATATCAATTTATTCATCCTCAAACTTTAATTTAAACTAACATAAAAACATGAACTCAACTGAAATTAATAAACCAAAAGTTATTGTTGTCGGTGCAGGTTGGGCAGGTTTGGGCGCAACTTATCATCTGGCAAAACAAGGTTATGATGTCACTTTACTGGAAGCAAGTCCTTATCCGGGCGGTCTAGTAGCAGGCTGGAAAACACCTGGCGGACGTTCAGTAGAAGCCGGAATTCATGGCTTTTGGTATCCTTATCAAAATATCTTTTCTCTCGTTAAAGAACTCAATTTAAATCCGTTTACACCCTGGACTCGATCGGCTCAATATTCTCCGGCTGGACTAGAAGTAGAATCCCCTATTTTTCAGGATTTACCCTATCTGCCGACTCCACTCGGAACCTTTATTTATACTCAATTTAAACGCTTACCTTTAAGCGATACGTGCTGTCGCACAGGCTACGCCAACGCCTATCAGCATTACCCTTACTTTATGCAGTTGTTGATTTTGATAATTCTGATCAAGCTTGGCGGCGATATGATGCCATAACCGCCCGTGAATTATTCAAACAATATGGGGTTTCTGCGAGGCTTTATCATGAGGCTTTTAACCCGATGTTATTAGTAGGTTTATTTGCACCAGGAGAACAATGTTCAGCCGCTACGGCATTGGGAATGTTGTACTATTTTATCTTAGCCCATCAACCAGATTTTGATGTGGTTTGGTGTCGGGGAACAGTGGGAGAATATATTTTCCGTCCTTGGGTACAACAGATTGAAAAGTTAGGCGGAAAAGTCTTAACCAATCAGCGAGTAACGGATTTAAAAGTCAATGAATCTGGAACAGTAGAAGCGGTTATTTGTGAAAATGAAATATTTGAAGCTGATGCTGTTATTTTCTCTGTTGGTATTACCGGCATGAAAAAAATATTATCAGGAAGTTCAGCATTACAACAGCGCCAGGAATTTCGTAATCTCAATAATTTGAATGCTGTAGATGTACTTTCAACCCGGCTATGGTTTGACCGCAAAATTCAGATTCCTCGCGCGTCTAATGCCTGTTTTGGCTTTGATACAACCACAGGATGGACATTCTTTGATTTAAATGCTTTGCATGATGAATTCCGCGATGAACCAAACACTGTTGTTGAAGTTGATTTTTATCACGCCAATCAATTTTTACCTTTAGAGGATGATGAAATTCTTAAAATTGTTCACCGTTATCTAGCAACCTGTCTTTCAGATTTTGGAGAAGCTAAAATTATTGACCATAGCGTCGTTCGGTTACGGCAAGCTGTCACTCACTTTTTCCCCGGTAGTTATCAATATTTACTTCCGGCAAAAACTAGCTTTGAGAATGTGTTTATGAGTGGAGATTGGATTACGACCCGTCATGGTTCATGGTCACAAGAAAAAGCCTATGTCACGGGTTTAGAAGCGGCTAATTTAGTGATTGACAAGTTTAAAGTAGGTCAACCTGCCAATATTATCCCGATAGAACCGGATGAAAATCACATTCAAATTTTACGAGGAATCAATCAATCTATTCGACAATTGAGTCAGTCAATAATTCCCAATATTTGGTTATAAATGTAGGTTATAAATGTAGGGTGCGTTACTCACTAACGCACCTCTAACGCACCTCTAACGCACCTCAATTAAACTAAAAAATGATACTATAAACTATAGCCTAGGAAATTAGCAATGGTTCAAGAACTTCAATCTTCAAAATATTCGGAAATTGTCTACCCTGAAAGTGACGGCAAGCCAATGGCAGATAATACACTCCAGTTTCGTTGGATTGTTAAAATCAAGGAAAACCTAGAGATTTTATTTGCAAATAATGCCGATGTTTTTATTGCAGGTGACTTGCTTTGGTATCCTGTAGAAGGTAATAATACTATAACAGCAGCACCGGATGCGATGATTGTCTTCGGTAGACCTAAAGGAGATAGACGTTCTTATTTACAATGGCAAGAAAATAATATTGCGCCGCAAGTGGTATTTGAGATTTTGTCTCATAGCAATACCCAAAAAGAAATGGCGAAAAAGTTAGAATTTTATCGAAAATATGACGTTGAGGAATATTATTTAATCGATCCTTATAAAATAGAACTTTGCGGTTGGCTACGGAATGATAATGATTTAATTGTAATTGATAATATTGAAAATTGGGTCAGTCCTCAACTGAATATTCGCTTTGAGTTGACAACGGATCGACTAGAGATTTATTATCCAGATGGAAAGCGATTTTTAACTCCTGTTGAGCTAGCCCAAAAAGCAGAAGAAGCTGAACAACAACTGGCACAAGCAGAAGCCCGAATAAAACTATTAGAAGAACGGTTAAAAGCCGCAGGAATAGATCCCCAACAGCTTTAAAAACAATACTGTTGACAAAACTCAACTGCTGTATTAATATCTGTTGTAATTTGGGGATAATTTATTGTCGGTCGATCGATAATAATTAAAGGAATATCCAATTCAGCAGCCACTTGTCTTTTAACGATTTCTCCGCCAGCCTTTCCTGAGGCTTTAGTGACCACTAACGAAATATTCCACTGTTGCCATAATGCCTTTTCTAGTTCAACAGAAATAGGCGGACGAATGGCAATAATTCTATCGGCTGTAAACCCAGCAGTTAACGCGGTTTCTAACGAAACAATAGAAGGTAAAATTCTTACAAATAAAGTTGAACGCTTTTGCCACTGTTGAAACTGATGTAAATGTCGATATCCTAAAGTCAGCATCACTCGTTTTGCCGTTAAATAGTCCCCTGACAATAACGTTTCAAAACTATCTAAGTGTAAAATATGATCTTCAACATCTACAGTTTCACAGGCTGAACGCTCATAACGCAGATAGAGAATATTATACTCTGTTGCCGTGGCGATCGCGCTTTTAGAAATTTCTACCGCAAACGGATGAGATGCATCTAAAATTGCAGTGATTTGTTGTTGTTGTAAAAAGGGTAAAATCGTATTATCATCTAGATACCCTACCCGAATCTTGAGCAAAGGAGAAGACAGCGGATAAAGGTTTTTTGCCGTTTCTGTCGTCACCGTTACAACACAAGGGATTTTAGCTGCAATAATAGCTTTAGCCAGGATAGCACTTTCACTAGTTCCGCCAATTAACCAAACTTGACTCATATCTTTTCAGCGAATGATTGAAATTAATTTCGCTTAATATATCTATAAATTCACTCAAACACAATCAATCTCATCGGCAAGATTGAATAGTTGTAGTGATTTCAACGCAGAGGGAGGGACTCGACCCGACACCTTGTTAGTTTAGCTACCCCGCCGGGAAGCCGAGCGCTATACCGTAGGTTAGCGTCGGGATGATAGGCGGGATAGGGTTTATGCAACACAACAGTTATCATTCACCTGAATTGTGCTAAGATACTTGACATGGCACTAACGATGAACTACAGCTACCGCATTTACCCGTCCCAAACTCAACAGAAATTAATGTTGAGTTGGTTAGAGACTTGTAGACGGCTTTATAATCGTTGTCTACGAGACTTGAAGGATTGGATGAATAGTAGAAAGTGTCAGATTGATCGTTGTTCGATCAACCGGGAATATATCATGTCTCCTGATATTCCATTCCCTGGATACATAGAACAAAAGCGACAATTAACTCAGTGGAAAAAGTCAGACCCAAAACTTAAGGCTGTACATTCTCAAGTCACACAGGATGTGGTTAAAAGACTGCATAACTCTTGGGAAGCCTTTAAGCTCTTAGGTCATGGCTTTCCACGGTTTAAAAAGTATGGTCGTTATCAATCCTTTTTGTTTCCTCAGTTCACCAAACATCCAATCACAGGCAATAAAATTAAACTGCCTCGGATTGGACTGGTCAACATCAATCTACATCGAGAA
>CAYNXM010000305.1:0-26298 GCA_964401105.1 uncultured Lyngbya sp. | reverse complement strand
CCCGTTTTACGAGATAACTTTTGGTTAAGTATTCACGTTCCCACCATTACTTTAAGTTACGCTAGTTTTGCCCTTTCTCTCGGACTCGGACATATTATCCTCGGAAATTATCTATTTTCATCTAATGCAAAAGAACGAATTAATCAACTGTCTCAACTCAATTATCGGGTGATTCAAATCGGCGTATTGTTACTGACAACCGGAATCATTCTTGGTGGTATTTGGGCGCACTTTTCTTGGGGACGCTTTTGGGGTTGGGACCCGAAAGAAACCTGGGCATTAATTGCATTACTCTGTTATCTTGCGCCCTTACATGGACGGTTAGTGGGATGGCTAAGAAACTTCGGTATGGCAGTCGTCAGCGTGGTCTGTTTTAACGCAGTATTGATGGCGTGGTATGGCGTTAACTTTGTCCTCGGAACAGGCTTACATAGCTATGGCTTTAGTACAGGTGGTTCTGAATTAATTGTCGGTAGTATTGTTGGCTTAGATTTGTTATTCGTATTAGTAACAGCGATTAAATATAAAAAACAACTCCCAACTCCAACTCAGCCAGAATCTCAACCGACAGAAACATCTATTCCAGAAGTAACCGTTCAACAATCTTAATTCTGTAGGGTGCGTTTCTCGGACGCACCTTATAATAAATTAACTAAACCTAACATCAACAGTAAATTAACCTCAGTAAAATCGGGATTTGAGAACTATATTTTGTCATCATTACTTGTATAATTAAATTAACTCTGGTGCAGATGTGTAAAGGATGCCTAGCCGCGATCGCTACCATGATGTTGTTCGTCGTTGCCTTGAAAAAGACGGATGGTTAATTACAGATGACCCCCTTCGTTTACGTTGGGGTCAAAAAGATATGTATGTTGATTTAGCAGCAGAAAAACTACTTTTTGCGGTCAAAGAAAAACAACAAATTGCGGTCGAAATTAAAACTTTTGGTGGCGCTTCCTCAATTGCTGATGCTCAAAAATCCTTAGGTCAATATTTTATCTATCTTTCTGTCATTAAACGAACAGAATCTGAACGTAAACTCTATCTAGCCATTCATGAAGAAGTATACGAAGATTTCTTCACAGAACCTTTGGGAGAGATTATTCTCAGTGATTACAATGTGCCAATTATTGTTTTTGACCCAGAACAAGAGGTGATTATCCAATGGATAAATTAAATCATTACCGTCAACTGATTCGAGATATTTTAATGGAGTATACCAGAATTCCTTATAAACATGGAGATATTAAATTTGAGACGGTTTTTGATAGTGAATCTGACCGTTATCTACTGATAATTTTAGGACGGCAAAACAAAAAATATCATCATGGTTGTTTGATTCATATTGATATTATTGATAGCAAAATTTGGATTCAACGAGATGGAACAGAAGTTGGAATTGCGAATGAATTGGTGGATGCAGGTGTGTCAAAAGATGAAATTGTTTTAGGGTTTAAGTCGCCTGAACTTCGGAAAGATACGGAATTTGCTGTTATGTAATCAAACAATTCATCCAGAAATTGATAGGCGGGAATTTATTCTTCTACAATTAAACCCCACAATGCATCAATTTCATTACCAATATATTGAGAATCTTGATGTTGTTTTAGCCATTGGATAGTAGGTGAGATAACAATACCATATTTTTGTACCTCTGGTGTAGAAGTAACAAGACTTATAAGCATTAAATAAGTGATTAAATACTTTTCGTTATAAAAATACCGTTTATAAAAATAGGAATTTTTGATGTTATTTTTTCAAAAACAGGCTGAATCTGAGCGTTTTGAATATCTCTATTTATGTTACTTATAACTACAGGTAAAACCACACTGACTCCATGAGCTACTATTATAATATTGCCTTGTATAATATCTCTTTCTATTCTATCTATAGTTACAGGAGTAATAACAGTTTTACCATTAACTGTAACTGTAGCTTGAATCCTTGAATTGCCTGTTTCGATTCCATTCTTAAAAGCTGGAATAACAGTAGCTGCATCCTCAATATAAATAAACGTTGTTTCAATATTATTAGTGTAACTTACTTGATTTACTTGTTGATTTGCTAGGGCATGAAATAAATCATAAAGATAATATAGAAGGTAAAATGGTGAGAAGAATAATGCCCAGAAAATCGCATAAATAAGACCTATACCAAATATAATAAGAGCTATAGCAGCAATACCTAATAATATCTCTACCAACCCGCCCAGAACACCAAAAAATGCTAATGCCAGTAAAAGTAGATATATAGCTATAAATAAAAACAGAAAATACATTTATAAAAAGCTTTGAATGCTACTCCGATCTCAGTCACTCGATCTGTGGCTTATTAGTGATGGAAATAAGTATAAAGCATTAAGATAAAGATAGGGTGCGCTACTGAACACACCCTACATAATGCCGAATATGAATGAATTAACGGACTGTATTCATTTGATCTTCGACATCAATGGGTTTCATGAAATACAGCTTTATGAATTGCCCAGCATTCGCAAAATAATGGGGTAATTTCTTCAACAATTTAGAGAATTTAGAACCCTGTGACTCGGCAATTTCTGTTAACTTTTCGTTATTCTCAACACAAGCTTCTAACCGTTCATAAAACTCTGGATTTTCCACATCTAAAATAATCGGGAAAACACGGGCAGAAGTTTTATTGGTTTGCAGAATAACTTCTTTGTCATATTCTCGCGCATCTAAACCGAGGCAAGCGTAGAACCCAGAACGCTGAATATCGTTGAGGTACATGGTGGCAAATACCGATAACAGGAAGAAACGACACCACAGTTTCGGCGGCACTAACGTTACCATGAAATAACGACTCCAAGCTTTGCCGGAGAGGCTTCTGGGGAACGCTTTGAGCTTCTCTAGCCAAGTTTTGGGCTGATTCAGCATTTCCGGCTTAGCTCGCATCACAGCATCAAAGAAGTCGCCGTGACGGTTTTCATCCTGACACCAATTTTCAAAGAAGCGGAAAATCGGATAAATTCGATCTTCAGGATGTTTTTCTAAGTGACGATAAATCGTAATATAGCGCCAATAGCCAATTTTTTCTGATAGATAAGTGGCGTAGAAAATAAACTCGGGTTCAAAATAAGTGTAATCCCGAGATTTGGTTAGAAATCCTAAATCGAGTGATAGGTGAAAATCGGATAACGCTTTATTCAAGAACCCAGCATGACGGGCTTCATCCCGAGACATTAACTGAAATCCCTCAGCCAGTAAAGGGTTTTTGTCCTTGATGCGACGGCTTAATTCTTTGTAGAGTAGGAACCCGGAAAACTCGGCTGTACAAGAACGTTCTAGAAATTCTACAAATAAACGGCGGGTTTCCCCATCAATATGATCCCAGGATTGATCAAATTCTTCGTTACGGACAAAGTGATGACGGTTATAATCCGTGCGGAATTCCTCGATAATGGCTCTTAACTCTTCTTCGTTGGCAGATACAGACATCTCTCCCATCGCGTCAAAGTCTGTAGTGTAGAACCGAGGAGTCAGAATGGTTTCTTGAGCCGGAACTTTGACTCCTGGCCGAATTTCTTCAAAAGTGGGTTTTTTTAGAGAATCTACCATAAGTTAATTGAGTAATCTTAATGCAAGTTGTTTAAGGGGTCTTAAAAGAACAAACCTAATTTTTGAATCAATGGAGTTCAGATTTTGTACAAGTAAGCCCCGATTCTTTTCATGCCCTCCAGTCTATCAACCTCAACCCCTAGAAAACCAATTCTTGCATTAAGAATTACAACAAGGCAGCCAGCAGTAGCCAATAACATACTTGATTCGCGCCCCTGAACACACTACAGTTTGGATAGTGTTGTTGATTTAAACGATTGAGGTATAAAAATGGCTGGTGAGATTTTAACCACTGGATTTTTGGCTTTTTCCCTGATTTTAGTGGGTTTGGGCGGTGGCTTCCTGCTGCTCAAACTTCAAGGTGGCGAGTGAGGCTATAACTCAGCTTAAGCAGTTGACTGTTTTCTTTATCAGGTAGGGAGTAGACAGTGGGGAAAGATCTAACTCTACCCCCTACTGCCTATTCACAACTGATTTATGAAGTTTTGTTAAAAAATGAGAGATTCTTTGATAAGATTTTAACTAAAGATTAAGCTTTTTAAAGTCCTAACTATTCATGACGTTATTAATTGTCGGTGCTACAGGCACGCTAGGAAGACAGGTCGCGCGTCGCGCCCTCGATGAAGGATACACAGTCCGGTGTATAGCAAGAAATTATAGAAAAGCAGCATTTCTTAAAGAATGGGGTGCAGAATTAGTTCCCGGTGACCTGACTCAAGCTGATACCTTAAAAGCCGCATTAGAAGGAGTCACAGCCGTGATTGACGCAGCAACGGCAAGGCCAACGGACGTTTTAAGTGTTAAAGATGTAGATTGGGAAGGTAAAGTGAGTTTAATTCAAGCTTGTGTGAAAGCCGGCATCGAACGATATCTCTTTTTCTCTTTCCTGGATGCGGAAAAATATCCCCAAGTGCCGTTACTCGACATTAAACGCTGCACCGAACTATTTTTAGCAGAATCGGGTCTTAAATATACGATTTTAAAGCCTTGTGGCTTTATGCAAGGCTTAATTGGTCAATATGCCATCCCAATTTTAGACGGACAATCCGTGTGGGTTCCGGGGGTCAGTTCTCCAATTGCCTATATGGATACGCAAGATATCGCTAAATTTGCAGTGCGGGCTTTATCTATCCCCGAAACCGAAAATAAAACCTTTCCAGTGGTGGGAACTCGGGCCTGGACAGCCGATGAAATTATTCGACTGTGTGAACGATTTTCTGGTAAAGAAGCCAAAATTACTCGTACCCCTACCAGCGTTTTGCGTGCCTTTAGTCGCGTGACTCGCTTCTTCCAATGGACACTGAATATTTCAGAACGGTTAACCTTTGCTGAAGTTTTGGCAACAGGCAAACCCTTAGATGCTTCGATGGATGAAGTCTATCAGGTATTTGGACTCGATCCCAAAGACATGACCACTTTAGAAGCATATTTACAAGAATACTTTAGCCGAATTACCAAGAAACTCAAAGAAATTGAGTATGAGCGGGAAAAGCAAAAACAAAAGCAACGGCGCAAGCGTAACCCCTCAAAAACTTCATGATCTTTGTTGCTAACTGTTTTCAGCCATATTAATTATGGGTCTAAAGCTGTGATAAAATTTGGGATATCTTAACCCAACCCACTGAGGCTTAACCCTGGGGGATTAGGTAAAGAATAAGTTTTCAACTTCAAGGATGTCAGCTTTTTTAGCGATATTCTGTCTTCGTTAATTAACAACTCCCGTTAAAATCGTCAGATGATGCGGCGAGTTGAGCAATCATTAAATCTAGAGTTAAATTAGTTCGCGTGCCCAAAGCTGGGATTATTTACAACGATACTAAACCTGTTGCCACTCAAGCCATGGCTGAGTTGCAAGACAAACTGACGGCTTGCGGTTGGGAGGTGCATACTGCAACAGGTATTGGAGGGATACTGGGCTATTCTAGTCCGAATCGTCCCTTGTGTCATACATCGGTCGATCAACTAGCGCCTCCTGGATTTGACCCAGAGATGCAGTTTGCCATTGTCCTCGGTGGAGATGGGACAGTTCTCTCTGCGGCGCGTCAAATCGCTCCCCAAGGTATTCCAATGTTGACGATTAATACGGGTCACATGGGATTCTTGACAGAACTGTATCTCAATCAACTTCCTTTAGCCTTAGAAAAGCTATTGGCAGGTGATTACATCCTCGAAGAGCGCACCATGCTCTCGGTTCAGGTGTATCAAGCCAACACAATAGCGTGGGAAGCCTTATCCCTCAATGAGATGGTACTGCACCGAGAACCGATGACCTGTATGTGTCATTTTGAGGTAAAAATTGGTCGCCATGCCCCCGTTGATATTGCAGCCGATGGCGTAATTATTGCCACTCCCACGGGTTCAACTGCTTATTCCTTATCTGCGGGTGGCGCAGTTGTTACCCCTGGAGTGGATGTGTTGCAATTACTGCCAATCTGTCCCCATTCCTTGGCATCACGGGCTTTAGTGTACAGCGACAAAGAACCGGCAACCATTTATCCGGTTGGTCCAAATCAACTGGTTATGGTGGTTGATGGCAATGGGGGATGCTATATTTCACCAGAAGATTATATCAAAGTCATGCGATCGCCTCAGCCGGCTCGTTTTATTCGCCTGGAAATGCCAGAATTCTTTCAGGTACTGCGAGAAAAACTCGGCTGGGGACTACCTCATATTGCCAAACCCACTTCTGTTGAGTTGCCATGAAACTGGATAGAGAGACGAAGAGTAAGAAAGTAAAAATCTTTGACTCTAATCATAAATTCCACTCATGACTCAATTCATACCCTACCGGAACCGCGCGAGCGTGCCCCAAATTTCTAATTATGGGGGTGTAGTGCGCCACGGGAATTCATTCCCCGTGAGATTCTAGAATTCCCCGGACGTTTTATAGATATTGGTGTATACTGCAATTAGGAGGTGATATAAAGTGAATAATGCTGACTTACGAATTCAAGCTAAAGCCAACACAAAATCAAATAGGTATTTTTGAAGAATGGTTAGAGGCTCATCGCAGAGTTTATAACCATGCTTTAGCTGAACGTAAAGACTGGTATAAATCTCGGTCATGTCAGATTAAAGCTTGTAGCCTTCATAGTTGTTACATTATTCCTGCCGACGCACCACGTCCAACTTACGCAAGTCAATGTAAATCTTTAACTGCTGCACGTAAAAGTAATGAGTATTTGGGTAAAATCAATGCTCAATCTTTACAGCAGACGTTGAGACGACTTGAAAAAGCTTTTGTGAGTATGTGGGAACAGAATCATGGATTTCCAAGATTTAAAAAAGTTGGACGAATGCGGTCTTTTTCTTTTCCTCAGTTAAGTAAAAATCCATTGCAAAATGGTTACATTAAATTGCCTGTAATTGGGAATGTAAAATTAAGACAATCTCGGTCTATCCCTGATAGTGGTGTTTTAAAACAAGCGCGTGTAGTTAAGCGCGTTTCTGGATGGTACGTGATGTTAACCGTTCAGTGGGATGTGAATCCCCCTCAACCAATGCCACACGGGGAAGGAATAGGAGTTGATGTAGGCTTAACTTCATTTGTGGCAACTTCTAACGGTCTTTTAATCAAACGTCCTGCATTTTTTGTTGACGCAGAACGCAAGCTTAAATTGCTGCAACAGCGTGTTAGCCGAAAGCGTAAAGGCTCGAACAATTGGTTAAAGGCGACTATGAAAGTTGCGAGATTACATGAATACGTTGCTAATTGCCGTAAAGACTGGCATAGAAAGTTGTCACATCAATTGTGTAACAACGTAGGGATGATATTTGTAGAAGATTTAAACTTAGTCGGTTTATCTAGAGGAATGCTAGGAAAGCATTGTTTAGATGCGGGATTCGGTCAATTCTTCAATATTTTAGAGCAAATTTGTTTTAAACGTGGTGTTTATTTTCAAAAAGTTTATGCACGAAAAACTTCTCAAATATGCCCTAATTGTCAGCATGAAACTGGTAAAAAGACATTAGCTGAACGTGTTCATAAATGTGATAATTGCGGCTATGTAACTGATAGAGATGTCGCAGCCTCAAGAGTAGTTCTAATTAGAGGACTTGCAGCCGTGGGGCACACGGTCAAGATGCTTAGTGAGGGTAAATTCATTGGAATCCCTGTGAGCTAAGAATCCCCTAGCCTTAAGGCTAGGGGAGTGTCAAACCCAGATGAGCTGTGCGCGTTGGCGAAGCCTGCCGTTAGGCGTATCGCCTGTTACCTGTTGCCTCCAAGAACAAATAACCAATGACCCATAGCCAATATCAAACCGAATCTTTAGGACTGAGAATTATTCGCTTACTGCGTTGGGATAAACCCGCTGGTCGGTTAATTTTAATGATTCCGGCATTGTGGGCTGTGTTCCTCGCCGCAGAGGGCTTACCGCCCCTGCCGTTAGTGGGTGTGATTATCCTCGGCAGTATCACCACCAGTGCCGCAGGCTGCGTGATTAACGATCTTTGGGATCGTGATATCGATCCACAAGTCGAACGCACTCAAACCCGTCCCCTGGCTTCACGGGCATTATCTGTTCAAGTCGGAATTGTAGTGTTTTTCATTGCCCTGGGATGCGCCGCTGGATTAGCATTTTATTTAAACCGCCTCAGCTTTTTACTCTGTGTGGCTGCTGTCCCTGTGATTATCTGTTATCCATTAGCAAAGCGGTTTTTTCCTATTCCTCAACTGGTGTTAGCGATCGCCTGGGGCTTTGCTGTTTTAATTAGTTGGAGTGCTGTCACCGGTGATTTAAGTTTAATAACATGGCTATTATGGGGAGCAACAGTGAGTTGGACGTTAGGTTTTGATACGGTTTATGCGATGTCAGATAGAGAAGACGATCGCAAAATTGGGGTGAATTCTAGTGCATTATTTTTTGGTGATTATGCCGCTGAAGCCGTGATTGTATTTTTTGCGATCGCTGCTGCTGCACTTGCCTATTTAGCGATTAAGATTCAACTTCATCCGCTGTTTTGGATAGCTTGGAGTATCACAGTTATGGGATGGTTACGACAATATTTTCAACTCAAACAGTCAGAAATTTATCGTTTAGTTTATAAACAAATTTTTGAGCAAAATGTAATTCTTGGCTTTATTTTACTTGTGGGAATGATTATGGGGAAACTCTTATAATCTGATGGTAAATTTTCAATCAGTCAGCTCAATAGTGATAACAATAAAGTCAGCAAAGATCGTTAAGGGGGCATTGATCGCGGATAATCTGTTAAGATCAGACAATCTGATTTTCGTAAACTTTGCTCATTTTCAGTAATCCTCAACCCGTAAGCGGAAGTTATTCACAGATTAAGTACGCAGCGAGACTACAAACATAGCAATGGCTCACTAAAATTGCTGCCGATGTTATGACATAAACCTCATCAAAATTCAATGTAGTTTTCAGCCAATATTGTGACACAAACCCGCGATCAATTGTTCTGATTTCAGCAAAAAAAATGGCAGGAAGGGTAGTAGCATTAAGTAACATTGTCCCCTTACCATAATAGAAGCAGGTTCAAGCCGAGCCGTTGATGGGATGGTTGAGAAAAACTCGGTCGTGACTTACCCCGCGATCGCGTGAACTCAATGGTTGCCAAGCACGGGCAAATCAGACTTACAATAGTCTGTGATGGTGATTCAAACTCAACCGAAACCCGTGAAACAAACCATTGTTGTTGTCGATGATCATGAAATTGTCTTGGGGGGAACTATCAGCCTTCTCAAACAACATTATGCAGCATCAGAAATTCTCACTGCTCAAACCGCCTCGGATGCCCTCGAACTTGTGACACAGGTTCAACCCGATCTAGTTGTTTTTGATCTTTCAATTCCACAAACAACTGGAGGCATGGCTCGAACAGAAGTGGGTATCGAAGTCCTCAAAACCTTGATGCAGCGTTATCCCAACCTGAATTTTATGGTGCAAAGTACTTATGTCAAAGCATTGGTACGGATTAAACCAGAAATTGATGCTCATCAGGGGGGGTTTACCATCGTAGACAAAAGTCTCTCTAGCCAAGAAATGTTGACTCGGGTAGAGTGGGCGACGCAAGGGGTTACCCATACCAAAGACTTGCAAACCGGTTTGGAAGTCAAACCCGAGTGGATTGAAGTCCTCAGACTGGCTTTTCAAGAAGGATTGCAGGATCGGGCGATCGCCAGCAGGATGTCTGTTTCTGAGCGCACAGTACGTCATTACTGGACTAAAATTCAGGATGTACTGGGTATCTATCCAGAAGATGACAAGAAAGATGGTAAAAATATTCGGATCCAAACTGAGATTCGGGCAAGAGTTGTAGGGTTGATTGACTGATGAATTGAATCTGGGGAAGAAGATATGCATCGCCGCATCTGGTGTCAACTGGAAAAAAGCGCTGTTCCTGGGATTGGTGTCCTGCCAGGATTATTAATGATTGGACTGGTTGTGTGTGCTCGACTCACGGGACTCCTGCAGCTCGTGGAGCTGAGGACTCTTGATCTATTCTTGCGATGGCGACCCGCCGAACCCATAGACGAACGGATAGTCATTGTTGGAATTGATCGTGGCGATCTCCAAGCTATGGGGAGTTATCCCGTACCAGACGAGGATATTGCCCAACTCTTAGCGCTCCTGCAGCAGTATAATCCAGCCGCAATTGGTTTAAATATCGGGCGTGAACTCCCGGTTGAGCCCGGTCATGAGCAGCTTGAAGCGGCATTTGAAACCAATGAAAACTTGATTGCAATTGAATCGGTTCTTCCTCCCTTAGTTTTACCACCTGATGGATTAGCCGGGAGTCAAGTTGGATTTGACGATTATCCCTTGGATGCGGATTTGAGTGTCAGACGACAATATCTCGGTATTCCGACTCCTGATGGATATAAATTTTCTCTGTCGTTACGCTTAGCTGATGTTTACCTGAAGCAACAAGGCTTTACTCTGGGCAATGGTCTGCGAGATGAAAACGCCATGCGCTTCTATTCAGAAAAAGAAGTACTCGGCTCAACCGAATTACCTCGCCTACAAACCAACTCAGGGGGTTATGTGGGTATGGATTCCGGGGGGGTGCAGGTGTTGGTGAATTACAGAAGTAATCGCCATGCCTTTCGGATGTTATCCTTGCAAGATCTCAAAACCAATAGTTTTGACCCAGACTGGCTACGCGACCGCATTATCATCATTGGAATTACCGATCCTAATTTTAGCGGTCAGGTTAAAGTTTTTGCCCTCTCTGAAACTGATCCTCCCAACCAAACGATCAATGGGGTTGAGTTTCAAGCCCATGCTGTTAGTCAAATTATCAGCGCGGTATTGGATGGACGACCCTTGCTCAAAAGTTGGTATGACCCAGCAGAATATCTCTGGATTGTAGTGTGGGGGGGAGTCAGCATTTACCTCAGTTATCGGCGGCAACGCTCACCTGTTCAGCATTTTCTAGAACTAATACTAGCGAGTTTAGGCTTGCTAGGGATGAGTAGAATTCTGCTGATGTGGGGTTGGTGGATTCCGATTATTTCTCCCTTGCTGGCTTTAGTACTGGGAGATCTGGCTTGTATTGCCTTTAAAGCCTACGATCAAGCGTTACGATCTCGACTCAACGAGCGACAACAAACCATTGAACGCACCTTTGATGTGATTCATAATGGACCTCTACAGACCCTCGCCAGTTTACTGAGACAGGTACAAGATGGTCAAATCCCAACCCCTCAGTTACTGAGGGGATTAGACGAGCTAAATCAAGAAATTCGTGCAGTGGGTGAACGTTTGAAACAAGAAGCCCTGTCTCGTGAAGAAAGTTTATACCTCAGTAGCAAGCTGACCTTAGATCTCAAATCCCCCATTCACGAGCTGTTTTACCAAGTGTATAGCAGTACTTTAGAACGAGATTTACCTGGCTTCAAAACGCTGAAAGTAAAAATTCGTCAGTTTGATGCCATTGAGGAAGAACAGTTAAGCTTGGATGACAAACGCGGACTGTGTCGCTTCTTGGAAGAGGCATTGTGTAATGTGGGGAAACACGCTACAGGCGTGACTCGTATCAGTGCCACAGGTAAGCAATGTCAAGGTTGGTATACTTTGTGCGTCACGGATAACGGGCCGGGAATTCATTCAACCCTTAAAGGTCAGGGAACAAAACAAGTTCTTAATCTTAAGACTCGGTTGAAGGGGAAATTTAAGAGAGAATCTCTTTCTCCTAAAGGAACCCTCTGTGAATTGAGCTGGCCGTTAATGATATCTTCTGCTTGATTGATTCTGAGGAAAGATTGAAAAATTTTACTAATTTAATCATTTTGAGGAATCTCGATATACAATAGAAGAAAGGACAGGTTTAGTAAGTCAGGGTAAGCTCAGAAAATGAAGCAGGGTTGCTCTACTTGTCCTTACAAGATTGACCTTAGAATAATAAGTTGATTCCTTAGTTTTCCTTAAACTTCCCATCAATAAGGAACCCAACCCCTCATCACTGCATCTAACTAAAATAGATGGGTTTTATCCCACTGTATAACACACAATTAATCCACAAAGGAGATGAATTCAATCATGAAACTGAACATTAAATATTTGGGTAAAAAAGAGTATCAATCTAGGATGATTCAACCGATTATGGCGCTAGTTTTAGCAGTTTGTCCGACGCTTATATTCGGGTATACTCCCCCCGGCGATCAGAGACCTCCTTACGATCAAGGCGGTCGCTCCGGTAATCTTTACCCCTTTGAATCGGCTGAAGTTTTACCTTTGTCATTCTAAAGATAACTAACTCATTCAAAAGAGCAAAAGTGGCTGAAGCATGAAAACTAGCTCTTATAATAATAAATTATATCAGGTGTAACTATCCGCTTTTTATTCAGTTGAAAATTCTCGTTTCTTAGGCTAGCTCTGAGGTGCATTTGAGCTAACCTAATTTGTGATAAATATTCTTTTTTAAAGGAAGTTTAAACAGGAGATAAGATGTCATTTTCAGCCAAAAATATTGCAGTTTTATGCAATGTAACTGTGTCAAATTATGCAATCAATTCGGTCAAAAAGTTTAGTGCATAATTGAGAGAAAAGTTTTAACGTAGATCGTAACAGGATGGTTATTTTGAACTCAATCAATTATGACTTGCCCACGAAACAGTTTAGGTCAACCGGCCTGTTTTATAACAGCCCATCCGGCTCGACCCCAGCACAAATTTTGTATCACCTGTCATCAACAGTTTCCGGTACCGACTCGATCCACCAAAACTTCCCCAAATCTGTTGTATTGGGCGATCGCAGTTTTAACCCTACTCGTTGTCACAAAAGGGATGCAAATTCAGTTCATACCAGTTTCACAGCCGGTCTATCAATTTGAAACCCTTCAGTCAGGTTAACAGGACTTGCTAGACTGTTGAGTGTGATTGTAGAGAAAATACCAACCTGTCACGATTAACCCAGCCCACCAAGCCCAATGATCATCAATCACTGTTAATAGCATCGATTCAACCAATTGACGAATTGTCTACTCAACTACTTTTATTATTCAGTGCCATCTACATAACCGTTCAAAACCGCCAAATGCAGACATAATCAGAATTTCAGGGTGACCAGCAGCGCGTGCATGAGGCAAAAAAACATTTCGGCGATCAGAACCGAACCCAAGCCGATTAAAAGGGTGCAACATCACCGTCACAGTCGTTATCTTGCTGCTTCTACTATTCAAAGTGAAGAGAGTTGAATCAGGACAGACCGTCAAACCGGTTTTACTCATGCGCGTCTCTAACGGTGCATTACCCGAGGTAAAAAAAAATGTTTGTGAATACTAAATCTTTAAACTCCCCCGCCCCAACCCCTTACGCGACTCCCGATATTACTCCTGCGGTTCTTCCCTTAAACCCTGCGGTTGAAATGGATGTGCAAGCGTTAACTGATATTCTCCTGCGGGAACTCCAAACCAGCTTGAAAACAAAACCCGCTAGCGCCAAAACGGTGATGCTGCGAATTGCTTTAGAAGTTGAACGCATCTGTCAAAAAAGCGATCGCATTCAAGACTCCGGTGAAATCCAAACCTGGCAACTGAACTTAGGTCGTCATCGTTTACAGAAGTGCTTACAATACTACAAACTCGGTTCTAAACAAGGTCGGGTGGAATTGCACTCTAGCTTAGCGGCAATGGTCTATCGTCACATTGCTTATTTTGAAGCTCAGTTAAGCTTTCAGGCTCGTTACAACTTAATTGAAGACTTTCTGCAAGCGTTCTACATTGAGTCATTACGGGCGTTTCGCCGGGAACATGAAGTGGTCGAAGATTATACCCCCCGCACTCGTTTAGAACTCTCTGAATATATGGCGTTCACAGAACAGTATGCCAAGCGCCAAATTGGTTTACCGGGTCGTAACCGTCAACGTCTGATTGTATTGCGGGCTCAAAGCTTTGCCAAAGGCCAACCTCCTGAAACTTCAATTGATATTGAAATGGCGGTAGGGGGTGCAAAAACAGAGGAAGCTGAAGCCCAAAGTCGCTCCTACGTTATGCAGCAAGTACGGGAACAGATGGTATCTGAAGCCGTCGATCCAGCCGAAGCCGTTCTACGCGATCGGGTGATTGTAGAGTTAAAACGCTATCTAGAGGATCAAGGACAACTAGACTGTGTGAAGTATCTTGAGTTAAAAATGCAAGATTTACAAGCTTGTGATATTGACCAAGCTTTGGGTTTAACTACTCGTCAGCGGGACTATCTGCAACAACGGTTTAAGTACCATGTCGAAAAGTTCTCTCGTTCTGGCCAATGGAAATTAGTTCATCAGTGGTTAGGCGCTGATTTAGACCAAAAACTAGGCATGAGCGCTAACCAATGGGAGCAATTCTATGGGCAACTGTCTGAGTCGGAAAAAACCTTGTTACAGCTCAAACAGGCACAACACAGTGACAAAGATATTGCCAAAGCGCTGAAGTGTACCCCCAAACAAGCTCAGAAACGGTGGGCTAAGCTTCTTGAGTCGGCAGCGGCTCAACGCAACACTCAACAAGCATAGGATTCAGGTAGATCTGAACATGGTGACATTCTTGTTACCGGGTGCCAACCTTATCTACCTGGCTATCCATCCCCTGGATTAACCATGTTCGCCCTGATCCTTCACCCTGATAGAATACAATTTATAAGAACTTTTAATCTAAAATTTGCACTAATTTGGCAGATCGCCTGACATTAGCGGGGTAAATTAGATACAGTAGAGAAAGTAACAATTCATTAAGACATACCGAATCAATCATTATGTCGGTCAATCTTTCCTCAACTTCGCGGGACACTTTACACTACGCTGGGTATACTCATTATCCCCACCGAGTTGAGGAGCAGTTATCCTCAATACCCATTGCTCAAAACCATATTCTACTGCGTCATATTCTGCAAACGGTTGATCCTCAAAGCTGTCCCTATTCTTACAATTTCCACATGCATACGGTCAAGTCAGATGGACAACTGCAACCGGAGGAGATTATTGAGCAAGCACTCGCCATTGGTTTAAGCGGATTAGCGATTAGCGATCACCATAGCATCAACGGTTATCATCAAGCCCAAGCTTGTCTGAATGCTTGGAAAGCCAGTCAACCCGAGGAGAATGATCAAAAAGTTCCTCTTCTTTGGACAGGGGTTGAAATTACTGCCGATCTATTTAACACAAGAGTGCATATTCTAGGCTATGCTTTTGATCCCAATGCAAGCTGTTTACAGCCTTATTTACAAGGTCAGCCCGGTACAGAAACTCTAGATGAAGCAAATAAGGTGATTAATGCCATTCAACAAGCAGGGGGTTTAGCAGTGCTGGCTCACCCGGCACGATATCGCCGTCCAGCCGCTCAATTGATTCCTCAGGCTGCTCGTTTAGGCATTGATGGGGTTGAAGTTTATTATGATTACCGTCCTACTAATCCTTGGTTAGCTACTCCTAAAATTACAGAAGAAGTTGAACAACTTTCTCAAACTTATGGACTACTCAAAACTTGCGGTACAGATACTCACGGTACTAATTTGTTATTACGTCGGTAAAACTTAAAGTAGATGTCTTAAGCGATTCAATCGATCTGAATAACTTCTCATCACTTCTAAGGCAAACATGGGGGTTTGTTGCACCGCAAACATAAACCGTTCTTTATCTAAAATTGCCAATTGACAATCGGTTTTTGCTGTGGCAGTCGCACGGCGCTTATGTTGAGGATGAACAATTGCACCTTCCCCAAAAACATCTCCAGCTTTGAGGGATTCTGCCATTTTCCCATCCACTGAAAATTGGACTTCTCCTTCGATAATACCGTACATAATATTACCTGTTTCACCTTGATTGAAAATGACTTCACCCGCTTTCAACCGATGAGGCTGACAATTTCTTTGAAATACGAGGACAGTTTGTAAGGGTTCTAACATCATCAGATTAAGAGATTGAAAACTCAGTTTAACTCAGTATTTTACAATAAAAGCTTTAAGACTTATTCCGTTAACTCTTGTGGTTTAACTTGAAAGCTAGCTTGCGCTTGAATATAGTCTTCCAACGCAACAGAAACGGGTTGAATATTCCAGATATCAGTACAGTATTCTCGAATGGCGCGATCGCTAGAAAAATATCCCATTCGCGCCGTATTTAGAATAGACATTTTTGTCCAATTGTCCTGGTTTCGATAAGCTTGACTCACCCGATCTTGACAGTCAATATAAGCTTGATAATCTGCCAATAGTAGATATTCATCATGATACAGTAATGAGTCTACCAATGCTTTGAATAAATCTGTATCTCCGTTAGAAAAATATCCAGACGCAATTTGATCGATGGCTTGTTTTAAGGCTTGATTAGAACAATAATAATCCCAAGAATTATAACCCTGATTTTTTTTCTGTTCTACTTCTTCTGCAGTTAAACCAAATAGGAAGAAATTTTCTGCCCCAACGGCTTGACGAATTTCTACATTTGCCCCGTCTAATGTGCCAATTGTCAATGCACCATTGAGAGAAAATTTCATATTTCCAGTGCCTGATGCTTCTTTTCCTGCCATTGAAATTTGTTCCGATAAGTCAGCAGCCGGATAAATCGGCTGAGAATTTGTGACATTATAATCTGGAATAAAAACAACTTTGAGGCGATCGCAAATATCCGGATCATTGTTTACGACTTCTGCAACAGAGGTAATTAATTTAATCACCAATTTTGCCATATAATAACCGGGTGCAGCTTTTCCAGCGAAGATAAATGTCCGGGGAATAATATCAATATTAGGATTCTGTTTAATCCGATTATATAGAGTAATAATATGCAAAATATTGAGATGTTGGCGTTTGTATTCATGAATTCTTTTGACTTGAATATCAAACATTGTTTGTGGATTAACTGTAATGCCGCATCGCTGTTTAATTCGTTGAACTAAATTGTTTTTCGCTTGATGTTTTACCTGTCGCCAAGCTTGCTGAAAGTTGCCATCGTTTACAAATGATTCAAGTTGAGATAAATCTTCGAGATGCTTAATCCAATTATTACCAATTTTACCAGTAATTAATTCTGTTAATGATGGATTAGATAACACAATCCAACGTCGAGGAGTAACACCATTGGTTTTATTACTAAATTTATCTGGGTAAAGTTGATAAAAATCATGTAAGGTATATTGTTTTAAAAGTTCTGTATGTAGCTTTGCTACCCCATTAATTGCATGACTCCCGACACAGGCTAAATTTGCCATGCGAATAGATTTTCCTCCGGCTTCATCCACTAAGGAGAGACGATACAATTTACTATTATCATCTGGATATTTCTCCCGCATTTGCTTGAGGAAACGACGGTTAATTTCATAGATAATTTCTAGATGGCGCGGCAAGATAAAATCCAATAAATCAACAGACCATTTTTCTAAGGCTTCTGGAAGTAAAGTATGATTCGTATAAGCAAAGGCTTTTTGAGTGATTTCCCATCCTTTATCCCATTCAAAATCATGTTCATCTATTAATAATCGCATCAACTCAGTAATGCCAATTGTCGGATGCGTATCATTCAGTTGAATAGCATATTTTTCATGAAATGTTTCTAAGGAATTACGCCTATGTAAATGAATCCGAATCATATCTTGCAAGGCACAAGAAACGAAGAAATATTGTTGTTTTAGGCGCAGTTGTTTGCCTTGAATCGGTTCATCATTGGGATAAAGAACTTTTGTAATATTTTCAGAGAAGGTTTTTTCATTCACTGCCCCATAATAATCTCCAATATTAAACGCTTGAAAATTAAA
The DNA here is from genome assembly GCA_964401105.1 of uncultured Lyngbya sp. Classification (GTDB taxonomy): domain Bacteria; phylum Cyanobacteriota; class Cyanobacteriia; order Cyanobacteriales; family Microcoleaceae; genus JAAURB01. The sequence continues at coordinate 8,521 of CAYNXM010000305.1, read as the reverse complement.
CGATTCTGGCGCTTCTGCTTTCCATAAACGTAAAGTATTTGCAGTATTAGTTTGATAACCTAAAATAGGGGTATCATAAGGAACACCCTTAATCATTTGTGCGGGTATCCATTTAACCCGATAACGCCCATTTTCGTCGCAATATCCTTCTGTATAACCGCCTAATTTTACTTCAACTGTTGATTCTGTTCTGGCAATTTCCCAAGGGTTACCATATCTTAACCATTTATCTGTAATTTCTGCTTGCCAACCATTATGAATTTCCTGATCAAAAATGCCAAATTCATAGCGAATACCATAACCAATTGCCGGAATTTCTAAACTTGCCATCGACTCCATATAACAAGCAGCTAATCGTCCTAAACCGCCATTACCTAAACCGGGTTCTTCTTCAATTTCTATTAATTCTTGTAAGTTGAGTCCGCATTCTTCTACCGCTTGACGAACGGGTTCAAAGATGCCTAAATTAATTAAGTTCTTTCCTAAGTGTGGCCCTAATAAATATTCAGCAGATAAATAACAAACCAGTTTAACATTTTGTTTGAGGTAAGTTTCAGTCGTATTAATCCATCGACGCAGCAGGCGATCGCGCACTGTATAAGCTAACGCCATATAAAAGTCATTTTTTGTAGCAATTTCTGGAAACTTTCCCTGAATATAAAATAAGTTATCTGCAAAGGCACGTTTGAGAGTTTCAATATCAATTCCCGTCCGATCGTCTTCGATTTTAATCGATTTATTATAATTTTGCTGATTCATAATTGATTGAGAGATATAAATTTTTGACGTTATAAGTATTAGAAAATAGCCAAATAAAATATTCTAGCGCGACGTAATGAAGTTAGGAAAATTTACCATTGCAAGAGTGCAAGAGTAGCTATTATAAGAATTATCATGTTCTAACCTAACAATGTAGCTGCTATAATATTGAAACCTTCTTCTCCTCAAGAAAAATAGGGTATGATTGGTTTAGATTACACATACCCCATCAACTTAGTTTTTCAGATAAAAATTAGGATGCTAACCGAAAAGCTGCCCCTAAACCCGCCGACATTTCTTGAGGTGTAATTTTACCATCTTTGTTTTCATCTAATGCATCAAATACAGCATCAGTTCCTGCCCATTCTTCGCGGGTAATAAATCCATCTCCATCTAAATCATAAGTACGGAAAATATCCTCAGCCGCATGATTAATCACATCTTCTCCTTCGAGACGGGCAAGACGATCTGCTAATAAACTTTCTAAGGCTTCTAAAGCTTTAGAAAATCCTTTAATTCCTTCTTCTAACTTCTCAGAAGCCATCCGATCTTCGCTGTGCATTTGATCAAATGTGGCTCGATCAATAGAGAGTTTTTCAATCTCCATCCCCTTAGCTTTTTCCGGATCCAATTTGCGAGGTAAATCAGCTTCAGTAGACTTTAACTCATCTAAAAACTTGGGAGCAATAGTCAGTAAATCACAGCCAGCCAATTCAGTAATTTCTCCAATATTACGGAAACTAGCCCCCATGACTTCAGTGTTGTAGCCAAACTTTTTATAGTAATTATAAATCTGGGTCACAGACTCCACACCGGGGTCTTCTGCGGCGGGATAAGATTCCCGTCCGGTTTCCTTTTTATACCAATCTAAAATCCGGCCGACAAAGGGAGAAATTAATGTCACTTTAGCTTCAGCGCAAGCGATCGCCTGATGCAGACCAAATAGCAAGGTTAAATTACAATGAATTCCTTCTTCTTCTAAGGTTTCTGCTGCTTTAATCCCTTCCCAAGTAGAGGCAATTTTAATTAAAATGCGATCGCGAGAAATACCGGTTGTTTCATATTGAGCAATCAATTCTCGGGCTTGAGCTAGAGTCGCCTCTGTATCATAAGATAAACGGGCATCGACTTCAGTTGAAACCCGGCCAGGAATAATCTCTAAAATTTTCAATCCAAATGCCACCGCCAACCGTTTAAAGGCTAGAGTTGCCACATCAGTTGCAGCAGCATCAGACCCTAATTCTTGACGCGCTGTTTTGAGGGTATCATCGACAATCTCTTGATATTCCGGCATTTGCGCTGCTGCGGTAATCAAGGACGGGTTAGTGGTTGCGTCTTGGGGTTCAAAAGTTTGAATTGCCTTGATATCTCCAGTATCGGCGACCACAACGGTGAATTGCCGTAACTGTTCTAGCAATGTTGCCATATCTGTCGCTACTCCTGTGAGGGGAATTGTTCTAGAACACTTTCATGGTACTATGATTGCCTTGTGACGATAGTTAAGAAAACGTTAGAAGTGATCACAGATGGGTGGCAAAGTAGAGTTGATACAACTGACAACTGGGACGCACTAAATTGCCTGTGATTTTCACTAATCCCATATTCTGGAGTAGATCAGCCGTCAGAGGATTCAGTTTAATGCTTTTTTCTGTATTGACAACCTGTTTGAATGCGATCGCCAGTTCGGGCTGAGCTTGGAGTAAAATCAGATAATGGCGCAAATAGTCACTATAAATGCCAGAAAGGGTCGGTGCATCCTGTAACAATTGCTCTAAAGTGATTTCGGCTTGAGCCAGGTGATAAAATGCCAGTTGTACTAAGTAAGGATGTCCTCCTAACAGAATTTGTAAGGCTTGTAGTTTCTTGATGCCATTTTCTCCCACTACCCAATCTAACTGATAACGCAGGGCTAAATCTTGCATCTGTTCGAGAGTAAATGGGAGTAATTTAATCGGTAAGCCAATATGAGTCAATAGACTACTGTATGAGGGGATCTCAACTTCTGTAGAATGCACTAAAATGAAGCGGAGTTTTTTCATCACTTCAACGCGCTTGGCTTCTTCATACCAAGATCGTAAAAATAGCAGCATTTCTTGAATCATTTGAGGAGATTGAAACAGTAGATGAATGCCATCCCAACTCATAACCAAAGGACTATGACTGTGGGGGAGTAAATACTGCTTGAAATAGCGGGCGCAGCTTATTTTGCTTCCGATCTCATCATCCCAAAAATCCTCTAATCTGGGTTCTAATTCCATCTGCTGAGCCATATTTACACAAAGCCAACGCAAAAATTGATTGAGATTAATTAAACTTGCCGTTTCTAGTTGCTGAAAATCAATGTAAACGGTGTGGTAGCCTTGAGAGGTGACACGGGCGATAATTCTTTCAAGCAGAGAGCTTTTTCCCGTTTTCTGGGGTGCTTTAATCCACAGAATACTACCCGGTTGTTCAATTTCTCGATAGGCATTGATTTCAAGGGGAGGACGCTCAATATAAAAAGCTGAACCCAGAGACAAAAAGCTACCGGGAAATTCCAAAGGGTTAAAATTTGAAGCCGTTTTGACTAAAGAGTGATTGTTATAGTTTGCAATTAACTGTTGGTGTTGAGCGCTCATATTGAGTGATTCTACAATGGAACGGAAGCTGGCTTTAGAAATCGATTTTCCCAGCAAAGCTGACACAACACGCCACAATTTATGAGCGACTTTTTTCAGGTAATCTGCGTCAAAATGATGTTCTTCCGCCATATCACCGTAAGTTCTTCCGTCCCAAGCTTGACGCAATATAATTTCCTGTACAGAATTTAAATGGCCTGTTGCTTCCATCAGCTTAAGCAATTCATCGAGCATCATTTTCATGCACTTTCCCTGTTAATTCGTCAGCTCTGAATTCACTTGATCGATAGTAATAATAAAGGAATACGTATCTAAAAATACGTCCTATAGAAGCAAATATTGCTGAATATTGACATTAAGTCACTCATTCTTTGAGTTTGCTTCCTCAATAAGTTACCTCAGAATATTGACAAATAAGTGTCAGTATGCATACAACATGAATACTGGCTTTGAAAGGATTCAGACTAGAGAATTACCCCCAATCTCACGACAATATGTATACACTATGTATTATCTCTATAAATATTTCGTTATATTTTCTTGAGAGTTATATATGCTTTTCTTTAAAAAGTTAAATTTTATATCAAAAATTAGAGATTTCCTTAAAAAACTTTTATGTTCTTCACAATTCAGGTCACTTACTCAAGCCAGATAGAGTTACTTTTCACCCTTCCCTAATTGATCGATCTGCTAGTAAGGTTAAAAGTACTCACAAATCCGATAGCAATCAATCAAGATGATCGTGAGCTATCATGAGAGTCAGTCGATTACTAAGATGGATAACCGATGTACACAAGAGTAAATACAGTTTAAGACACGAGTCAGGTCTGCTGTCCTAAATTGTATTTTGCCGCAACCTCATTGAAATTAGGCTTGGGGATCATAAATTTTCCAATTAATCACTTAATTCCCAATCCTAATTCTTTCTCTTTTTCATCTGAATAGTCTATCATGATTTGAATCTACAAACACCCTCAATCAGCTGTCACTAGGAAGATAAAAAATGACTGATAAGAAAATTAATTTAACAGCCCTCATTGTCATGAAGGAAATTGAAGATTTTTTGATGGCTTCTGACAACCCTGTTTATCAGCTTATGTTTTCTTCTTTTTCTTTACGTTATCAGTTAATCACCCGTGTATTAGCTTGTATCCCCCATCGTTATCAAGTCATTAGCAATTTACAGGAATTAACAGATAAATCTCTTAACTGCTCACACAAGCCTTTAGAAGAACGGTTATTAATCGAGAGTTTAATCAGCCAGAATATTTCAACTCTACTTTTGGAAGCTTATCAAGAGTTTAATAATCAAAATTTGTTACAGAAAGATTTAGTTTCAGTAGAAGACTAACCTAATTAAAGGATTTTATTACAAATAAAACAAAGAAATTAAGAGAAGTTCCAGGACTTCTCCTTTTTGCTATCTTCAGATCATGAATAATCTTAAAACTCTCCGTTAATTGCTGACATAATCCTAATTTTAGCATTGGGATCTAAAATGAGAATAGCTTGATGCAAAGGATGCTGAGTCAGTTTTCCTTCTAGAATTGCAAAGTAAGTTTGTTGTAGAAACTCAGAAGAAAAGTTACATAACTTCTTAAGGATGTCTTGCTCGCTCATTGTTTCTCTCCTTATTTTTATGATTTATTAAATATTAACAATGATTGATAAACAGTTAATCTTTATTAAGAATGATAAGTTAATCCTTGATCTTGTTCGGTCTATCTCTTTCGAGATAAACCTAATGACTTCAACAATAATTAATTAAGTATTTATACTGACTTTTTTTTCGTTAACTCAATTCATCCCTATTTTTGCTATTGAGGATAACGTTAATTATTTTTCTGCCTCAAGGCTGGCAGCTCGTCTGTTTCAAAAAAAAATTCCCACCCTACTGTAATCAGGGTGGGTTGAGGCATCTAAAAAAGATTAAGATTTAGAACAAGCCTAAGGTTAAAGAGGTGTCAATAGGGAAAGTAGCACCAATTCCTAACCACAGTGTTACTGCTGTTCCAAACAAGAAAACAGCCGTTGCAACAGGACGACGGAAAGGATTTTGGAACTTGTTAACGCTTTCAATAAAGGGAATCAGCATTAGCCCTAAAGGAATTGAAGACATTAACGCAATTCCCAAAAGTTTGCTCGGAACAACCCGTAAAATTTGGAACGTAGGCCACAGATACCACTCAGGCAAAATTTCTAACGGCGTTGCAAAAGGATTAGAAGGTTCTAGAACCATTGCAGGATCTAATACCGCTAAACCGACAACTAATGCAATAGTTCCCAGAATTACAACGGGGAACACATAGAGTAAATCGTTTGGCCAGGCAGGTTCACCGTAGTAGTTGTGGCCCATGCCTTTGGCGAGTTTGGCACGCAATGCTGGATCGCTGAGATCCGGTTTTTTCAAAATGGACATGACTTAATAGATTCTCCAGAATCAGCTAAAAGACAATCTGTGTTAATCAATGATGATTGCAAAGCTTATGTATCAGTGTAGCAGGAGTTACTGAGAGTGAGCGAGCCATCTCTAACCCGCTCTCAGAGTAACCATCGCCTTCAAGTTTCGGCTTTACAAAGGACCAGAAATCCCTTGCTTACGAATCATCAGGAAGTGCAGCAACATGAAGACTGCAATAAACCAAGGTAAAACAAAAGTGTGTAAGCTGTAAAAACGGCTCAATGTTCCTTGGCCTACCGCAGTTCCACCCCGCATCAATTCAACAATGCTGGAACCCACAATAGGGATAGCATCCGGTACACCAGATACAATTTTTACCGCCCAGTATCCCACTTGATCCCAAGGTAAAGAGTAGCCAGTCACACCGAAAGAAACGGTGATTACTGCTAAAACTACACCTGTCACCCAAGTCAGTTCACGGGGCTTTTTGAAACCACCAGTCAGGTACACGCGGAAGACGTGCAAGATCATCATCAACACCATCATGCTGGCAGACCAGCGGTGAATAGAACGAATCAGCCAACCGAAGTTAACTTCGTTCATAATGTACTGAACTGAAGAAAATGCTTCAGTCACTGTGGGTTTGTAGTAGAACGTCATTGCAAATCCAGTGGCAAACTGGATTAAGAAGCAAACCAGGGTGATTCCACCCAAACAATAGAAAATATTGACGTGGGGCGGAACGTATTTGCTAGTGATGTCATCTGCGAGCGCCTGAACTTCTAGGCGTTCATCAAACCACTTGTAAGCTGAAGATTCTGTAACTTCCTTGGAAAACATGAAGCTGAAATTCCTAGATTTTATAAATTGCTGTCGTTTTACAGTAAATTGGGCGAAGCTGATGGGTTGTTAAACCGCTGTCGCTATTAAAACGAACGCCCTAAACCGTCCAATTTGTCAGTAGACCTCGTCATTTTTATCAGTCAATCGACTGACTACATAACGAAATCACGGAAACGGAAATCTGGGGATCGTCTCTCATAAACTGAGACAATAGGGTAACTCACAGAACTGGGTTGACAGCTTAGGTAATTTCCCATCTGTGTTACCCCTTCGATAAAAAATGTAACATAGCTTTAACTAGAATTTCAGAAAAGTCGTGGGAAATTCCCCGAACCACTTCTGGGTAAAACCCCCCTTTAATTCTTGATACTAGAGGCAATTGAGCCTTTTCCGAAGTGTGAGAATCCCTGTTTAATGAATTGTTAAGAAAATTGAAAACCTTGTCTTATGTACAAACCCATTGTTCAGATTGCTTTCATAATTTGGTTCGTGCTGGTTCAATTTCTGGGAGGGCCAACTTCACCCGCTCTGGCGCTGACTGAAGAGCAGAACTTAGTGGGTGAAACCTGGCGGATTATCAACCAAGCCTACATTGATGATTCGTTTAATGGTCAAAATTGGTGGTATGTACGTAAACGAGCCTTACGACAACCCCTGCGAGATCGCTCTGAAACCTACGATGCGATCGAAACCCTGCTTAAGAGTCTAGATGATCCATTCACTCGTCTACTGCGGCCTGAACAGTACCGTAGCTTACAAATGAGTACCTCAGGAGAATTAACAGGGGTTGGCTTGCAAATTGCCCTGGATGGAGAAACGGGACAATTAACCGTGATTGCCCCAATTGATGGATCTCCGGCTGCGGCGGCTGGAATTACGCCCCGCGATCGCATTCTCAAAATTGATGGAGTTAAGACCGATGAACTCACCCTCGATCAGGCAGCCGAACGGATGCGAGGGCCTGTGGGAAGTACTGTCATCCTCACGGTTCAACATTTTGAAAATCAGGAAAACGAAGACATTCAGTTAGTGCGCGATCGCATTAGTCTCAACCCAGTATTGGCTGACTTGCGGACTTCTCCTGAACAAATTCCGATTGGTTATATTCGCCTCAGTCAATTTAGTGCCAACGCCCCAGAAGAAGTGGCTCATGCCATTACCCAACTGCAACAACAAGGGGCAGAAGGGTATATTCTCGATCTGCGTAATAATCCTGGGGGTTTACTACAAGCGGGGGTTGAAATTGCTCAAGAGTGGCTCGATCAAGGGACGGTGGTTTATACTGTTAACCGTCAAGGCTTTTTAGGTAGTTTTGAAGCGGGCGAAAATGCTTTAACTCAAGCGCCGTTAGTGGTATTGGTTAATGGTGGCACGGCAAGTGCTAGTGAAATTTTAGCTGGGGCGCTACAAGATAATCATCGGGCTGTACTCGTGGGTGAAAAAACCTTTGGTAAGGGCTTAATTCAATCCCTATTTGATTTATCTGATGGTGCCGGTTTAGCGGTGACGGTTGCTAAATATGAAACTCCAGCCCATCATGATATTAATAAGTTAGGTATTAAGCCCGATTATGTTGTACCCATAACTTCCTTGAAATTAACAGAAGTGGGAACCGCAAACGATCTGCAATATCAAAAAGCAGTTGAATTACTCAATTCCAGCGTTGTATTAGCAGATGCCGCTTGAATTTGAACCATTTAGAGATTAAGCCCTCGCGCCTTAAATCACCCAATTCTAAGGAACCTTGAGTATGCTCCCCCAATTTTAGGAGTTGGGGGGCTGAAAAACCTAATCAAGGGGGGGTGGCTTTAGCCAGGGGAATCATAAACCTCTAACCCTCAATAAACTGCTTCAATGTCTCCGGGTTAGCAATGCCGTCGAGAATAGCGTAGATGATCAT
>CAYNXM010000304.1:0-17544 GCA_964401105.1 uncultured Lyngbya sp. | reverse complement strand
AATGCTGAACCGATTAAAACGGGAATTGAATGGTTTGATATTTGGGTTTTAGCCAGTAATGCCTCAGCCGCAAGACGACTTTACCAAATCTCAGGATTAATTCTATTAACAACTCTAATTCGGGTTGTATTTATCTATCTCGGTCGAGTGTATACTGGAATTTCTCAAAGTCATTTGGGTTATCAGCTCCGAATTCGATTATTTGAACAACTCCAAAGTTTAAGCCTCAGCTATTTCAGTCAAACAAAATCGGGTGAGTTAATTAATACTTTGACCGCTGAGATTACTCAAATAATGCAAGCCTTTGAGGTCGTCTCATTTTTACTGATTAGACTTTCAACTTTACTGGTTTATGTCATTGCTATGGTGTTACTCTCCTGGCAATTGACTCTGATTTCTGTTTTGCTATTCAGCTTACTTTCAGTGGCGATCGCGAGCTTAATTAAACAAGTTCGAGAAATTAGTTTTGTTCGGACAAAAGCTAGAGGAATATATACTTCTGCGGCTTTAGAATTTATTAGTGGAATTCGCACAGTTCAAGCTTTTGCTGCTCAAGACTTTGAACGTCAACGATTCTATCAAAGTAGCGATGAAATCTTACAATCTGAGGTGCAATTTGCTAAGCGAAGTGCTTTAGTTGAACCCCTAACAGAAAGTGTAGCAACGACTATTTTAGTTGGAATGCTGGCGATCGCTTTTGCCACTTTAATTCCGACAGGACAACTTCAGGTGGCTTCATTATTAACCTTTTTGTTTATCCTATTCCGCTTAATGCCTATTGTTCGCCAATTGAATGGAGCCAGAGCTAGATTAAGTAACTTCCAAGGTTCAATTAGTAATATTAATGAATTGCTACGAACAGACAATAAAACCTATTTATTAACAGGTACAAGGCAGTTTCCTGGCTTAAAGCATAAAATTGAATTTCAATCTGTTAATTTTAGCTATGATTCTGGAAAGCTAGTTTTACAGGATATTAATCTGATATTTGAACAAGGAAAAACAACCGCATTAGTGGGAGGTTCGGGAGCCGGAAAATCAACATTAGTCGATCTAATTCCTCGTTTTTATGATCCGACTCAGGGATACATTTTAATCGATGGAATTGATCTTAAAAACTTTGAAATTAATTCTCTGCGTCGCCAAATTGCTATCGTGAGTCAAGATACATTTATTTTCAATAATTCTATACAAAATAATATTGCTTATGCGATGAAAAAGTCTATTAGTAAAGATGAGATTATTGAAGCTGCTCGACAAGCAAATGCACTGGAATTTATCCAAGATTTACCACAAGGATTTGACACACAATTAGGAGATCGTGGGGTGCGATTGTCTGGGGGACAACGACAGCGAATTGCCATCGCTCGTGCCTTATTAAGAGACCCAGAAATTCTGATTCTTGATGAAGCCACTAGTGCCCTAGATTCAGTTTCTGAACGATTAATTCAGGAGTCTTTAGAAAAGCTTTCTGTCGGTCGAACCGTGATTGCGATCGCTCACCGTTTATCAACTATTGTTAGAGCCGATAAAGTGGTTGTGCTGGAACAGGGTCAAATTGTAGAATCAGGAACTTACCAAGAGTTATTGAAAAAAGAAGGTAAGCTATGGAAATATCATCAAATGCAACATAATACAATTCATTAAAGAGTTAAATAATAAAGCTAAGATATTGGCAAAATATTGGGATATTTTAGATGAATACATTACTAGAAAAACCACAAAAAATCAGCCGAATAGATAGATTATTTAATGCATTGATCGTCATTTTGGCTCCGTTTTACAAGAGCAAAACATTTGACATCATTGCCCAAAAAATAGAGAGGATGAGATGGAAAAAACGCTTAATAGATGCTGCTATTCCTCAAGCGCGGAAAATTTTTACATACACTAAACAAGAGGAGCTTAAAGCACTATACAATCTAGGATTGAATGCTCCCCAAGGTTCAGTAGCCTTGGAAATTGGCTCTCATTTGGGAGCCTCTAGTTGCTACCTAGCTGCTGGATTATCCCAGGTTAATGGTCAGCTATTCTGTGTTGATACCTGGAATAACGAAACGATGCCTGAAGGGACACAAGATACTTGGGCAGAATTTCAGAAAAATACGGCGGGTGTGAAACAGTATATTGTTCCCATCAGAAAAAGAAGCGATCAGATCTCTAAAAGCGATCTGAAATTACCCCTAAATCTTGTTTTTATAGATGGCGATCACAGCTATAGCGGTGTCAAACAAGACTTTGATCGGGTTCAAAACTGGTTGGCAAAAGACGGCATTATTGCGTTTCATGACTTTGGTAATCCCGATTATGAGGGAGTCTCTCGGGTCGTTGGCGAAGCGCTCACGAGCGGCAAATGGATGATAGCCGGTTACGTCCAGACTCTGGTTTGGATTAAACCCGCCACTTGGTCTAAGTCGGCACAGATTTAGGCATGTTTGGGCTGCTAATAGCCTGTCGAGCAATAACCTTTACCATCAGTGACAGACAATGAATCAGCAACATCGAGCAACAATTCTACCCATTTCAGAAGGAGTCCAACGCCCTCTATGGTCGGTGATGATTCCCACTTACAATTGTGCGAGTCATCTGAAACAAACCTTGGCAAGCGTATTAGCTCAAGATCCAGGTGAAGACGTGATGCAAATTGAGGTGATAGACGATCGCTCAACTGCCGACGATCCTGCTGCTGTGGTGGCTGAAGTGGGACAGGGACGAGTCAGTTTCTATCAACAGCCAGACAATGTCGGCCACATCAGAAACTTTGAGACTTGTTTGCAGCGATCGCGGGGAAAATGGATTCATATTTTACATGGTGATGATTGCATTCGCCAGGGTTTTTATCGTCAGTTGCAACAAGGCTTTGAAAAACAGCCCGATATTGGAGCGGCTTTCTGTCGTGTGATTAAAATGGACGAGCATAGCCATTGGCAGCAAATTGACCCACTGTTACAGCCTGAAAGTGGAATTCTCAGCAATTGGTTAGAACGGATTGCCGTCAGACAACGGCTTGAAACCCCATCTATTGCAGTGGCACGGGAAGTCTATGAAAAACTGGGCGGATTCGATCGTCGCATCTCCTGTTGGGGAGAAGACTGGGAGATGTGGGTACGAATTGCGGCAAATTACCCCGTTTGGTACGAAGTAGAACCCCTAGCCCTCTATCGCAAACATTCAAACTCTCTCACCGGCAATTCTCGACGCACCGGAAAAAATATCCGAGATATGCGCCTAGCCATTCAGATTGCCAAGCAACACTTGCCCGAAACAACAGCCGATCGACTCTCCAATAGGGCACTGGAACATTATGCCCTTTATGCATTAGGTCACGCCCGCAAATTTGCTAAAAACGGTGACATCAGCGCTGCGGTTAACCAGACTCGAGAAGCGCTACTGTGTTCGACTTCACCGAAAGTTCTCTTCTGTTTATTCAAGCTCAGCCTTCGGATATTGATTTTGGGTTGGTACTTCAAACAGCCCACCCCTCTACAAACAGAACAGTCTGTCAAAGCCACTCCAGTTCAAACGAATAAAACATTAGCCCATTAAGTCCTATGAACCAGCAATATCGAGCCACAATTCTACCCATTTCAGAAGGAGTCCAACGCCCTCTATGGTCGGTGATGATTCCCACTTACAATTGTGCGGGTTATCTGCGAGAAACCTTGGCAAGCGTATTAGCTCAAGATCCAGGTGAAGACGTAATGCAAATTGAGGTGATAGACGATTGCTCAACTGCCGACGATCCCGCCGCTGTTGTTGCTGAATTAGGACAGGGACGAGTCAGTTTCTATCAACAGCCGCAGAATGTCGGCTATATCCGCAATTATGAAACCTGCTTACAGCGATCGCGGGGAAAATGGGTTCATATTTTACATGGTGATGATTGTGTGCGAGACGGTTTCTATCGCCAGATGCAACAGGCTTTTGAGACCCATTCAGAACTGGGTGCAGCATTCTGTCGCACCATCAAAATGGATGAATTCGGCCACTGGCAAGAAATCGAACCGTTACTCGAACCTGAAAGCGGTATTCTTGAAAATTGGTTTGAGAGAATTGCAGTTCGACAACTGATTTCCACGGTCTCAATTGTTGTGGCGCGAGAGGTTTACGAAAATCTGGGAGGATTCGATCGCCGCTTTTGTTGTTGGGCAGAAGATTGGGAAATGTGGGTTCGTATTGCTGCCGATTATCCAGTGTGGTACGAAGTGCAACCCTTGGCAATCCGCCGCCGCCATTCTACCTCTCTTAGTGGTCATTCTAGACGAACGGGGAAAAATATGCAGGATGTGCGCCAGGCGATCGCGATTGTCAAGCAATATTTACCGGATAAAACCGCTGAAAAACTCTCACGAACCGCCGCTAAAAACTATGGAATTCATGCCCTTTCTACCGCTCGAAAATATGCGAATGTAGGAGATATTACCGCTGCTCTGGCTCAAATTCGAGAAGCGTTGCGGTGTTCTTTATCCCTAAAAGTCATTCTTTCTTCCTCAAAGTTAATGCTTTATTTAGTTTATGTTGCGATCGCTTCGAGTCGGCAACGTCCTCAGCCCCAAAACTTATAGTATTTAATTTGATCAATTCAAAGCATATCAGACAAAAATGACACCTGAATCCTTAGAACATTCTCCCATTCTAACTAACAACAAGATTCCCGCCGAAGCGATTCGTTTTCATCCCCACTCAATCGCCGATTCGAGAATCCGATTATTTCGTTGGCAAGGACAACTTTATCGCGGAATTGATTCGGGGCGATCGCCATTTTTTCAGCAGTTATTTCAAGAAGGATTTATTCAACATTTAGTGGATCGTCAACTGTTAATTGAATCTGAAACAACTGATTTAACCCTCGATGGATATGACCTAATTGTCCGCCATCGCACCCTTGCTTTTATCTCCTATTCGATTGAATGGTGTGCCGCAATGGTGAAAGATGCAGCACTGGTTTTATTAGATTTTGCGATTGAACTAGCGCAACGGGGATTATCTCTAGAAGATGGTCATTTAGGGAATATTCTGTTTGATGGAGTACAACCATTTTTTGTAGACTTAGGTTCAATTCGACCCCTCGATGAATATGTTCATTATTTTCGTTGGAGTGCCTACGATCAATTTTGTCAGACCTGCTTTTATCCGCTGATTCTGATGGCTTTAGAAAAAGATCGGACTGCCCGGTTATTGATGATTGAAAATGCCGGAATTTCTCAGTCAGATTTCTTACGATTAACTCAAGGGGTGGGAAGTTCAAGAAGAATGCCAAAAGCACCACCTATTACTCGCGTACAATTAGCATTAAGAAAACTTCTACCTACTCAATCTAAAAAAATATTGAAGCAAAATCTTCAGAAGTTAAAATTCTTCTCCAATCCTACCCCGGTCAATATCAATTCTAGTTCTATTAATTCTAATCAAATTAAACAGAAATCTTACTTAAAATTTTTAGAGAATCTTCGCAATGAAGTCAAAAATATCAGATTACCGACTTCATTAAATCACGTACAAAATGCTAATTATTCCTTAGAGAGCAAAGAAAACTGGACAGAAAAACCAGCCATCATTCGTCAAATTCTCAGGGATATTCAACCTGCATCTGTCTTAGATATTGGCTGTCAGAATGGATACTATGCTCAACTTGCAGCCAGTTTAGCAAGTCAAGTGGTCGCGTTTGATAAAGATCCATCGTGGGTTTCCCAGCTATATTATACGGCTCGTGAGCAGAAATTGTCGATTCTTCCTTTGGTGATGGATTTCACCCAACCGACTCCATCTTATGGTTTGTCGAGTTATCGATATGTGGCAGCCACTAAACGGTTTCAGTGTGAGATGGTTTTGGCATTAGGATTAATTCATCATTTAGTGTTTGAACAGCATCCTCGGTTTGAGCAAATTATTGAAGGGTTAGCCCAATTTTCTCAGCGTTGGCTTGTTGTAGAATTTATTTCAATCAACGATCGAGAAATGCTGAAATATCAGTCTCAGAAATATTACTCTAAGTTTTCATGGTATACCCTAGAAAATTTTATTAAAGTGTTAAAAAAACATTTTAATATTCTCAAAATTTCACCTAACCCGGATGAAACTCGCCAGATTTTACTGTGTGAAAAATATAATTTTAATATCGGATAAAAATAATGGCTAAAACTCGAAAAAAAATTCTATTTCACTTACCTGTTTTACTTAAACCCATCAATACAGGGGCTAAGCGCAGAATTGTCGGAATGTTAGAATATTTTAAATCTCGTAGCGATCGGTTTCAAGTTGATATTTTAGTCCGAAATGATTGGGGAAAAGCGATATGGAATTCTGAACAACAACAAGAAGCACAGAAATATGCCGAAAATGTCTTTATTTATAGAGGTGAGCAGAATCTAGGTGACTTTTTGTATTCTAGAAGTCAAAGCTTTTACTATCAAAAAATATTGAAACAGCAACTACCAATTGATTCAGATTATCATACTCCTCCAGGATATATTCGCTTTGTACATTCTTTATTTAAGCAAAATCACTATAATTATTTTTGGATAAATTACTTAGACTATGCTCATTTAGCCACTCAGATAAAAATATTTGATTTTTGTAAAATTATTGATATGCACGATCTCTCCTGTCAATGGAGAATTGCTAAAAAAAATATATCTCATCTACAAGGTTTAAAATTTGACTATAATGCTAATTTTATGAAAGAAGTAAAATTGCTAAATTATTTTAATCGAGTACTCGCTAACTCTCTCGAGGAAATTGATCAAATTAGCCCTTACATTTCTCAAGAAAAAATTAATTTAATTCCTCACCCAATCGAAAGAAAAGATGATAAAATTACTTTATACTCCCGTAGAAAATTTAAATACGATCTCCTATTTGTCGGAGCAGTTTATCAGCCCAATATTGAGGGGATAAACTTTTTTATCTCTCAAATTTTACCAAAGATTATTCCCCGGTATCCTGAGATTAAACTGGCTGTTGTGGGAACAGTTTGCCAGTCACTTAAAATTGAGCAATCTTTAGAAAAATATATTGACTGCTTAGGTTATGTTCCTAAATTATCAGAGATTTATCTCAAGTCGAGACTGGTAATTTGTCCTCTTTTGAAGGGAAGCGGTACGAAAGTGAAACTGCAAGAAGCCATGGCTTATTCGATTCCCATTGTCACCACAACAACTGGAGGTTCAGGACTGAGCTTAAAAGACAATATTAACGCTTTTATTACAGACGATCCGAGTCGGTTTGCTAATAGAGTTCTCGATTTACTCAACCACCCAAAACTTGCCCAACAGATGTCTCAAGCCGTGGCTGAAACTTATACAAAACAATACTCTCATTGCGCCATCTACTCTAAACTCGATCAACTGTTTGGTATCGTTCCTTCCTACATCTGAAACGCAGTTATGAAAATTTTGTTTACACTTCACTACGAGTTTAATCCCAATGCCGGGGCGGCAGGAGCAACCTGGCAACTGGGTCAAGCCTATCAAAAACTAGGACATCAAGTCTATTATTACTTCACGGATAATCTACCACGACAGTTACCTAAAGTCACTAAAAGAATCTTATTTCCAGAGTTTGTCGCTACCCATATTGCGAAATTTTGTAGAAACCACAACATTGATGTGATCGATGCCTCTACTGGGGATACATGGATATGGGCTAAAATTCGTCAATACTTTAAAAAACAATCTCCTGTTTTGGTGACGCGAAGTCATGGTCTTGAACACATTAACCACCATGGAATTCGAGACAGTGCCCAATGCGGAGACTTACATTTGAGTTGGAAATATCCGTTATATCGAGGCAGTTTTCAGCTTTGGGAAGTGGCTACATCGCTACGCTGTGCCGACTTAGTCTTTGCCCTCAATCAAACTGAATCAAAATATGCTATTGAGCAGTTAGGTATCAATCCAAAACAAGTTTATGTTGTCAAGAATGGAATTCCCGAAGCATTTTTGAACCTGCCTTTTGAGCCGACACCAACAACAAAAGATTCAACCATTGCCATAGCCATCGTGGGTACTTATATTCCTCGCAAAGGAATTCAATACAGCCTGCCAGCATTAAATACTATCCTGACTCGCTATCCTCAAGTCAAAGTCAGTCTTTTGGGTACAGTTCACCCTCAATCAAAAGTCTATGCAGCATTTGAGCCAGCCGTGCGCGATCGCATCCGGGTTATACCCCACTATACTCACGATATGTTGCCAAGCTTATTGAAAGGTCATCAGATTAAGCTGTTGCCTTCGATTTCTGAAGGGTTTCCCATGGCTCTTGTCGAAGCAATGGCTTGCGGTTTAGCTCCGATTACTACAGCAATACCGGGTCCAACGGAAATTGTGCGCGACGGGCACAACGGAATTGTCGTTCCTGCCCGCAATAGCACAGCCATCAAACAAGCTTTAGAACGATTAATTACGGATCGCTCTGAGTTGGAACAGCTCCGTCGTCATGCTTATGATACCGCACAATCTTACAGTTGGCAAAACATAGGGAGGGATACACTTTTTCTTTATGAGAAAGCTATTAAAAATTCATCCTAAAAATCAAGTTTTATATTTTTATCGATGTTGTTGTAGGGTTTAGTTATGATTCAATATACAGATTATTTCGTTTCAGTTATCATTCCTGTTTATAACGACGCAGAAAGATTAAAAAAATGTTTGCTTGCTTTAGAAAAACAAACCTATCCTCAAGCTCAGTATGAAGTGATTGTGGTTGATAATGCTTCAGAAGAAAATATTAAAGATGTTGTCAGTCAATTTCCTCAAGCTCGACTGACATTTGAAAATTCTCCGGGTTCTTATGCCGCTCGAAATCAAGGAATTTCAATTGCTAAAGGAGAGATATTAGCCTTTACAGATGCAGATTGTATACCCACCCCAAATTGGATAGAAACCGGTGTGAAACATCTTTTATCTCTATCACGACCTGGAATAGTCGCTGGAGGAATCAAAATGTTTTTTAAAAACCCGAATAATCCAACAGTAATAGAATTGTATGACAGCATCACTAACTTACAACAGAAAAAAATGGTTGAACAAGCACATTGTGGTGCTACGGCTAACTTGCTAACCTTCAAAAAAGTGTTTGAGGAAGTTGGACTGTTCGACAGAGAGTTGAAATCTGGAGGAGATTCAGAATGGGGTAAACGAGCATTTTCCCTAGGCTACCCTATAGAATATGCTGAAGAAAGTTGTGTGGCTCATCCGGCTCGATCTTCTTTTACTCAGCTTTATAAAAAAGTACTTCGAGTACGAGGTGGATTTTATGCATTAGAGAAAAAACAAACTCAAGAGAACAAAAATTTATTTTTAAGCGAATTAATAAAAGTTTTATGGAAATGGAAACCTCCTTTAATATATGCAGTTCGTAAGAGCTTTTTTAATCAGAAAGTTAAAGCCAAAAGAGTTGAGATTTTTATAATTACTCTTGTATTTCACTATGCAGGGATTTTGGAGAAAACTAGACTCTTATTCGGAGGAGAGGCTCAACGATAGCGTATCTAATACTCTAAGCCTGATTAAAATGACAAGTCATCAAATCCTATGAATATTTTACTCACAATTCACGAAAAATTTGACCCAGATTCAGGTTCAGCCGGAAGTACTTTTAAACTAGGACAGGAATATCAAAAATTAGGACATAAAGTGTTTTACTATTCTTTTGACAATCTGCCCTCTTGGCTACCTCGTCCTATCAAGGGAGTCATTTTTCCAGAAGTTGTTGCATCTCAGCTCATCAGATACTCTACTCAGTCAGATATTGATCTTGATGTGGTTGATGCTTCTACCGGTGATGCTTGGTTATGGGGAAAAATTATCCAAAATTTAACTCAAAAGCTTCCTTTATTAGTGACTCGCAGTCATGGTTTACAACATCTTGATCATCTCAATGTTTTAGAAAATGTCAGCCATGGAAAACAAGAATTAAGTTGGAAATATAGGCTGTATCGAGGGAGTTTTCAACTTTGGGAAGTGGCAACTTCATTACGCTGTGCTGACTTAGTATTTTTACTGAATCGGGATGAAAAAAAATATGCTATTGAGCAGCTAGGGGTAACTTCGGAAAAGATTCATATTTTCCCCAATGGCATGCCAGAAGAATTTCTAAATTTACCCTTTGAACTGATATCAGAAGCAGAAAATGCAACAATTCGGATTGCTCAAATTGGTACTTATATTCCTCGGAAAGGGATTGACTATAGTATACCTGCACTGAATCGAATTTTAGCTCGCTATCCTCAAGTAGAAATCAGTTTTTTCGGCACAGAATGTCGAATGTGTCCTCATGTCGAAAGAGTTTATGCAGACTTTGATCCGGCGGTGCGCGATCGCGTTAGAGTCATTCCCCGCTATCGACATGAGACTTTACCCAGGCTACTAAAGGGACATCACATCAAACTATTTTCATCCACCTCAGAAGGATTTGGCAAAGCCTTAGTTGAGGCTATGGCTTGTGGTTTAGCTCCCATTACAACAGCAACGCCTGGACCATTGGAAATTGTAAGGGATGGCTACGATAGTATTGTTATACCTGTGCGTAATACGATCGCGATAGAGCAAGCTTTAGAGCGCTTAATTACAGACAGACCTTATCTGGAACAATTGCGTCAAAAGGCTCATCAAACGGCTCAGCAATATAGCTGGAAAACGATTGCCCAGCAAAGACTATTGCTATATGAAAAAGCGCTTCATCACCGAAGACAATTTAGTCACTCAGCTATCTAATCACCTATGAGTAAATCAGCTTCATCACCTCTTATTTCACTGTTTCAGCCCGCTTTGCCTTGGACTATAATCTTGGGATTTATATCCTTATCATCCGTACTGATTTTAGCCGGTTTAGGTAAAATTGTTAACTTAGCTTTTCCCGCCGGAGCATTGATTGTTGGTGTATTCCTTTATTTTCGTTATCCCATTTTATACCTCGGTTTTACATGGTGGTTATGGTTTTTAACTCCCTTAATTCGACGTATCGCTGACTATCGAAGTAGTTACACTGAGCCAAGTCCTTTGCTACTGGCTCCTTTCCTCGTAACTTTCGTCAGTGTTGTCACACTCTGGCGACATCTTCCTAAAATATCTAAACAAGGAGGATTACCCTATCTTCTCTCCTTGCTTGCTGTATTTTATGGCTTTTTAGTAGGAGTCATTTCTCGCTCACCCATTCAAGTTGGAATTGCTTTTTTAGACTGGATTGTTCCTATTTTATTCGGCTTTCATCTTTTTGTTAATTGGCAAAATTATCCGGCTTATCGCAAAACTATTCAACGGATCTTTCTGTGGGGTGTTTTGATTATGGGAGGTTACGGAATTCTGCAATTTTTGATTGCTCCAGAATGGGATACCTATTGGCTAATCAAGTCGGAATTTGCTAGTGGTGGAAAGCCTGAACCTTTAGGACTTAATGTCTGGAGTACAATGGTTTCAAATCAACCCTTTGGAACTGTGATGACGGCTGGTTTATTACTTTTATTAGTTAACCCAAGTAAGGGGAATTTATCTACTCCAACTTCAGGTGTAGGCTACCTCTCTTTTTTGTTAGCAAAGAAACGTACAACATGGATCAGTTGGTTTTTAGGATTATTATTGCTAACTAGTTCTCTTAAAGCTAATATTCAAATGCGTATCGTTATCACAATTATGTTAACTGTAATATGTGTTGTTCCCTTAGTCACTTTAGAACCATTTTCTGATGTCATTAGTTCCCGTTTTAGTACATTTACTGAATTAGAAGAGGACGGCAGCGCTGAGGCTCGACAGGAAACTTATTCTGAAGTCATTAATGATGCATTAAATAGTTATTTAGGAGGCGGTATAGGAGGTCCATCCCATGATAGTGGTATTTTATCTACACTTTTAGATTTAGGGTGGTTTGGTACTATTTGTTATATGAGTGGAATTCTGTTACTTTTATGTAGTCTATTTCAAGGTTATGAAGCTCGTACTGATCCATTTGTAAGTGCTGCTCGTGCTACTGCCCTCAGTACATTTATTCAACTACCTTTAGGAAAACCTCATGTAGAAGTTCAAGGTATGATTCTGTGGTCATTTATCAGTCTAGGAATAGCAGCTAAAAAATATTATAAATATCAAAAAACTATTAAATTGAGGTATTTTTTATCAAAATACCGAGCCAATCTATAAACTATATAAAATGAAAATTTAAAACAATAGTTTTACTATTTATGTCTATAATATGCTTTCAATAAAAACATACAAAAATTATTGTCTATGTTAGAAATTGATTTTTATTTATAGCGTTTAAATGATTAATACTCACCTAGTTTATCCCAATCTATTATTAAATTTAACGCACATGAACTCTCCCAAAAAGCTTCTTATCATTAGTCATTCTTGCATCACTTCAGTGAACCAGCAGTTCTATGCTGAAGTTGAACGACAGACAAATTGGAAATTAATTATTATTACTCCATCTAATTGGAATAACCAATATAGTAGTAAGATTAACCCAGAGCGGTGGTCAGCATATAAAGGACAACTGTTGAGTATTCCCGTTTGGAAGCCTGGTAATATACCCTTACATATTTATCGTTCAATTTTTATCCCACTTTTTCAGAAACTTCAACCTGATGCTATCTTTGTACGTCAAGAACCTTATGCAGCAGTAGCAGCTCAAGTCTATCTGGCAAACCGCCTCAGTATTCAAAAGCCTATTGGTTTCTTTACATGGCAAAATATATTTAAAAAATATCCTTTTCCATTTCAGCAAACGCAAAATTTTGTTTTACAAGAAAGTTGTTATGCCTTTTCAGGCTCCTATAGTGCAAATGAAGTGTTAAAGCAAAAAGGTTATCATTCTAATAGCGTGATACTACCTGCTGGGATTGATTTAGATATTTACTTTCCTCAACCTGAATCAAAAAATCTGAAAAGTCAGCTCTGTCCAACTCAAGACAAAGTAATTATTGGATATATGGGCAGAATTGTAGAAGAGAAAGGATTAAAAACTTTACTGAATGCTTTGAAAAAAGTTGAACATCTACCATGGCATCTTGTTATTGTAGGTTCGGGTTCTTTTGAAACTGAGTTTGACACAATTACTAATGAGTTACAGCTAACTAATCGAGTGAATTGTGTAGGTTATGTTCCTCATTCTGAAGCACCTAGCTACCTTTCTGCATTTGATTTACTCGTGATACCTTCAGAAACACGTTCAAACTGGAAGGAACAGTTTGGGCGAGTTATTATAGAAGCTATTGCTTGTGGAACTCCAGTCTTAGGCTCAGATTCAGGTGAAATTCCTCATTTAATTCAGGCTACTGGCGGAGGCTTAACGTTTTCCGAAGGACAACCAGAATCTCTAGCTGAACAACTCAAACATTTAATTTTAAATCCCTCACTCAGATTACAACTGACAGAGCAAGGTAGAGTATCTGTATCACAAAAGTATACCAATACTTCCTTAGCCACAAAGTTTCATGAAACAATCGAATGTATTATTGAGAAATAAATTTTTCTGATAATGACTAATGCTGAATCATGAATTCAGTTAGTTACACAATTTTTGAAAAGTGAGAAATAAAAACGATAGATTATGAGTTTAACACCAAACAACTTTGCTCTCATTATTGGTGCAATGAAAGCCGGGACAACGAGTCTATTCTACTACCTATCAGAACATCCTCAAATAGCAGCTTGTCGGGAAAAAGAACCCTATTTTTTTGCAAAAGAAGATACTTTTAATAGAGGGATGAACTGGTATCAATCTCTTTGGGATTGGAAGCCCGAACACCAAATTGCTATAGAAGCCTCCACAACTTATACGATGCAACCTAAATATCTTAATGTACCTGAACGTATTGCTAAAATTAAAGGGGCAGAATTTCGCTTCATTTATATTATCCGGAATCCTTTTTCAAGAATTGAGTCCCATATCAGACATCTTTTAGCTCGAGGCCTTTTAGACAAAGTAGAAATCATTGAAGAACATCTTGCTTTTTCTGAATATGCAAAACAGCTTGATGTTTATGCTAATATTTTTGGACGGGACAGAATTTATTTGCTTTTGCTAGAAGATTTGCAGAAAGACCCAGTAACAGAGCTTCGTAAAATTTGCAATTTTTTACAAGTTACGTCTGATTATGAATTTAAAACTATTGATATTGTTCGCAATAGTAAAAATAGTACTAACTTGCATCCTATGCTACGAAAAATTTATAATATCCCAGTTGTAAAGTCTGTGGCAACTAAAGTACCACCAACAATTCGACAAAAATTATACAAGCCTTTATCTCGAAAAAATCCTTATGAGTTTAAGCTCTCTAGTCAAGATAAAATGTTGATTATTCAGCGATTACAACCTGACTTAATTCGGCTTAAAACTGAATATAATATTGATGTAAAGGCTAAGTGGGGTTTACCTAGCGCTCGCTAGTCTAGTTTAATCTAATCAAATTTCTATCTTAATATAGAGAATCTTTATTATGAAAAACACAGAGGTAACATTTAAATCACTTCTTTGCGTGGGAAATGGCTGGTTTCCCACAATGCCGGGTGGTTTGAATCGTTATGTTTATGAACTGATTCATCACTTAGCCCAACAACAAGATAAAATAGAACTCTGTGGTGTTGGCTTGCCATCTATTGCACCTGAATCTTCTATCAAACTCACCAATTTAGCCGAACCAAATAGTTCCCTTTTACAACGACTTTGGCTGACTCGTCAAAACTTCAATAACCGATATTTGACTCAGCCAGATGCGATTAATTTGCATTTTGCGTTATATGATTTACCCTTACTTTCTAGCTTACCAAAAAACGTTCCAATTACCTTTACATTTCACGGACCCTGGGCGCTGGAAAGTGAACGAGAAGGAGCCAATAAATTAGGTATTTTGGCTAAATATTGGATAGAAAAACGGGTATATGAAAAGTGCGATCGCTTTATTGTTCTCAGTCAAGCATTTGGAGAAATTTTACATCAAAACTATCACATTCCTTGGGATAAAATTAATATCATTCCAGGCGGTGTGGATACGACTCACTTTCAACCGAATTTATCCCGTAAACAGGCAAGAGAACAGCTTAACTGGCCGCAAGATAGACCGGTTTTATTTACTCCCCGTCGTTTAGTTCATCGCATGGGTTTAAGTCAATTAATCAATGCGATCGCATTAATTAAACCTAAAGTCCCTGATGTTTGGTTAGCCATTGCTGGCAAAGGTTCATTAAGAGAAACGCTGGAAAAACAAGCCACTGAATTAGGATTAAATTATCATGTTAAATTCTTGGGTTATTTACCGGATGAACAACTTCCCATTGCTTATCAAGCGGCTGATTTAACTGTGGTTCCGAGTCAATCTTTAGAAGGTTTTGGTTTAATTGTGTTGGAATCTTTAGCTTGTGGAACTCCAGTTTTATGTACACCTGTGGGTGGAATGCCTGAAATTTTAATACCTTTTTCTCCGGATTTAATTACAGATTCAATCACTGAAAAAGCAATAGCGAATAAATTAGAATCTTTACTGACAACAGAATTAACACTTCCTTCTAGAAATGCCTGCCGTGACTATGCTTATACTCACTTTAACTGGCAGAATATTGCTCAAAGAGTTAGAAAAGTACTATTATAATGATGCAAGTGAGCTGAGTCATCATTAAGGTGAAATGAGTTAGATTATGCAGATCATTCAACAAGTCAAAAAACAGTTGCTATTTAATCGAGACCAACTTAGCTATTTTCACAATTTATCAGAACAAAATTATCAGCGATCGCAACAACAACATCTGAATAATATCCCTACTATTTCTGATGAAGAGAAAGCGATAGTCAATCAACTCCAGCAACAGGGTATTGTTATCACTTCTCTCGCTGATTTAGGAATTCCATTAACACCTCAAGTCTTAACTGATGCAACAGCAATTATTCCTCATATAGCTAAAGTTTTACCAAGTTATAAAAATCAATACCTAGTTAAAGCCTCTTCAGAATTATTATTGCGATATCCCAGTTTATTTCGTTGGGGGGCCGAATTAAAACTATTAAATTTAGTAGAAAACTATTTAAGGCTTCCCGTTGCTTATCATGGTGTTTATTTTCGTCGAGATTTAGCTAATAATGTAAAAAAAAAGACTAGATTATGGCATCTAGATAAAGAAGACCGTAAAATGTTAAAAGTGATTATTTATCTCAGTGATGTTTGTGAAGAATCTGGCTCGTTTCAATATATTTCTAAAGATTTAACTCCCTGGATATTTGATAAACTGAAGTACAATTATAGTCAAATTGCAGAAGAAGCGATGGAAGCTATTATTTCTTCTTATTATTGGAAATCTTGTATTGGAAAATCGGGAACAGTGATTATTATCGATCCTGCAAGTATTTTTCATCGGGGTAAAGTTCCTGTCAAATCCGAGCGATTTTCTCTGTTCTTTGACTATACTTCTAGAATACCAAAATATCCTTATTTTTGTAAGTCTTGCTGTGGCATTGATGAATTAGTTAAACTGAGTCAATCTCTCAGTAAAACAGTAAAAAACTGTATTTTTTGGAATTTCAAGTTACAACAGGAATATTATCAAAAACAACGATTTATCTAAACTAATTCAGATGATAATTATGAATATTTTATTTTTAGATCAAAGTGGAAAACTCGGAGGTGCTGAATTATCTTTACTCGATTTAGCCAAGTTTTATCAAAAAAATGCTTTAGTTGGTTTATTTGCAGATGGTGCATTCAAACAACGACTTGAACAACATCAAATTCCTGTTAAGATATTAACGCAGCAATCAATTAATGTTAGTAAAGATAGTAATTTGATTCAAATATTAAGGAATAGCTTTTCGATTATTCCACTAATTATCAATATCACTAAAGTTGCTCAGAATTATGATGTGATTTATGCCAATACTCAGAAAGCATTTGTGATGGGGGCAATTGCTAGTTTTTTGAGTAATCGTCCCTTAGTTTATCATCTCCGGGATATCATTTCAGAGGATCATTTTAGCGCGACTAATCGCTGGATTATTATTAATTTAGCTAATCAATTTGCAACGCTTGTGATTGCTAATTCAAAAGCCACTAAACGTTCCTTTATTGAAGCAGGCGGACGGGCAGATTTAACAAAGGTTGTTTATAATGGTTTTGAGGTTAATCACTATTCAAATAGTTCAACAGAACGAGAGAGAGTCAGAAAAGAACTCGGATTAGAAAAACAGTTGATTGTCGGTCATTTTAGTCGTCTATCCCCCTGGAAAGGACAACATATTTTATTAGAAGCTTTAGCTAATTGTCCAGATAATATTACTGCTATTTTTGTGGGAGATGCTTTATTTGGTGAACAAGAATATGTGGATAAACTCCATGATAAAGTTGCAGAATTAGGACTAGAAAAAAGAGTTAAATTCTTAGGTTTTCAATCGGATGTGGTGTCTTTTATGAGTGCTTGTGATTTAATTACTCATACTTCAACAGCACCTGAACCGTTTGGGCGAGTTATTATTGAGGCAATGCTTTGTCAACGTCCTGTCATTGCCGCAGCAGCAGGGGGTGTGATTGAATTAGTAAAGCATGAACAAACGGGATGGCTTGTA
>CAYNXM010000303.1:0-6707 GCA_964401105.1 uncultured Lyngbya sp. | reverse complement strand
AAATGTTTGGGCGTGACGGGAAATGTTTGGCGCGCGCGCCAACCCGTCGATAGCCCAACCCGTCAAGATAGCCAACCCGTCGATAGCCCAACCCGTCGTACCGAATCCTGCATCAAGAGTATGTTTACGCAACATTCCTTTAGCCCATGCGAAGACGTTGATATCTTCTACAAATATCATTCCAGCCTGGTCACACAAATGATGAGCCAGTTTGAAATGATAATCTTTGCGAGTGTTCGATATTATTTCATGCAACCTAGCAATTTTATGGTTCAACTTTTTACGATTGTTAGACCCAATATGTTTATGTTTCATAAGAAAGTGTTATCATGTTAATCTTATAACAGATTTACAAAAAATATGTTTTCTGTAGACACAAACTGTTACAGCGCTACACCACCCCCTAACCGCAGAACGGTATAGGCGGAGTACTGCGCCCTCGTCTCGATAGCCGACGAGATCTCCTTTGCGGCTTCCGTGGCGACCTGCGCCCTGGGCTTGCCTCAGAGTAGCAACCTAGTTGACGATTAACAGTACAAAAAAGTACTATAAGTACGTTCTCGTTCCATATAAGGGATGAGGGTGAAATTGATTTCCCAGAAGTTGATGATTCGGTTTAAATCATATTCTATAACCGCTTCCAGAGCTAATTGAGCTTGAACTCATTTTGATAATGAGGGTTTTGTGTACCGCACAACCGATCCCAAAATGTAAAATATAATCCATAATGCATTGTGTATTGGCGATGATGGATAGCATGATGGGTCGAACCAATTAGCCATTTTCCAAGCCAGTGGTGGGGAAATACAGCGGGAAATATCTCAAACCCCAAATGATTCCAAACTGACCAGATTGTCATGGTCAGGAGTGCAGCAAGTAAGGTAAAGAAATGGAGTGGAATAATCAAAATAATACCAATAAAAAAGAATGCTTGGATGAAAGCTTCTGGTACATCAAAAGCAAAGGATGTCCAGGGAGTGGGTGCGTCTGAACGGTGGTGACCGCTATGTATCCATTTAAATAGCAACGGGTGGTGAAATAAACGATGGAGAAAGTAAAAATATGTATCCTGAAGCAATAGTATTCCCAGGAAGCTGACTCCTAAATACCACAGTCCATATTGATGTAAGTCCGTGTACAAAAGGGTGATTCCCCGATGATATTCCTTCATGATGAAAGCTGCGCCAAAGGCAAAAACGACTCCGGAGAAAAGGGACATTTTGATCTCTCGATTAATCGACTGGCGCAATGGGGGCGATCGCCGTAAACTTTTTAAAGTAATAAATTTTCCTAAAATCGAATAAAAGAGCCAGTATGTACCTCCTGCAATCAAGAAATAGCGGATAACAATAACCCCGAACAACACAATCCAATAGAAACCAAATGAGTGGTTAGTCAAATCAACTTTTCCCTTTTTGAGAACATCATCCTTATGATCTACCTTGAATTAAGCTTTAACGATATGGTGGGAAGTTATGCAATATCGTATTAGTCTTTATTCCGCCATTAGCTAAACGATTTGCTGAGTTAATGACAGGAAACACTGACAATATTATTAAACAGTTTTCTCCCACCCGATTATAAACCGTGTTGAATCAGGATGCATCTATCCCCGGAATGATGACAGTAATCAACTCAAACTATACCGTGATATCAATCAGTAATATACTGTATATTCATTTCATTTATGGCAAATAATACTTTGAGGCGATTGATCAACCGTATTGGCTATACTAATCCGATTCGGTTGCTACTGTTTGGTTATGGTTTTTATGTTCTCTCTGCATGGTTATTACTTTGCTTACCCATTAGTTGGCAAGCTGACCCCATTTCTCCCTTAGATAATTTATTTATTGCCACTTCTGCTGTTAGTACCACTGGGTTAGTAACAGTTAATACACCAGATGCTTATAACTTTTTTGGGGAATTAGTCGTTCTCCTTGCTTTTCAAGTCGGCGGACTCGGTTATATGACCTTAGGTTCATTTGCTTTAATTGCCAGTAAAAACTCATTATCTAGTTTACGGCAACGAGTGGGAAGTGCTGTATTTTCACTGCCTCAAGGATTTAGCCTCAAAGAATTTATTCAACACACTGTTATTTTTACAGTCTTAACAGAAATTGCAGGGATCATTTGGCTGTATGTTTTATTTAAAGGAGAAGATGTAGAAAATCCACTTTGGGCGGCAATATTTCATACGATATCTGCCTTTTGTACAGCCGGATTTAGTATTTTCCCTAATAGCTTAGAAGATTTTAGGAATGATTTTTGGATTAATTTTGTTATTAGTATTTTAAGTATATTAGGGGCGATTGGTTTCTTAGTCGCTTCCGATATTTGGCAAGGTTTTACTAAGAGAAATCGACGAACTAGCCTGACAACTCGAATTATTTTATCTGTAACAGCAGTCTTTTTAATGGTTGGATTCTTGTTACTCTTTTTCCTCGATGAATCCTTACAAAGTTTACCGCTAGGAGAACATTTCCTAGCCGCTTGGTTTCAATCTATGACCGCCTTAACAACTGTTGGTTTTAATACTCATCCAATTAGTGCATTAGGTGCAGCTTCTGTCTTTTTAATGCTGGTTTTAATGATAGTCGGTGCCTCCCCTTCTGGGACAGGTGGCGGCTTAAAATCTACCTCTGTATTCGCCGCTTTAGCAGTGATGTGGAGTTCTTTAAGAGGTAATAATGTTGTGAGTGTTTTTGGTAGAAGAATTCCTGATGAAAGACTATTTACCGCCTTCTCAGCATTTGTTTTTTATATTATTGCATTTTTAATGGGTTCTAGCTTTTTACTACTATTTCAAACAGAAGCTTTTGAGGATATTGTATTTGAGGCTGCATCGGCATTAGGAACGGTTGGTTTATCCCGAGGAATAACAGGTGATTTAACTAGTATATCTAAGATTGTAGTCATTATCCTCATGTATATTGGACGGGTAGGACCATTATCATTTGGGATTGCTTTATTTTACCAACGATCGGCCCCAGCCGTTGTAGAAGGAGAAGAAGATTTAGCAATTTAACATTCCACGGGACACAGAGAAAAAAACTATAAATCTGTGTGTCATGAGTATGTTTGTGGTTTTAATTCTTACCTGATAAAGTCAATATTTATATCCAATGGACGGGTAATATTTGGATTATTGACAACGACGAAAAGGGGATCATTTGTAGCAACATTTCCGTTAAGACTAATACCACTTTCAGAAATGACATACCCTTGAATATTGCCAATTTGTTGTAGAGGGCCAATGGAAATTAAATCGTTAAGAAAGATTGATGGTAACAAACCTGAAATCTGAATCATATCACCCTCTACAATAGAAAAATCTGCTATTCGG
Source organism: uncultured Lyngbya sp. (assembly GCA_964401105.1). Taxonomy (GTDB): domain Bacteria; phylum Cyanobacteriota; class Cyanobacteriia; order Cyanobacteriales; family Microcoleaceae; genus JAAURB01. The sequence continues at coordinate 3,361 of CAYNXM010000303.1, read as the reverse complement.
TCTACAAAAGCTGGGTCACTCGTTGCAGTTTCAATACTAGGGTCAATCAGAAATTGATCGGTTTCCGTTCCTCCCGTGAGGGTATCAATACCATTTCCACCGGATATAGTATCATTACCGCGATCGCCAAACACTTGATCGTTACCATTGGCACCCCGGACATCATCATTGCCTTGACCGCCAAAAACAGAGTCGTCTCCGTCTCCGCCAGCAACAATAAAATCATCTCCCAAATTACCAAAGAGTTGATCGTTATTGTCTCCGCCTAATAAAATATCCCTATCTTGACCGCCAAATAAGCTATCTGCATCGGCACTTCCGGTAATTTCATCGTTACCTGTATTACCCACGACGATCATAGCAGTTCGACCCGCCACTAACGCCGATCCATCTAAGGTATCATTGCCATCGAGTAATAAGATTTCCAGAGTGCTAACATCTGCATTGGAGTCAATGATGTTATTATCACTATCTCGCAGATCGGTGGGGAAAGTAATATCATCATCTTGAGGACTGCCTAACGCCACTTGACGAGTGATATCAACACCGCCGGAAAATCCTGCATCTACTAAGAAATTAGCCATGATTTCAGTGAATAGTCTTGTTAAACTTCAAACCGCTTTAGGAGGCTGTTCTGATTTACTGTAATATAATGATGCTGAGTTGGAAGTTATGCAATACTGTACTGTATTGTATGAGATTGGCTAAATTGACTCACAAGCAGGGAATGAGTGATTTATTATTGGACTCTAACTATAATTAAACCCCCGGTAAAAAAGGCATACCGGAGGTATTATGGGATTTAGTCATAGAGGGAATTTTAGATTAATTCTTCAGTGATAAAGTGAGATTGAGTCAGCATTTCAGCAGTAACGTTGTTGAGAATAGCCAAAGGCGAATTGGGATCGCCCGCAACCGCAATAGCAACTGCGGTGTCTTGTTGAATAATGTCTAAGTCAGAGAAAGTCAGGTTATTGGCCAGGAGAATAAAATCTTGATTCAGTTGGAAATCCTCAATTAAATCAATTCCGGCATTGGCAGCAGTGACAAAGCGATCGCGACCATCACCCCCAATTAAGGTATCATTACCCAGATCACCAAACAACCAATCATCGCCAGTTTTGCCTTTGAGGATATCATTCTCTTTTCCACCAAATAAGGTATCGTTGCCGTCACTACCGCAGAGGGTATCTTGTCCCCGGTTTCCCATGACTACATCATCGCCACTGCCGCCACAGAGTTGATCTTGTCCACCGGGTGCGTTTTCATTCTCAGTATCCCCATATAGGGTATCATTGCCTTCGTTGCCACAGAGGGTGTCGTTGCCGAGGTCACCGTAAAGTTCGTCATCACCGACATCACCGAAGACTTGGTCATTTCCTTTGCCGCCTCGGACAATATCATTGCCTTCACCACCGCTGAGGGTATCGTTATTACGGTTACCGTCGATGAAGTCATTACCCGCCCCACCCCAGATTAAATCTTGTCCTTCGGAGGTGGTTTGGTTGGGGTCGTTCGTATCTCCAAATAGAGTATCATTACCGCGATCGCCATAGACGGTATCAAACCCTAAATCTCCCCACATCATGTCATCATCTTTACCCCCGTAAGCAAAGTCATCTTCTTTACCGCTGAAAACCATGTCTTTTCCAGGACCACCTTGGACTAGGTCATTATCGCGGTAACCGTAGATCGTGTCTTCTTCGTTTCCGGCTGCGGCAGAGTTTTCGTCGCCGTTGGTACCGATAATAGTATCGTTGCCTTCATCCCCGTAGAGGCGATCGTTTCCAGCATCCCCAAAGATTTGGTCATCTCCCTTACCGCCGTAAGCGATATCATCACCGACATCTCCCATCAACATATCCTGGTTTTCGTTACCGGAAAGGAAGTCATCCCCGTCACCGCCTAACATCCAGTCTTGACCCATCACGTCGCGGACTCCAGACTTGTCATCCCGTCCGGCTAACAGGGTGTCATTACCGTTATTACCGATGAGGGTGTCATTGTCCATATCACCTCGGAGATGATCGTTTCCGTCGCCGCCTTCCATCCAGTCATTTTGGTCTAAACCGTTGAGGATGTCGTTACCGCCAAAGCTGATAATGGCTTCGCTTAAACCATTGCCAATTAATACATCATCAGCCCCGCTGCCTTCAACCACGGCTTCGATGAAACCGGCATTGGTCATTTCAGGACGGTTGGGTAAGGCAATGGCTTCAAAGTCAGGTAGAGGAGGACAGCAGCAAGCGTTTCCGTTTCCAGAGGTTTGACCTTCACCTTCAGCAGGAATAGAGGGAGAGGATTGGTTATTGTTACGAGGCTGTCTGAGGGTTTCTTCAGGATCTGAATCTTCTTCTTCTGTCCGAGTAATACTATTGTCATCAACAGTAGCTTCCGGTTGAGGTTCGATTAACTGTTGCGGTTCAACACTAGGTTTAATTAACTGTTGCGGTTCAACACTAGGTTTAATTAACTGTTGCGCTTCGACAGTAGGTTTAATTAACTGTTGCGCTTCAACACTAGGTTTAATTAACTGTTGCGCTTCGACAGTAGGTTTAATTAACTGTTGCGCTTCGACAGTAGGTTTAATTAACTGTTGCGCTTCAACACTAGGTTTAATTAACTGTTGCGCTTCAACACTAGGTTTAATTAACTGTTGCGCTTCGACACTAGGTTCAGGTTTAATTAACTGTTGCGGTTCAACACTAGGTTCAGGTTCGATTAACTGTTGCGGTTCAACACTAGGTTCAGGTTCGATTAACTGTTGCGCTTCGACAGTAGGTTTAATTAACTGTTGCGCTTCGACAGTAGGTTTAATTAACTGTTGCGCTTCAACACTAGGTTCAATTAACTGTTGCGCTTCGACACTAGGTTGAGGTTCGATTAACTGTTGCGGTTCAACACTAGGTTTAATTAACTGTTGCGCTTCAACACTAGGTTCAATTAACTGTTGCGCTTCAACACTAGGTTCGATTAACTGTTGCGGTTCAACACTAGGTTCAATTAACTGTTGCGCTTCGACACTAGGTTGAGGTTCGATTAACTGTTGCGGTTCAACACTAGGTTGAGGTTCGATTAACTGTTGCGCTTCAACACTAGGTTCAATTAACTGTTGCGCTTCGACACTAGGTTTAATTAACTGTTGCGGTTCAACAGTAGGTTTAATTAACTGTTGCGGTTCAACACTAGGTTTAATTAACTGTTGCGCTTCGACACTAGGTTCAACTTCATCGCCAACAGTAACACTGAGAGTTTGAACATCTGTTAACCCAAGAGAGTCAGTCACAGTGACTTCTACTTCGTAACGATTGTCGCGATCGCTATCGGTTGGATTTTCAAAGTCTGGAGAATTGTTAAAGCT
>CAYNXM010000302.1:0-11680 GCA_964401105.1 uncultured Lyngbya sp. | reverse complement strand
GTTTGTTACTTTTTCCAATTGTTCAGATGCCATCATTAAAGACATGGCTAAAGTCCGATAATCAACAATGACGCTAACCTGTTTCTTCGTCATAGTTCGAGAATAAACTTTCGTGCCTTTTTTCTTTATTCTGGCTTGAATTTCCGGCAGGCTTAACGCTTTATTGAATAACTCCTCATCCTCCTTTTGAATTTGAATAACGCAAGATTCGGTGTCATCCTCTGCATGAGATCAAGCCTCAATAATGAGATTTTTGAACTCTTGAACGGTTTGTTTCATGTTTAAGAAACTGGGGGAAATCCCCCAGGATAAATCGACATTCAGTGTTAGATCAGGTAAGAGAACAAAACATAGTGATTGTCGTCTAAGCAATTCCTCAATTCAACAGAAACTCGAAATATTATTCAGTTGTTAACCAGTGCGATCGCCACCATAAATGCGATCGCGCAGCGCGTCATAAGCCAGTACTCCCCTCACCCGTTTTCCGGGGGCAGAGCGGCATCACTCAATTCACTGCTAGTCCAAGTCCGGCATCCCGCGCCTTGAGCGCTTAGTGATTTGGGATTGTATGTTACTTGTTCAAAAATTACAAGTGTAATCTTGTTGATAACTCTAATATAGCACTTGTAAAATTGCAAGTATTGATTTGATATCATAAGTGGAATGTAGAGTTATGGAAGAAAATGCCCAAAAGAAAACACAACGAGAGCGGGGATTTGGAGAACTTCACCTTGAGCGTCAGTCCTCAAGGCAAGGAGGGATTCAAGAAGTTAGCGAAGGAGATTGGTATAAGTGCCTCAGCATTGGTGGACAAGCTGGGGTCAGGCGAGATCTCTCTCAGTTTGCCGATTTGCTTGGGGGAATAATTGATCAGTTGCTTGAGTCTGAGGAGGCGCGACTCAAGGAAGCTGAGGAATGTGTAGATTGGTACAAGCGAGAAAAGGAAAAAGTATCGCGTCGAGTTGAAAATTTGAAGCAGTTGCAGATTTTGGCTAAAACAGAGCTGCCTAGCTCTGCTGAGATAGAAGAAACAGAATAACCCTTGTAATTAACAGTACCACTGGACTCACCTCCAGTGGTTTTTTCACGCTGATGAATATACCGAATCATAACCCAAACACCTTACCATTCCAGGCGGGGGATTGGGTCAAGGTAATTAAGAAGCCCAAAAATGCCGTCATCCTCAAAAAAGGCGACATTGTCCGCGCCGACCAGGTCAGTCCTCAGCGTCAAATGATCCGCATTAGCGATCCTGACGTGGTGTGGGAATATCTGCATTTTGATGAAATTGCGCCATGCCCCCCACCCCCCGAACCTGTCGGTACGGGAACGACAGATCTGTCGGTACGGGAACGACAAGGGTATCAAACCCCTCAGGCAAAAAAAGCCTTGACTGAGATTAAGGCAATCCTTGCCTCACTAGATGTGTCGGTACGTGACGACATTATTGAGAAACTTGTGTCGTCACGTGACGACACTATTGACAATGAGAGACTGTCAGAGTTGCAGGAACACCCCAAGATTATTTGGCGAAGTCCTGCTAAACGTGAGGCTAAATATCCGTGGTTCGAGTGTGGGAAACTCCGGGCATATATTGGCGGTGGCGATCGCAATTCCCCAATTGCCCAAAAACGAGTCGCGTTAGTGCAATATTGGATCATCAAAAATATACCACCGGTGGAAATTATTCGACGCATCAAAGCTAAGGAATTTCACTTCAATGAGGATGGGACAGATTTAACCGGTTAATTTTGTCCCACTGCGAAAAACCCTCACTCTGGCCGTTGTTGGGGTGATTGTAAGCAAACCTGTAAGTAATGGAGTTAAACAGTGGAAAAACATTTTAAAAAATTTAAGCTTCTGAACGCTGCGACGAGAGAATCTTTGGAGGCTCTTCTGACTGATGTTTTTGTCAATAAATCTTCAGTCTGGGATGTATTGATTGATCCCAAGATATCAGTTGAATTTGATCAACTAGACTGGTGGAAAATAAAAATATCAGTTCAAATTATTTGGACAGAAGCTAATATTTGGGTTAAGCCTCTTGAGTTGTGTATATTTATAGGCAGTGACGGACAGATTTCACATACAAACTACTCATGTGATGACTATTATCAAAGTAGCAGATTCTGTTCTCTTGTTCAAGAGTCTTCACTTTGGAAAAAATATGAATATAACGAGTTTTAGATCTTAAATTCTCTCAGAAAAAATAGCCGTCACCCAAGGCGGCTATTGCGTTTGTCGCTTAATTCCCTAAAACATATTGGTTGAGAAACTGAATGGAATCATCAAGAGTAATTTTATCACTTTAATGGCGATTCTAAAAAATTATCAATCCGATGAATCCACATAGAATTGCAACTTTCCGCCTCACGACTACCCATGGGATAACGTTGTTTTGCCATAGCATAACACCAACTATCACAAGCCGCTGCAATTAAACCATTACTGTAATGAATCCTTTCCCCAGACTTATTAATATTGTAATGATCTAACCCCATAATTTCACCGTAAGGGTCATTAACAATAAATCCTTCTTCGGTATATCCACAAATTACAATAATATGCCCTGGCGAGGTAAAATAGCCATGAATAATCACAGGGTAACCGTTATCAATACTATCACGAATAGCCTGTAAATTCCCGTTCAGCATTAAACGATCGCCAATTGTTGTATATGATTCAGCCAAGGCTTTCAATCCTTGCGGGGTAAATCGATTTAACCCTAGATTAACTGCTTTTTGGAGCAACATATCCTCAAGCTGTATATAACTCGGACTTGTTACACCAAAACAGCTTAAACACATCGCCAAAGAAGTAACATTACAGGCGGTGTAAGGTTCGTATTTATTATCTAATTGGCTATAATAAGGGACATTCAATACATTTTTTATCATGGCACATTATCCCCAGTTTAAAATCAATGAACGGGTGAAGTTTAAAGGGTCAATTTGCTATATCAGAAAAATTGACAGATTAGAAAATACCTACTATTACGGCGTAGGTGAGACCCCTGACGGACTGGTTTTTATCTCAATGATTAAAGAAGATGAATTGAGCCGAAGTTAGGGTTAATCTCGCTCGTCAATTAGTTTATGAATGAGCTGCATTAAAGCCGCATCTCGCTCTCGCATCTCTGCAATAAGTTGTCTGTTTTGTTGAATTAGATTATAGACTAAAAACGCCACAAAGCCATTAATTCCAGCGTTTAGGAGTTCTCCGATCGGTAAAGCTGAATTATCCATGCTCTAAGGTAGATTATTAGTAGTTGAACATGGCAAACATCTATTCGTCCGACTCAATGTCTAATAGTTCTCTAAATAGGCGTTTTAAATCATTTTGAGTGCTGACAATCTCATTTATTGCTGTTTTGACATCATCTTTAATAGACTTGATTAAAAAATGATTTAGCATGATTAATGCCGTAACTCCCAAAATGACGATCGCCAAATCCAAGCTCATCATTAATCGTCCTCCATCCGCCAAGAGGGTGCGTGATAATTATCTTTCTCATGTAGATGTTCTTGAATGTGATTTAACGATGCCCTCAGTAACCAATTTTCGCGTTTAATCTCTTCTCTTAAACTGTTGCCCATGCGATTAATATCTTCGTAATTACGTTTGATTTGATATTTTAAATCGCCGTAGATGCTAGCGGTTTTCCATAGAAAACCAAGTAGGGTGATTGCGAGTCCAAAGATAGCAATCCAAACTTCAATATTGGTCATAATGTTGGATCATATTCCCAAATACCAATTGTCATTTCATTAAATCTCCAAGGAATTTCAAATTTAATAGAATAAGAAACAGTTGTTTGTAATTGCAAAAAAGTTTTTTGATTAAGCCGCAAATTCTGTTGAATAAAGTTCACATTATCATCAATCCCCGGCACTGTTACGCGGGCTTCAAGTTTTGCCCCAAGCCACCAATAACTAGGGGCAGATGGATTGTATGGATAAACAATAACATTTCCATTGGAAAACGTAATGGGAATAATAATTGGTGGGATGGGATAATAAGTATTAGCATCTTTATAAACTGCCTCAGTCTTTTCATAGTATCGGGCAACCCACTTACTTCCATCCACCAACGATTGATCGATCATTACGTGCCTTCATGGGTTGCAACAATGCCATTTTTTCCAAAGATTAAAGACGCGCTACCATTTGCGCCTAAGATGCTATGAAGCGGCTTACCCACGCCAAACTGGTTGTCGAAATGAGTTACAACTTCTTCGATCGTTTTAGTTGTTGAAGTTGTGTCATAGCCAAACGGAATTAACCGGTGAGATTGTTTGCCGTTTTTGGCATAAGACTTAATCCAGCGCGTCCCCCATTCCGTTATCTTTGCTTCGGAAGTAGGTTGACCATGGATGATTTGTACTTTGGGGTATCTAGCAGTGTTGTATTTATTGGTAATTTTTGCCGCCCCATCCGGAAGTTCTGTCGAAAGTAAACATCCAATCTTTTTAACATCCGCTGATGCTGTTCCGCCACAGATTTTGCTTAATGTTTCAGTTGTTAAGCTAACGATATAAAAAATATCTGCTGGGCGAAAAAAACTAGGGACGATTACGTCAATTGTTGTTCCTCGACTTTCGTAAGCTTTTGCTGTATCAGGATTTGTTCTTCGCTCTTCAAGGACTTTTAAGCGTTTTTCCTCTTCGTCAATTCTCGCTTGAAGATAGACAGAATCTTTAGCTTCTCCCATATTTTTCCCTTAATTTATAAAGTTAATTAATCAACAGACACAGATTCAATGATTGAATTATCAGGCGCAAGTAACTGTACATCTCCTTTGGTGAAGGGTGCAAAGTTTGCTGTTTGTAAAGCTTTCCAACTGGTTAAAATCGCCCCAACTGAAGCCCCACCAATGGGAATCATGCGGGTGGCTTGCCCGTCTTTTTCTGTGTAGTACTTTACAACCCTCGTTCCCCATGGCGTTTGAGTGGCGGTGGGGGTCGTGTCTCTATGAATAAATTTAAGGCTCATGTACTTATTGGCAAAGCCGCGCTGTGAGACGACTCCCACATTTGCCGGGAGAGTCAATGCGCCCCCTACTTTTCCGACGGCAGTAGCATCAGCCCCCCCTAAGCACAATTCAAGGGATTTGGTAGGAACTTCCACTAGTACGTATAAATCAGCCGGATCGTCAATTGAGGGAACATAAAAGTCAGTTGTGTCTCCCTTTCCTTGGTAGGGAGTGACAATATTGTTATCAATTTTGCGCTGCAATTCCTGCTGCTGATACTCTTCCCGCTTTTCAGCAATTTTAAGCTGCCGCTTGAGGCTAACCAGTTTTGTTGACAGTCGAGCCATGCCACCTCCGTCTGTATCACATTATTACTCGGTATAGCATAAATTTTTTGTAAGGTTTTTTGCGCTGAAAAGTGTCACCCTTCCTGTAAAATTTGTACAATTATCTAAAATGGGGTAAGATTTCTCCTTCGGTATTGAGCAACAGAATAGGAGCAGGCCAATTTTGCATTTTTAACTCGGCGTACTGAAACGCAACTGTTGCCACCGGACGTTTGCGAGGCGCTCGAATGTCACGGCCAAGAACATTAATTTGTGGTGGAATAGTAGGATAAGCCCCGGTTGCATCTTTGGTGGTATTGTGCTTGAGCCGAGCCGGAATATAACTGTGGTCTTGAATGGCGAGTACTTTCTGAGCTAGGTCAATCCCTACAGCTTCTGAACGGCACAATAACTGGAGTTGATATCCTTGCTCCCAGTTGTGATAACACACCATTTCTTTGCCTTTATTCCACTTATAAGGTTGAGGTGAATAAAACTGAGACTTAATGGCGTTTGCGTACCGTTCTAAATCAGTTTTAGTGATTTTAGGCAAGCTTGAATTAGGATTGTCATCTTTGTCCATAATTCGGAAGGAAATCACACCCTCTACAGGGTGATAACCGTCTTCAACGTCTTCTAAATCTTCTAGGAAATATAGGAAAATTTGTGGTTTACCCACCCGTTTAATTGTGCCTGTTTTAAAGATTCCTTTTTCTACAACCGTCCCCGGTTTTTCCCGCATCAATTCTTCTAATTTCCACCGCAACTCAGTATACGTTCCAGCAAGAATAATACTGTTGTTTTCCTGTTTCCGGTTTTTCCAGAACCGGATAATCATATAGCCTCGTTTAGCCGCCTCATCTTTAGTGAGGAGGTTTAATTTTTTCGGTCTATTTTCAGGGTCTTTTCCCCATGGCTTGAGTTTATTTGCAGGCGGTTGCTTAGAGGGGGGTAGGGTTTTTAAATATTCATATTCAAACGCCTCAAACCATTTTTCAAAATCAATTGTGTATCCTAGCCGCCGCCCGAGTAAGTCATGTAGCGCTTTAATGGAGGATGATTGCTGGATAACAGACCACTCTGGGCCTGCAATATAATCAAACTCTTTACCGTCTAAATAGCGGTTGGTTTGCAGGGCGTAAACATCATAGTTTGGCTGTTCTTGTAAAGGTCTGTCAGGATTTTTCCCGTGCAACCAGGTGACAGCGTCTTTCTCACTGATCTTCTTTAAAGTCAGATTTTGCCAGTACCCCTCTTTACTCATTTTAACGGGTTATTTATCACTTATTACTGCCTGTTTGTTTGAGTTTATTTTACTGATAAACATATTCAACTGATTCTCTAAACCCTTGCCAAAATCCAGTTAATGCCCCTTCGGCTGCATTTCTTAACTTGGTATCATCAATTTTTTCAATGCGAGTATTAACCGCATTTTCCAAACTCCAAGGTTCTTTATCTTTGTCCCCCCACGTTTTAACCGCTTTATCTAATTCTGGAAACTGTTTTCGCACTTCCGGCGGCAAGTCTTTCCACAACCCCTTAATCCCTTGCCGACCTTTGAGTAGGGCATATTTAACCGCGAGAGTACGGAATGCATAAATCGCAGTCCAAGCTAACTGAGATACATTACTGAGCAAATCATCACGAATTTCAGGGTTAATAATCCATTGGTAGGTAAGGGAGTTGACATTGATTTGCACCTTGGGCGGGCTAGTAATGCCCCCTACTAATAATTGAGCGATACTGCGGCCGATAAACTCCCCAGCCGGGGAATATAACCCGTCAATTACGCTTTGCATTTCAGCCATGATATCCTCATCAGACTGCTGCCAATCCATTTGATAAATTGTTTCTGCTTGGTTCATCACCCCTTCAACAATCGAGCCTAGGTTAGTGGCTGCGACTCCTGCGCCAAATATTCCGAGGCTACCCGCCATCGCCCCCAACCCGCCCGTTACCCACGCCACCGCAGCACCCCCAACGAGCAAAATTGCCCCGCCAGCCAGTCCGGCGGCAATCACGCCTGCTCCCGCCGCCAAGGGATCTTCCTTAGCCCATTGATCAAAGATTTGTTTGAAATTTCCCTGCTTGATACTGTCAACAACCGCCTTTGCTCCTTGCCCAATTTTTTTTGTATAATTCCAGGCGCTAGCAGCCCCTTTTTTAAGCCAGCCCACCGCGTCAGAACCTAATGCATTTAACCACCCCATGTCGATCGGCCGTCCTAGGGCAATATTTGAACTGAGCGTGTTTTCGTTGAGAATCATTTTCGTTTTCTGGGTTTGGGGGACTTTTTTTCTGGTGTACCTTTTCCCTGAGGTTTTTTGTTGTCAATTGGGATTGGCACATCTATTTTTAGCCGTTGAGAATGCCGTTCTAATATTGGGCGTTCGTCCTTATCTTGCCCATAATATTTATGATCTTTATCTTGAACTGAATCATCATAGCCTCCCTCAAACTCGTCGATAAATTGTTTTAAATCTAGCCCCCCTTGTCCAAGAACCATTCGGAAAGATTCTCTGATTAAAAAATAAGAAGCATATTTATCATTAAGATTTGCCATGATTGTTGCTTTAATTTCATCATGGCAGGCTTGAACTTCTTCTGCTGGAGAGTTGGGTTTTGACTGTTTTCTATTGTGTTTTGGGTCAGGCTTTCCTCCGGTTTTAGGTTTGGGAGGCTTTCTCGATTTGCGCTTTGCCATGATAAGTTAGGGGTTTAGTTTATTGTTATTTCGGTTGCCTTCCTATTCCTTTTATGTTCTCAATCAAGCTAGGTTGCTTGCCGTCGTACCCCTCATACACATAGGGTTGTTCTGCTGATTTGAGGAACTTTGGTAGAATCTCCTCTGTAGCGGCTTCTGTATTCACTTTGATCTTTTGGGATGCTTTTTTGGGGTCAAATCCTTTAGGTTGACGGGCACCTAAAGAGGGATCAAATGGCATTGCAATATAGGACAGTTTCTCCTTGATTGGCATCCCGACAAATGAAACAAGAGATTTGATAGATTGAGCGGCAATGGTTACTGCATTAAGGATTTGTGCTTGGATGATGGCGCTTCTCACCTGCAAATTTAGTCTCGCAGCGGCATCGCCCTTATTCTCAAGTAATAACTCAACTATTTTTTGCATCGCTGCTGTCCCGCTGACAAGTTGAGCCTCAACCTTTTGTTTTCCAGTTTTAGCGGCATTAGCATCACTTAAGGATGCTTTGAAGGGATGCACGCCTAAATGGTCTTGTATTTGACATTGCAAAGCAAGTATTTTTAAATAGTTATCTGCTTTTACTGACTGGCTTGCATTAGGGGCGATTAATCTCCCTGGAATTTGAAAACCTTCTTGATTCAATTCTCTAACCGCTAATGCTTCATGAATTTCTTTGATCATTTTACAGCATTTTTTATCCATAGTTTTAGGTGATTTTTTTCCTATATTACCTGGCGGCTTTCCTTTTTCCTCTCTACCTCTTAAGACTTTTCTGTATAAAAGTTTGAATTGTGTATTGGTGTCGCCTTGGTAATGAGGAGCATAGGCTGCCCCGCCGCTACTATCTCCGTCTGAACTAATCAAAGGGCAGACATCTTGAAATTCTCCATCAATATTTGCTCTCTCATGTCCATGGTAAGTTGAATAACGATATGCTCCATTGAATCCTTGATTATATCGTTTGTGGCTGTATCGTCGCTGTTTGGCTCCATCTTTCAATGTTCGACCCCAGTTTCTCTCAAAATAAGAGACTGTATTCCCACAAAAAGGCTCACTATTGTTTCTGTTTATATAGTAATTATCATCTTGTTCGTAGTTGGTAATAACGTTTTCAACACCTCCATCTTTTCGGTAAACAATTGTGGCACTTGAAGCTTTCCCCCTCAATTCGATTTTTGTTGGGTAACGTACACCTTTATAATTTCCCTGTTCTAAAACCTTATATGATGTCCGTTCATTAATGCGCTTAAAAGTTTTGTGTTGCTTTTGTGAAATATAGTATTCATGAGTATATTGTTCTTTATGTTTAAATCCATAAATAACAACAACGTAGTCATTGTCATGAATTTCTTTGTCACCTTCATCAAAGTCTTCTTCTGGATCTTTATCCCATTCTGGATCATTTTCGTCCTCAGGTAATCCTTCCTCGTCCCATTCGTCTGACTCAGGTTCTAGATCGCGATCTTCTTCGTCAACTTCTTTGTCATCACAGTCAGGATCTAACTCCACATCTTGATAGGCTAACTGATCAAAAACATAAAAGTTCTTGACAAAATAACAGCCATCTTTGACGACATCCATTCTCATATTACCAGGGAATTCAATAGACCCTTCTCCGTTGTCTTCAATTGAGATTGAGACTCCAGGAATAGAAAGAGAAATATCCCCATCTAAACTGCCCCCAATTTCAAATCCACCAATCCCAACCGAAAAATCTGTATCGTTAACACCATCTCCTGATTGAGGCTCGCGGCGGTTGCGGCGCTTAAGATCTTCAACGGCTTGCTTAGGTAGTCCAAGTCGCTTACTCGCGCAAGAATTACTATAGCAAACTTCTAGTGCAGCATTTTGTTTTGCGTTCATTTAGTTCATATAGAATTGTTGACAACTAACTTTAGAAGTGCCAGAAACAGTCCGACAATATAGATTCTGATTGGCATACATGGCATACATTCTTAGTAGCTTTCCCTCCCCTCCAAAAAATTGACCATTCTCAAACGTTAAACTTTCCCCTGGCGCGACAAAGGGGTAATGTTCTGGGCTCCAATTAGCGTTGACATAATCTTTGGTAAAGACAAAATGAATCGGCTGGCCTCCTAAATTTGATAGGTAAAATCCTACTCTTGTGGTTCTGTCTGTAAAGATTTGAGTCCAGTCTTGATTGTTGATTTCAACGTGTTTATTTTCATCAAAAATATTTGAAAGAGGCTCGTTATATTCATAGGTGGCATAAACAGTTGCTGCTCCTGTGATTGAGATTCTATCCCGCCCTTGAAATTCGATTTGAGGGGGGATTTCTGCAATCCTAAACCCTAAAAAACACCTCAAATCAAAATAGTCTCGCTCCCCTAATGTCATCATGGGGTTTAAGAGATTAACATAGTTTTCAAGCCCTGTATTATAGAGATTTTTGAACGCTAAAGTATGCCATTGTGAGTCTGAGGTGAATTCTGCTATCGAAATCTGTACAGCATAGCCCGCTGCAATAGAATGCTTCCGTTGCCATTCGGCTTCAGTCGCTAGCAAGTCAGCCGGATTATCTAACTCAGGATCGGCTCGACTCCAGGCTTGTGCCCGATAAAGGGAAGGTAGATAGTGGGTACATTGAAACTTAACTAGCTCAATGTTTGCACTAATTAATGAGCTTCCTGCTGGAAGGTATCTATTGATTTCAAGATCGAAATCAATTAGATCAATGTATTGCCCTGGGGCAGTGAATTCAGCCATCATACGATAAGCTGAAAATCTTAATGTAAAAGGGGCTTCACGAATCTCAGTCAAGGTATTCTTTTGCTTTGTAGTGGCTTCCGGTGGAGCTAGAAACTGATTCTAACTCAATTGTAAAGCTAGTCTTTAATCTGGCGTTATGCACGCAGGGAGTGCTTAGCGGCTCATCCAAAATTTCAATTGATGGGTCTGAGAATTTTAATTCTGTTATTTCTTGAGCTGGGTCTCTTTCTGTCAATACTAACCTCATTATCCTTTCTGCCAAAGCATGATTGAAGTTGGAGGCGTTGCCGTCTCCCTCCGTCCCCTCTATCCAGCCTGCGTCAATATAGGGATCGGGATAGCTAATTGAGGAGGTTCCAGCCGCTTGATCGATCTCAATGTAGAGATTAATTGACCCTGAGCAGGTTAAATCATCCTCATTAACAGAAGAGTCCAAGATGTCTGCACCATTGGGGTTCTTGTTGGCGGTATCTCTCTGCACGTCATGCACTTGTCGAATCAAGGTGTAAAATTGGTTCTCAAGAGTATTTGCTGTAATGCTGCCTCCTGTTCCTGGTTCAAAAATCATGCCGATATCGAATCCTCAAGATGATGATATTGATTTCTCAATCATACTCAATGCTTTGAACAATTTAGACCTTTCCGGTGCTGTAGGTTTCCCTAAGTTGCCCTACACCCGCGCCGCTACTGTTAACCTCGATAGCGATCGCACACAAATCATTCCCTCAGCCCCCGATGTCATTCGCGAAATATTCATCCGCAACACAACAGAGGAGTCGCTAAGTTTATTCATCGGCACCCAAGAGATTGCAATGACCAAAATTTTCCCCGGTCAACGTTGGTGGGATACCCTTAATTCAGGATTGCCGATTGAAGCGATCGCCACCGGAACGATAGAAATTATCATCAGACAAGATAAACCGATCAATTATGCAATAGGAGAAAATA
>CAYNXM010000301.1:0-31609 GCA_964401105.1 uncultured Lyngbya sp. | reverse complement strand
GTTAAGGGACTGTCATAGACCCCATCCTTTAGGAAAATGTTTGGCGCGCGCGCCAACTTTCCGATAAATCATCCATACCCATTACAGATACAGCTTTCTCAAGATTTAAAGGACATGAAAAGCCTAGCCATTGACCGATATTTTGACTGGCATTCCAATCGGCATTACACCTGTAACCGTCATACCCTGTAAAAGTGTGCTTTACCCGTTTACCAAGAATGCCGTTACGGTGGTCTGATTTACTGGTATAAGGTGCAGGCACAGACTCTACAGGTACACCCCCACGAATAGCTTTGTATCGGGTGAATTGTTCGAGTTGATAAAAAGCCCAAAAGTCACGGTTTTGACTAGCATCTGATTTAGTCTTTTTGCGTTGCTTGGAAGTTGTCCGAATCCCTGACAAATCCTCAAACCGCAAACCCATGCCATAATCCGAAGCGAGCCTGACTAACTGCTTAGAAATGACATGATTGATGTGAGTCATGATTCGACGCTCACGTCTTTCTATGTCTTTAATTTTCCTAAGTTTCTGAGCTTTTTGAAGTTTGGAGCGCAGTTTTTGATAATGCCTTCTTAAGGCTTTCACCCGTTTCCCACTCCAAAATTTACCAAAACTGTTAGGCAGTGCAGCAACGGCTATATTATTCTGACCTCTATCCACTCCAATCCAATCTACAGGTTCATAAGTATCGGGAACATCCATCGATACTGATATAAGCGCATACCACACCCCAAATCTCGATTTTGAGATTTTCAGAGAACCTAATTTAGCCTCTTGATTAATAATTTTTTCTAGAGTCTTTTGATGTGATGCTGAATGGACTGATAGAGGGATTCGTTTCTTAGCACCTCTGTACAAGCTAAAAGAAACAGTAAATAAATCACCTTGACAACTAATACGATACCCCTGATTGTTAACTTCCAAAGGTACAGTCTTAAACTTTTTCACCCCTGTGCTAGCGCAAGTGTTTCTGATAGTTTGGTTAATCCACATTGAGCCAATTTCAATGTGTTGAAAATCCCTACTTGTATACTTGCGTCTTTCTGACTTATCGACAAGCAGCAATGTATTAGCCACTTCAGTATTGAGCAAAGTTAATCGCTCAAACTCAGTCGCTTTACAAACATTGAGCCGATAAAAAGGAAGTTTGAGTGTCAAGGTTAACTTACTCATTTTATAATTCTATCATAACCCTGCATGCTCACCCAGGATTATACGGGATTTATCCCGTGGTTCTTTTTTCATCCATGGGATTTATCCACATGGCTCTCATCATCATCTAAAATTCTGGTAGCGCTATCTGTTTGCTCAACAATCACTTTCCCTCCCTTTTTTTGAGAGAGCCGATCTGATTTGTTAGATTAGAAACGATAAACTTTAACTCAACCAACAAGTCAGTATGTCCGACTCGGCGAACCGGCTCACCCAACTCAAACCTGCAGAAAAACGAGATGTTGGGCTTTATATGCCTTATTACGATGACAAGATGCGGAAGTACTTACCCCTCTCAATTAGTTTGTATAAAGAAAAGAACCTAGAGGGTGCGCGGAAAATTGACGGCGGGGAGGATATTCCTTTCGTGGCGACGTGGAATGTATCATCCTTACCATCGGACTTAACACGCTGTCGGGTTCAGTTTGACGGCAATGCGGATCTAAGTTATGAAGTGATGCTGTCAAATCATGAATTCATTAAATACTTAATTGTTACCCTGCAAAGTTTTAGTCGCACCCGATCAATTGACTTTTGCCAGGATTTTTATCGTAAACTCTTGCATTTAGACTAAATTTCTGGGTCAATCCTCAAATATTTGTCCTAGAATGGCAGACATTGCAGTCCAGAATTGGTGTATGATAATCCCCATCAACCAAGACTGAACTTAATCCATTAAGTTTTTTATACTTCTTGATTTTGCTTTTCGGTGTATTCAACCGAGTCATGAATTGAGGAGTACTGCTGGTATCAGCCAGTGATGGATGATTGTTCAAAAATTGGAGTACGAGTTAGGGAGATTGTTGCGTGGCAAAGTCTGCCAAATACCTTTTAATCGGGTCAACGGAACCTTACAGTGGAAAGTCTACCATTGCACTGGGGATCGCTAGTCAGCTCCAAACTCAGGGAGTTAAGCTGGCTTATTCTAAGCCTTTAGGAAACGGGAAACAGGAGACAGACTCAGTTTTCACTGATTCTGATAGTCTGTTTATCCCTCGGATTTTAGGACTATCGGAGGCGGCTGTACAACCGCCTATACTAATGCTGACCCCAGATCGGGTTCATCAGCGAGTCACGAGTGTAGATCAAACGAATTATATCCAGACTTTTCTGGAAAATCTACAGGGTTTTGAAGCCGATCTGGTTCTGTTAGAAGGGCCAGGAACGCTACAGGAAGGCTGCTTATTCAACTTGTCAACGCCAGAAATCGCCGACACTCTCGATGCATCTGTGATTTTAGTCGAGCGCTTAGAGCCCCAAAGTAGTGTGGATCGTTTGATGTTTGCTCAGCAGCAGTTAGGCGATCGCCTTATGGGTGTGGTGATTAATGATTTTACTTTAGAGCAGCAATCGATTCTGACTGATATTACCACATTTCTGGAGCAAAAAGGTATTCGGACTCTGGGGGTAATTCCGAGAAATGCATTATTGCGGAGTGTGAGTGTGGAGCAATTGGTGCAGCAGTTACAGGCTGAAGTGATGTGCTGTGGAAACCATTTAGATCTGATGGTGGAAAGCCTCAGCGTTGGTGCAATGAACGTCAGCGCTGCCATGAAATACTTTGATCGATCTCGGAATATGGCGGTTGTGACTGGGGGGGATCGGACGGATATTCAGTTAGCAGCCCTGGAAAAGTCTACCCATTGTTTAGTGCTCACAGGGCCGCGTCCCACGGAGAATATTGTATTGAGTCGGGCTGAGGATCTTGAGATTCCGGTGTTATGGGTTGACCGTGACACCCTCACCACCGTAGAAATTATTGACCAAGCCTTCGGCCACACTCGTTTGCATCGGCCTGGTCAGGTACAATGCATTACTCAGTTGATGGCTGAGCATTTTAACTATCACCCAGTGATGCAAAAGCTAGGATTAGAGGTCGTGACCATCCAGTAATCTCTGTAAAACCACTTCACGCCCCTTGCTCCTCTCTCAACCGGAGAGGAGTATTATTTTTTTACTAGAGATTAATTAAGTAATAATACTTATCACTTTTGAATGAGTAAAACCGTATCGAAAGTTACAAATTTTTAAGTTTTTGGCAATTGAGCTGATTTTTCCATCTATAAACGTTATATTGGAGATAAGCATAATAAATCACTCATAAATCACTTAAGACATCCATGATTAACAGAAGCCGTCGTCAAACCGTTAATAAATTATCAGAAGTTCATCGCTCTAATCTCCAAAAGCGTTTAGAACACCGTTTAGCAGTTGCGAAAGAAAAAGGAGACGAAAACTTAGTTCGTGCCTTAGAAAGTGAAATGGAGAAGTTATAAATACTTTAACCCATTACTCTCAACAGATGAGTTGAGTATTTCTATACATAAAAGAGGCGTTCAGTCTGAGCGTCTCTTTTTACGTTTAAAGATTATTTTAGGTCTGATGTTGTTTCATATTATTCAGAATATCATGAACTAAAAGTTCTTTAAACCAGACTTGTAGTACCGCCACTAATGGAATGGCGAGTAACAATCCGAGGAAGCCAAAAAATGAGGCAAAGATCACTTGAGAAATTAAGGTAATGGCAGGTAAAAGGGATACGTTGTTTTGCATGACTAATGGAGTCATAATATTACTTTCAATTTGTTGAATCAGAACATAAAGAATAATCACTGCTAAGACTTTCCAGGGTGCATCTAAGAAAGCGAGTAACGCCGGGGGAATGACACTGATAACTGGGCCAATATTCGGAATAAATGTTAAAAACCCAGCAATTAAAGCATTGACAAAAGCTAATTTAACTCCTAAAATCCATAAACCTAAACCACTGAGAACAGTAATCACAGCCATATTAAACAGTAGACCCAAGATAGAACCGACTAAATTATGTTCACATTGGGATAGAATTTCATCTGCACGATGACGATAAAAAGAGGGAAATAGTAAAATAAATCCTTTCCGATACGGTTGAGGATTACTGACTAACATAATCGTTAGTGCGATGACTAAAATTGTATTGAGTAATGTTCCGAGAGATGCTGAGAAAAAGGTATAAAATTGACTAAACCATTGGGAAGCTGAGCGGGAAAACTGCTGAATTAAATTGTTAGGACTACTCATCCCATCAATAAACTGATTGGGTAGAGAACCTCGAAAAATGCTATACCATGCTTCAATTTGATTCACTGCGATTGTCACTTGGTCAAGGAGTTCAGACCATTGTAGTGTTACAGAAGGAATAATCAGCGCAATACAGCCGCTTAATACAACGAGCATTGATACAACTGAGATGATGACTGCAATGATTCGCTTTACCCCTAATTTTTGAAATTGACGGACTAAACGATTGATGGCAGTGGCGAGAGTAATGGCAATAAAAGCCAGTAAAAGAATTTGATTAATTCGCCATAGAATATACAATGAAACGGCAAAAACGATGACCCCAATCCATTTTCCAAATGTCATTTTATTTAAATAAAATTAGTTCCATTCAATCAGATATTCGTCAATATAAATAGATCAAGTTGATTCGTTAAATCTTAGAGTTATCAGATAATAAAAGAATATCAATCAATTGCCATCTATCCAGAGAGATAACATCGAGCATCAAAGGATTTTCTCACAAATATTAACTTGAATTGACCAACAATAGACGCTTATTTACAAAAAGTAATGATATTGTGTTACGGTGTTGAGCAAGTCTAATCTAAATATTTATTGATTTAATAATGAGATACCGATTAACAGAAGGTGCTGTTGGAGGACAACTGGTACGGTTAACTTTGCCCATGGTGTGGGGTATTTTTGCCGTTATTGCATTTAACTTAGTTGACACTTATTTTGTCGGTCAATTGGGAACCGATCAACTGGCTGCGATGAGTTTTACCTTTCCGGTTGTAATGGTTTTTGGCAGTCTTGCCATTGGACTCGGAATTGGTGCTTCTTCTGTGATTGCTCGGGCTATTGGAGAAGGCGATCGCCATAAAGTGAAACATCTGACTACCAACAGTTTAACATTATCGGTATTAATTGTTGGTATTTTTATTGTTCTTGGATTCACTACAATCGATCCGTTATTTAAACTTTTGGGTGCTTCTTCTCAGCTTTTACCTTTAATTCATGAATACATGGAAGTCTGGTATTTAGGAATGATATTTTTAGTGATTCCAATGGTTGGAAATAGTGCAATTAGAGCCGCTGGAGACACTACAATTCCGAGTCTTATTATGACTTTAGCTGCGATCGTGAATATTGGTTTAGATCCTGTATTCATTTTAGGTTGGGGTGGAATACCAGCACTGGGTTTAAAAGGCGCTGCTTTAGCCACTGTCATTAGCCGTTCAACGACTTTAGTTGCTTCATTAATGGTGCTTCATTTTAGAGAAAAAATGATTCTCTGGAGTTGGTCTTGTTTCAAACAAGTTTGGGGTTGTTGGAAAGAAATTCTGCAAGTGGGTTTACCGGCGGCTGGGACGAATATTATTACCCCTATCTCAATTGGAGTCATTACAAGTTTACTGGCACAGTATAGCCCAGAAACAGTCGCTGGTTTTGGGATTTCTTCACGTATTGAAGCCTTTGCCTTAATTGTGTTAATGGCATTATCCGCTACAATGGGGCCGTTTGTTGGTCAAAACTGGGGCGCTCAGAAATACCAAAGAGTGAATCGGGCGCTACGTTTATCTTTTATATTCTGTTTAGGATGGGGTGTATTTTTAGCGATTATTCTTTGGGTCAGCGCACCGTGGATGATTACCCGCTTTGATAATAACTCAGAAGTGGTCAGAACAGCCACTCAATACTTAAGAATTGTTCCTCTGAGTTATGGCTTGCAAGGGATTTTTTTAGTAGGAAATTCAGCTTTTAATGCTTTAGGGAAGCCAATGCCTGCATTAATGATGACTTTGACAAGAATGATTTTTATCTATATTCCCTTAGCATATTTTGGTAGTATTTATTTTGGATTAAAAGGAGTTTTTTATGCAGCTTTTATTGCGAACTTAATCGTCGGTATTGGAACATTCATTTGGATAAAAAATATATGTAAGACAAACAAATATTTAGAAGCTGAGCTAATTGAAATATCTTCTGTAAGAGAGAATCAAAAATCTTAATTATCCCTCTTCTATCATGGGTTATACCCAAAGGTTTTTTTAAACATTAGAATCATTGATTGAATCATACTCACTGCCTAACTTTTTCTGTCTAACGATAGAGACTATATTCAGTAAATCTATCTCCTGATAGAGGTGTTTTGAGGTCAACTACTCTATACTAGGACTGAGAGTATTAAAACTTAGTGATTTTATAGGAGTTATAAAAGTTATGAGTATTGAGAAAAAATTAGATGCCACTTTAAAGAATATTGAAGGTAAAGCTCAAGAACTAGCTGGGGAAGTGACAGGAGATCCCAAACAAAAAGCTGAAGGACAAGCCAAACAAGCTGAAGCGGCTGCTCAACACACCGTAGAAAATATTAAGCAAGCTGCTAAAGACAAAATAGATGGAAAGTAAAACTTATTTATAGCTAACAAAATTGTTATATTTTCTATCACTTAATTCATTCCTCTTCAAATTTAAATTTGGGGAGGATTATTTATATGCAGCTCGAAAGACAGATTTTGTTATATTGGAACTATCTGTCAAATATAGATTATAGTTTAATATGATGAGCCTAGGGTGGCTGTTTCTAGGAGTGGGGTTAGGTGCTTTGTTCGTTATATATGGGAAAGGAACATTTCGCCGTCGAATTCACTATAAAGTTTTTAATTTACCTCAATCAACCGCATCAAACTTTGCTTTTACAATTGCAGGTTTATCCGATTCAAGAATGAGTCAAGCTGAGAATACAGGATTTTGGTTAAAAGCTGAGGCTATTCAAACAGCCCGCTTAGAAGCCATTAGCTGTGCCAAGGGTTTAATTCAATTTGAAACCTATAAAATGACTCCTGGTAAACGCGCAGACTTATTTGCAATGGCGTTAACAGAACGTGCTCTTGCCGGCGTTAAAGTAATGGTTATTGTAGATTGTTACGGTAGCCGTTCTATTCCTCAAAACTATTGGAATCAATTACAATTATCAGGGATAGAAGTTCGATTTTTTAACCCTTTTAGCTGGCGTGCCCCCACAGATTATCTAAAACGAAACCATCGAAAACTGCTTTTAATTGATAATGAAACTGTATTGGTAGGTGGCGCTGGAATTTCTGATGATTGGGATGGTGTTGCAGAACAGAATGATACTGAGCCTTGGTTAGATTTTGAGGTACGATTTCAAGGGGGTATTGTTCCTCATCTTCAAAGTATTTTTATTCAGCACTGGTTAGACTGTGAAGGAACTGCCGATTTAAAGAATCAACCTTTATCTCCTTATTATACTCATCAACCTTTAGTTCTAATTACCTCCGGAGAAGCGCCATCCTATCAAGATGCTTCAATTCGTGCGCTTTATCAAACAATGATTCTTGCTGCACAACAGCAACTTTGGATTGCCAGTCCTTACTTTGTACCTGAGACTAATACTCGTCAACTATTAATTGAGACTAAACAACGAGGTGTTGATGTCAGAATCTTAACAATGGGGCCGAGTAATGACAAGAATTATGTTTATTATGCTGCAAGGGAACTCTATAAAGATTTGCTTTCAAATGGAATTAAAATTTATGAATATCAGCCGAGTATGATGCATGGTAAAGTGATTTTAGTCGATCAAAATTGGGTCAGTATTGGTAGTGGAAATGTAGACCCTCGCAGTTTTTTACAAAATGATGAGTTGAATCTTTCGACTTCACAACCTATATTAACTGAGCATATCACTCAATTTTTTGAACAAGCTTTTAGCAAAAGTGAGTCTATTTCTCAGAAAAGTTGGAAGTCTCGCCCACTTAAACAACGATGCATCGGTCAAACTGCACTCCTGTTTCACTACCAACTTTAGTCATAGAAATAGAAGTGCTATTTCTGGAGATAGAGAAGCTTAAATCATCCTTATAGATGAAGAAATCCTCCTTAAGTTCGAGTAGGATACTGATATCCAATATTTAAGCTGAGTGAATTAATGAGTGCAACTTTAGAGCGAGCGATTCAACTAAAGCAACAATTTGTTGATTTTGTTTACGATGCTGAAGACGAGCTTGCAATTGCACTTGAACAATATGCTGCGGAGCATGGCACCAGAGATCGTCAAGATATTAGACAGCAAAACTTAGTGGTAGATACTTTTTTGATAGAGGGAAAAGTAAAGGATAAAACACCAATTGACTTATTTTTAGAAACCGCTGAAAACTTATCGGATGATGATTGTCATATTATAGAACAATGGAAGCACAGTTTTGTTGGTTTATTTGAGGTAATTGACCCCTCCTTAGAAGGGGTAAAATTAATGAATTGGCTGACGGCAAAATACTATATTGTTATGCCAACTGCGGAAGTTCCAGAAGCTGAGATTAGCCGTTGGAAACCGGGTGAAATTATCCTGACTCGTTTATCACCTTTGACTTCTGAATCTTGGATGTTTTCTGGTGCTTGTCTCCCGAAAGGACGATTAAGTCAGCCTAAATTAGCGGTTGCAATTGGTGAATTTAAGCAAAATTATAAAGAATCATTGTATAGTGATGCACCCGAACTTTTAGAACAAGCTTGGGAGTCTGTTTATCAATATCATCAAGAATTTGTTGATTTTTTCGGAGCAGACAAAATTACTTTACCTGGATATAAATTGAATAAACAAATTGCTGAACTTCAAGAAAAAATCGCTCAAAAGCAGTTAGATTCGGCTGGAATAGATCCTTCAAAATCTTTGTCTGATGTGATTAAAGAAATGGGTAGTGATACCTCAGAAGTCAAAGCGGGTGCAGAAGCGGTGGGTGCAGATGCTGAGTTACTGGATCAAGCCTTAAGTCAAAAGGCAACTTCAGCGATGATTACCCCTAAAGTTGAACTTCCAAATGATATTAAACAAGCAGAAAATGTGACAGCATTTTCTCATCCTCGTTGGGGTCAGGTGTTCATTCCATCTTATGTTCAATTTACGACTCTATTAGAAACAGGCGATTTTGAGGAGCAACCCAATGCTGATGCTTTGGTACAAAAATATTTAAAGGATCAGACGATTAACTATTATATTTGGCAACAACTCCAACAAGCTTATCCGACTCAATTAGAAGCATTACTGAGACAGGTACTAAACCGTCCTGATTTCAATCTAGAATCTGATTTAACATCACTCCTTAAAGAGTATAACAAATCTCTGGAACCCGATCTTTCAGAAATGGCAAGTGTTCCCATCCATTTACATCATCTCTTTCAAGAAGCGGTTGCTCAAGTTAGTCAATCAAAATCTAAGAATAAGTCAAAGTCAAAAAAGAAAAAATCTAAAGGATTTCAATCTTAGTTATCAGCTCAAAGCTATATACTTAATCTCATAAAAATAGGTACGCTTTACTACTAAAGTGTACCTCTATTGCTTTTTATCGTATGTTTTGAATGAAAACTATTTTACTTTTCTCAACTTAGGCACTTTTTACTACTAAGCCCCAGATAAAAATCAACAGCATTGCACCTAACACAGCAAAGATAATACTTGGGAGTGAAAAAGCTCCAGCCGATGCGGCGGCGGCGGCTCCACTGCCGAGCAATACCTGACCCAGGTAGCCTCCTACAAGTGCACCTAGAATTCCTAATCCGATAGTAGCGAAAATACCGCCTCCTTGATGTCCTGGATAGATTAGTTTTGCTAAAGCTCCAGCAATAAGTCCGAGTACCAACCAAGCTATAATTCCCATATTTTATTCTCCTAATTTATTTTAGATTGAGATAACTATATCTGTATACTAATTTAGCAGTTTTTGTAGTTTTACTGCTTCTTTCTATAGGTAGAATAGTCAGCATCAATAATATCAATCTCTAGTCGTTTAGACTTATCTCTTTCGATAGAGAAGAAAAAAAGGATTGCAATAGCTTCTGATAGTATAACTAAATTTACAAATAGGAGTTAAAAAAATATAGCGCTGTACTTCAAAGTTGGAATGCTGTACTCATATCATTTCTCTATGAAGTTATACTAAGTAAAATATAACAATTGTTAGTTTAATTAGGTCTTCGCAGCAATATAATTAAGGATGTTGTTACAAAGAAATGGTATAAAGTAGATTATATCTCCCATTGATTATCAGCTTTTTCAGCACTGACAAATTTTCCAGCCGAGCCATGCTCCAAACTAAGGGAGCTGATAACTCTGCTCAAAGCCTGATAGCTTGATAGTTAGAACAATCTGTGGTATAAAAAGAACGGTCTCAATTGTTAATAAGACCGCTCAGATTAAGTTTGGATTATTGCTGTAGAGATATTCCACCGAACATCTCTACAGTGCTACTCTCAATGAGTTAGATAGTGATAAAATCACTACTATCGAGATCCGTGGCATTGATATTAACCAACGTTGCTAAGCTTTCTGTATCTAAAGTAACTGGATCGGTGTACCGAATAATAGTGTCAGTAACATTTTGAACAAAGAACAACTCAGTAAAGTTAATTCCTTCCAGCAAGAAGTTATCCGTGCCATCAACGTAGTCTGAAATGGTATCGTTGCGATCGCCAGAGCGTAACAGGAAGCTATCGGCTCCTTCACCACCGACGAGAAGATCGCGACCCGCACCGCCATCTAGAGTATCGTTATTCAAACCACCCCGTAACTCATCCATTCCATTGCCGCCAAGTAGGTAGTCTTGACCGTCATTACCTTGCAACAAATCAGCGCCACCTTCTCCGGTGAGGATATCATTACCGATTCCCCCAGCCAAAGAGTCTAGACCTCCACCGCCGAAGAGTTCATCATTACCAGATTCACCAAACAGTTGATCGTTGCCACCGCTACCAAACAGTTGGTCATTGCCGGCGCGACCCTCAATGATGTCATCACCCCTGAGACCATCAATTATATCAGCATCATCGCTACCGCTCAGCATATCATTACCACTGGTACCGAGGATGGGATTATTGGGATTCATGAAATCGTTATCGGTGATATTGGCAACAACATCATCAACAACTAAGCCATCAAAGTTGGTGTCACTGCTGCTGACTGTATGGCTAATAGTGCTGGTATGAACCCCTTCAACATCCGAGTCATCTACCGCAGTCACGCTCACAGTTTGGGGAGTATCCCAGTTGGTTGCATCAAAAGTTAAAGTGGTGACATCGGTGCTAGACTCACTATCGGCTGCAATATCGATAGTAACAGTATCAGTCGGTTCAGCATCTAAAACAACTTCATAAGTATCAGTTGCGCCGCCTTCTTCAATATCTGTGCTACCGCCCGACTCAGTAATAGTTACCCCGGCAACATCGTTATCGGTGATATTGGCAACCACATCATCAATCACCAAGCCATCAAAGTTAACATCACTGCTGGTGACTATATGACTAATAGTGCCTGTGTGAATACCTTCGACCAAGTTATCATCCACTGCGAAGACTGTAACAGTTTGAGGTATATTCCAGTCAGTCTGATCAAATGTGAGGATATTGGGGGTGAACAAACCTTGACCATCAGTATCTAGGCTAATCGTCACTAAAGAAGTGGGTTGAGCGTCTAAAACCACATCATAAGTATCTACTGCCCCATCTTCGGAAACATCTGTGCTACCGCCCGACTCAGTAATAGTTATTCCGGCAAAATCGTTATCGGTGATATTGGCTGTCACATCAGCAACCGTCAAACCATCATATTCAATCGCGCCACTGACAGTATGACTGATAGTACTAGAGTGATTCCCTTCAATTAAGTTGTCGTCTATAGCGGTAACTGTAACAGTTTGAGCTACATTCCAGTTAGTGCTATTGAAACTCAAGGTTGTGATATCAGTGCTAGACTCACCATCAGGAGTAATGGTAACCTCCACATCACCTGTAGGTTGAGAGTCTAATACTACTGAATAACTATCTACTGCCCCATCTTCGGTAATATCAGTACTGCTATCTGTTTCAGTAATGGTCACACCGGGCATAATTCCCGTTTCATCATTGGTTTGATGAAAAGCAGTAATACCATTGCCTTTACCAATTTGGTTATTATCGCCACTGATAAAGGAGTTTTCTGTCTCAGTGACAAACACAACATCACTATTGTTGGCATTCCCCGCAACAAAACTAGAAGTCACAGTGGTAGAGGTTTTGTCTGTATTACCGAAGCTAGCAATACCGCCGCCCCCACCTGTTCCGTCTTTATCCAGGGCTTCATTTTGGGTGATAATACTATCAGTAATTGTGGTTTCACCAAAGTTAAACACACCCCCCCCATCAGAACCGGCGGTGTTATTGCTAATGGTTGTCCCGGTAATAGTGGCTGTGGGTACACTATCGACAACAAAATCTTTGACATAAACTCCACCGCCGTCATCCCCTGCGGAGTTGCCAGTGATAGTGCTATTGGTAATAGTGGTATCACCGAAAACCGCTACACCGCCTCCATCAGCAATATCAGAAAGGGCTTGGTTATTGCTAATGGTGGTATTGGTGATGGTGACATCGCCAAAGTTGAACAAACCCCCCCCATCATAGTTGGCAGTATTGCTATCAATGATGCTACCGGAAATGGTAGTTGTGCCAAGATCGTTAGTGTAAACCGCACCAGCGTCATCATCGGCAAAGTTACCCGTAATGGTGCTATCGGTAATGGTAAGAGTACCATTATTGAAAATCCCGCCACCATCAGCAAAAGAACCCGTTGCTTCGTTGTTACTAATGATGCTATCGGTAATCGTGAGATCTTCTTCATTGAAGATACCACCTCCATCCCCTGTAACGCTTCCACCCGTGATGGTGAGTCCTTCAATGACAACATTAACTTCTGTGTCGCTGCCGTCATCAATGTTGAAGACTCGAGAGTTACCGCCTGCATCAATTGTAATGTTATTGGTTTCCCCATCAATGGTGAGGGCTTTATCAATCACCAATTCACCACCTGTGAGGGTGAGGGTGCCATTCGCCAGACTAGGATCAAAAGTAATAATATCACCATTAGCTGCATTTGCGATCGCATCGCGCAGAGCAGCATCAGAAAGAGTATTGACAACAATAGTAGCCATATTTCGTGAGCTTTTGGGTATTCTTAGTTTTTTATGGATTTAACCTAGATACACTAATCAAATCCTTTTTAATTAACATTCCCATATCTTAGTTATCCGGAAAACTTTGTTTTAAAAATCTTATATTTTCTAGATAACTGTTTTTTTTGCTAGATTAATAGGAGCAAAATTATTTTGCTGTATACTTGATTTAAATTAGAGCTAATATAGAGTATTATTCAAGGTCACATCAAATTATTAAAGAACTTTTTTTTCTAAAGCTCTTTATCTGAGAGGGTTGCAGTTGCTTTTTTTGTTTGCTGTTTCTTTAAATTCAGTAAAAATACTGTCTATAAGAAAATTATTTTTTTTCTATATATCCGTATATTTACTATGTTTGTTAATCATCCTTCTAAGGATTTTTCTTATATCCGGAGAATTAAACCTAAAAAACTAAAAAATCATGATAGCTTGAGATCGAGTCATGTTCAAACAGACAATTTATAACAGTAACAGTATTACCTCTATATCACCCTAGTTGAATTTGTTGTCAATAAGTGTAGAAATATTGGCAAGGAGGAAGGTGTAGTAAAATTTTCGTCAAAGGAATAGATAACGATAAGATTTGGAAACAGACAGACACAATAAATAAAAACTATTTGCGATCGCACACGACTATCAGTTAAGCCGCTTGACCATTGATATAGAGCAACCGTTGAAACTCTGCGAAAATATTACTAATGTCCTTAACGCTGCTGAGTTGGGCGATTGGGCTTGCGTAGCGGGAGCCGTATCCCATCCTCAACACTGTGGTATTTTAACGCGAGTTCGACGAGGTTAGAAGATATAGCAGGAGGCAAAGCAGGTCAGCCTCATAAGCTTCAAATCCAAAGCCGGTTTTTTGTCGGCATGGGTGTCAGCCACCAACCCAGCTAGCAAGTTGACAAGAAAGTTGACAAGAAAGTTGAAGATACTGCGTTCCGGAGCGCGTTTGTGCAGCACTTAGTCGAAAATATTCAATTTGGCGAATGTTCTTAAGTTGGTCGTTTACCAGCATTACCCATATAGGGTAGTCTATGACTACCCCTGTCTCATTCAAGAAGCATAAACCTGCTTATAATAGGCTTGATATTCCTCAGACAGTAATGGCTCCCACCAACTACGATGGCTGAGATACCAGCTTACAGTTTGCCGCAGTCCTTCTTCGACTGTCACCAATGGTGCCCAACCCAGTTGAGTTTTGATTTTGCTAGCATCAATAGCATAGCGGCGGTCGTGTCCTGGACGGTCTTGAACAAAGGTGATTAATTCTTCAGACGGCTTCACGGGTAACTGGGGAGCCAGTTCATCCATGATATGACATAACATCTTGACTAAATCAATATTTTTGACCTCGTTGTTGCCGCCGACGTTGTAGGTTTCACCGGGTTTACCTCGATGAATGACCGTATCTAATGCCCGACAATGATCTAAAACATACAACCAATCTCGTACATTTTGCCCATCTCCGTATACAGGTAAAGGCTTACCGAGCAAAATATTGATACACATCAACGGAATCAATTTTTCCGGGAAATGATAGGGGCCATAATTGTTAGAACAATTCGTAATGATAGTTGGCATTCCATAAGTATGGAAATAAGCCCGCGCTAAGTGATCGCTGCCCGCTTTGGAGGCGGAATAAGGACTATTGGGGGTGTAGGGTGTGGTTTCGCTAAAGGCGGGATCGTCTGGCTCTAAGCTACCGTAGACCTCATCAGTTGAAACGTGTAGAAACCTAAACCGCGAGGGTTGCTCTTGTTGATTCCAATATTGACGAAATGATTCGAGTAAAGTAAACGTTCCGACAACATTCGTTTGCACAAATGCCTCTGGCCCCAGAATCGAACGATCGACGTGAGATTCCGCAGCAAAATGAGCAATTGTATCAATTTGTTCTTCTTGTAATAATGAATCAATTAAAGCGCGATCGCAAATATCGCCTTTGACAAACCGAAACTGGGGGTTATCATCTAAACTTGTAAGGTTTTGACGGTTGCCTGCATAAGTGAGAGCATCCAAAACCACCACTCGATCTTGGGGATTGGCCTGACACCAATGATGGACAAAGTTTGAACCAATAAACCCTGCTCCCCCTGTTATCAGTAACCGCCGTGGGGACTGATCTCCACCCTCACTGTAGCTATACTGCATAGCCAATGTTGTCTCCTCCCATTTATGTTTGACATTCTCCGATCTCTCAAACGGACAAAGATTTTTTCTATACCCGCAGCGAGGTCTCAGAATTCCGATATTTGCATAGGCTATATTGTTAGCCGATTAGCAACCTTGAACCCAATGATAAGAGAGAATATAGAATTAGGATTTTCAACTTGAAAACCTGTCTAGCTTTCTCACTTGCGATATAGTCTTTAAAATAACGACTGCTTCCCTGAATTAATATGAAGTTTGCAGTTTTACTTCAATTGCTGCTTTTAAGCATTATGTATATCTTATCAAAAACTGACAAGGCGTGAATGTAAAATCAACGGGGTTTTGATATTGCTTTTCCTATAAAAAAAACCCCGGTAGGGGTTGACAAAAGTTATAAAATTTGTTAGCGCTTTAGAGCAGATATAACAACACAAACAGCACAATCCAAATGACATCGACAAAGTGCCAATAGAGTTCAGAGGCTTCTGGCCCGAAGTGATAGGATGCAGAATAGTGACCCGGTTGACGCGATCGCCAAAGCACAGCCAAGATTAGCAGCGCCCCAAAGGTAACGTGCATTCCGTGAAATGCGGTTAACACATAAAAGAAGCTGGAATATAAGTTTGTCGTCAAGCCAAATTCTAAATTAGAGTATTCATAAACCTGACCACAGAGGAAAATAATCCCCATAATTGCAGTGGCTAAAAACCACGACTTTAATCCCGCTTCGTTTCCTTTTTTGATCGCAGAGTTGCCGCGATTCATCACAAAGCTACTAGAAATCAGAATGATAGTATTAATTCCAGGCAGTAAAAGTTCTCTTTCTATATCATCTGGCGGCCAAACATCAGCACTGGCTCGACAAATTAAATAAGCTGTAAATAGCCCGAGGAAAATCATGCTTTCTGCGATTAAAAAGACAAGCACCCCTGACATTCGCAAGTCAGGATGTTCTTCATGATGGGCATCGGCATGATCGGCTGCTTGCGGTTGATACCCAACCACACTTTGAGAGTCATTAACGGTTGAACCTTGCATAAATCAATCTTTTCGATAGGGAACAGGTTACAGGAGGGGAGTAATTCGTTATTGGTCATTTAATCACCCATGATCAACAACCAATGCTTGTCCCCGCATAAGCGGGGAACGAACTTATAGTTTAGCGTTGGCGTAGCCTCTCAAAATTAAGAATCGCTATCTGAAGAGGAGTCACCCAGTAAAGTTGAAGATTGGGCCTCAGATAAGGGAATTCCAGCTTCTTTCTGACGCGGTGGCACAGCGGCGGCTAATTCTTTCAAACGAGCCCGAATGGCTAAGGTTTTCTTCATGCCATAATCATAAGGGCCAGTTCTGAGAACGGGATCGACGATGAAGTTTTCAATCGGCGGAGGAGAGGAAGTCATCCATTCTAAGGTTAAAGCTTCCCAAGGATTGGCGGGAGCTTTCGGGCCTTTGAGCCAACTCCAAACTGCATTAATTAAGAAAGGAATTGTAGAAACCGCCAGAATAGCAGTCCCAATACTACAAACCATGTTGAGATCGGCAAATTTAGGATCGTACATGGCGACCCGTCGGGGCATTCCTTGTAAACCGAGGACGTGCATCGGCATAAAGGTCATATTTGCCCCAATTAAGGTGAGGACAAAGTGAACCCGCCCCCAGGTTTCATTCATCATCCGTCCCGTCATTTTAGGGAACCAGTGATAAATCCCCGCATAAATCCCAAAGACTGCCCCACCAAACAATACGTAGTGGAAATGCGCTACCACAAAATAGGTATCGTGAACGTGAATATCAAACGGGACTGCGGCTAACATTACCCCAGTTACCCCACCAATTACAAAAGTGGAGAGGAAACCCATCGCGAATAATAAGGCGCTGTTGAGACGCAGTTTGCCGCCCCAAAGGGTGGCTATCCAACCAAAGACTTTAATTCCTGTGGGAACCGCAATCACCATTGTGGCGATCATAAAGAACATCCTTAACCAGCCAGGAGTACCACTGGTATACATATGGTGTGCCCAAACAATTAAGCCGAGGAAGCTAATGGCTAGGCTTGAATAGGCGATCGCCTGATAACCAAAAATGGGTTTACGGGCGTGAACCGGAATCACATCTGAGATTACCCCAAAAAACGGCAATACCATAATGTAAACCGCTGGGTGGGAATAGAACCAGAATAAATGCTGGTAAACTACCGGATCGCCGCCACTGAGGGGGTTAAAGAAACTGGTTCCAGCGAGTAAGTCAAATGAGAGTAAGATTAACGCTGCTGCCAATACAGGGGTGGATAACAGAATTAAAGCCGAAGCCGCAATCATTGACCAGCAAAATAGGGGCATTTGGTTTAAACCCATGCCCTTAATTCGCATTTGAAACATGGTAACGGAAAAGTTTACCCCCCCGAGAATTGATGAGGTCCCCGATAACAGCAAGCTGAGAATCCAGATTTCTTCTCCCACTTTACCGGAGACTAAACTTAGGGGGGGATAAGATGTCCAGCCTGCTTGAGGAGCATCAATGAAGAAGCTGAGTAACAACAGCATACCGGAGGGGGGAATTAACCAAAAAGCCACAGCATTCAACCGAGGGAAGGCCATATCTTTTGCCCCGATCATCAACGGGATCAGATAATTGGCAAACCCAGCGCCGGCTGGAACGATCCACAGAAAGATCATAATCGTTCCGTGAACGGTGAATAGGCTGTTATAGACTTCTGGGCTGACAATATCGGGGTCTGGAGTGGCCAGTTCGGCACGAACCACCCCTGCTAAGGCTCCTCCTACCAGGAAGAAGATAAAAGAGGTGACGAGATATTGAATCCCGATCACTTTATGGTCTGTATTAAAGGTAAAGAAATCCTGCCAACGCCGTTCTTCTTCTGTATGTTCGGCGTTCATATTGGCAGTCATATCGAGCTGTGCTTGTGCCATAAGAACGTTTTTCTGATCGGTTATTCTGCGGGATGTAACGAGTGAAGAGTGTCAGCATTCACGCCCAAATCTTCAGCATAGGGGGCGAGAAATTCGGTTTCTGTCATGTCTGCGGGGTTCATCGCCACTGCCTGTGGATTATCTGGGTTTTGCGCTACAGCATTTTCTTGTACCCAAGCGTCATATTCCTCTGGTTCTTGAACGACCATTTGAGTTCTCATCGAGCCATGATAGCCACCACACAACTCAGCACAGACCACCGGATAAGTACCGGGTTTTGTCGGTTTAAACCGCAGTTGAGTTGTTCTTCCGGGGATCGCATCCTGTTTTAAGCGTAATTCCGGTAGCCAGAAGGCGTGTAGCACATCTTGAGCGACAATATTAAGCTGAACTTCTTGACCCACCGGAACGTGCAATTCTCCGGCAACGACTCCACTACCTTGATAAGTAAAGATCCAGGCATATTGTAGCCCCATGACATCGACTACTACATCGGCGGTTTGCCCTTGCTCATCTGGAGATGCACCGATGCCAATAGCCACTTGAGTTCGGGCCGAGATCGGGGTGTCGAGTGAGTCTTCACTTCCGGGTAAAGGGGCTGCGATCGCTGCACCACTGCGGTGATGATGGGCATGAATATCCGGCACATTTGCCACCATCGGATCTAAGCCTCCCATTTGGTTATAAATTTCAAAGCTATAGATACCAATGGCGAGGACGATAAACGCCGGGATCGCTGTCCAGACAATTTCTAAGGGAATATTGCCATGAATGGGGGGGCCGTCTGTGTTATCATCGGGGCGACGACGGAATTTCACCATCGAAAACACCAAGATACACTGAACAAATAAGGCCAGACCAAAGGCAACGGTTAGCATAGCCCGGAATAAGGTATCAACTTCAGCCGCTTCTGCCGAGGCAGCCACAGGCATTAAATCGTTATGTTGACCATACCAGAGACTGACCAGGGTAAGCCCAATCCCGAATAGCATGGTCAAAATTGTACTGGGAATATTCAATCTTCTACCTCCTTATCTCGTACTCCCTATATTTAAAACTGGGAAAAATACGATCTTTGTTTCCATATTTAATCATAAAGGAATTGCCAACCGAATACATAATTTCACCCCATTAGGATCGATCAAAATACCGATAAAATTAGGGGGTTTTAACTCTTTTAATTTTAAGGTAAAACAGATTGCTTATGTCGGTTAGAATCCCTGGCAATTCTTAGGATTTTCTTTAGAATTATGGTCACCCATCTTCAGGGGCAGATCGGTGACCACATCCGTCGTAATTTTATCATTTTTTTCTGTCGTTGTAGTCCCCAGATTGGGATTTAGGTAAAATCAGCTACTTTTTAGAGTCTATGGGACTTTATCTGAGGGACAATGAGAATTTTTCTCACTACAAAGACCCCACTAAACTCAATTTCGTTCCTCGATCATCCGATTAAAAATTAAATCTTTCTTTAAAATTTATGAGAAGCTCCGTAACGAATGGTAATAAAAAATAAGAATCCAAAAACTTTATAAAAGTTTGCTGATTTCGGGTTGATATCGCTAAGGTAGATAAATAGCACAATATATTTTTATTGGTGAGTGGGCTGACATCAGGGGGAATTCACTCAAAGCCATCATAAATCCTTGTATTCAATCAGTAATGACGGGATTGAACAAAGATGGCTTTTCCCCTCAAAAAAACACAGCTATTATTCATGTCTCGGGAGAACTCATGGCAAATATTATTTTAGACGATAAAATCAAGATTTCTTCCCCAGCGACCCCTCGAGATCGGGTTCGTCGCCTGGTATGGAAGCTCTGTATTGCCACCTTTCTCCTAATGGCCATCGGCAGCGCCACAAGAGTGATGAATGCCGGACTGGCTTGTCCGGATTGGCCGTTATGTTACGGAACATTAGTGCCGACGGCTCAGATGAACCTGCAAGTCTTTCTAGAATGGTTTCATCGCCTCGATGCCGCTTTAATTGGCTTGGGAGCCATTGCACTAGCGGGTTTGTCCTGGTGGCATCGACTGCAATTACCGCGTTGGTTTCCCTGGGTAGGGACATTTGCCCTGTTTTTAATTGTTTTCCAAGGCATCTTAGGGGGACTGACGGTCACACAACTATTACGGTTTGACATTGTTACCGCTCATCTAGGCACTGCCTTACTGTTCTTTTGTACCTTGTTGGTGATGGGTTGCGCGATTATGCCCTATAACAGTATGGGTACAGTAGGACGTTTGCCCTGGCTGGGATTAATTGCGGCAATTTGCGTTTATCTGCAAAGTCTACTCGGGGGGTTAGTTGCCTCTCGTTGGGCATTACACCAATGTTTTGGCAGTCATCAACTCTGTACGGTGATGAATAGCCATATTGCAGGGATAATCCCGGCAACAGTTGGCAGCTTAGCGATTGTCATTTTGGCATGGCGCACAGAGGCCCTTCATCCCCTACTACGTCGTTTAGCCAATTGGGTAGGAATTTGTCTACTGGCTCAAATTGTGATTGGTGTCGCCACATTCCGTTTGCATTTGCAAGTTGAACCCCTAACCGTCAGTCATCAGGCGGTGGGTGCAGCCTTACTCGGGACTTTAGTGGCCTTCACTGTCTTAGGATTTCGAGATGGCCGAGAAAGTTGGCAGTCCTCTCAACAATCTTAAACTGTTACGATACCTGCCCGGTGAATTTATAGCACGACGCAGATTAGTTAAGACACTGCTATCAACACGAGGAATTATGAATGATGAATTATGGGTAAAAACCTTTGACAATAATCATAAATCCCACTCATTACTCCGGTACAGAACTGGCATGCAACGTCTCTACTTACTCATTACTTAATTCAAACCCTGTTGCCTGTTGCCTGTTGCCTGTTGCCTGTTGCCTGTTGCCTGTTGCCCATTGCCTAGCGCTTCGCGCCATATCCTTTATTTCCAATTGATTAAAGAAATATCCATGCAAGAATTGATTCAAACCCCAGCCCTTCGCCATCATGACAACCTGCTGCAGGTTGCCAAAAGCTATTATCAACTGACTAAACCCCGAATAATTCTGTTACTGCTGATTACCACAACTGCTGGAATGTGGTTGGGGGCAAAAGGCGAAGTGGACCCCTTCTTATTACTGATTACTTTAACCGGAGGCGCACTGGCTTCAGGGGCAGCCAACACCATTAACTGTATCTATGACAGCGATATTGACTATATCATGGAGCGGACTCGCTGGCGGCCGATTCCCTCTGGGCGCGTTAAACCCCGCCATGCTGTATTGTTTGCCGCAGCCTTAACCCTAATTTCCTTTACCTTATTAACAGTGTTTGCTAATCTCTTAGCGGCATTGCTGGCGATGAGCGGTATTGTATTTTATGTTGCGGTTTACACTCACTGGCTAAAACGTCATAGTGTGCAAAATATCGTCATTGGTGGGGCAGCGGGAGCCATTCCTCCGTTGGTCGGTTGGGCGGCTGTTACCGGCGAATTAAGTTGGGCCGCTTGGTTACTCTTCCTGATTATCTTTCTTTGGACTCCGCCCCATTTCTGGGCATTGGCAATTATGATTCGAGATGAATACAAAGAAGTCGGTGTGCCAATGTTACCCGTGATTGAGGGAGATGAATTAACCGCCAAACAAATTTGGGTCTATAGTTTACTGCTGATTCCGAGTACTTTATTACTGGTTTATCCTCTCCATGCCAGTGGTTTAGTTTATGCCAGTTTAGCACTGGGTTTAGGAGTGATTTTCTTGCAAAAAGCTTGGCAATTACTGCAAACGCCTAACAATCGAGATGTGGCGCGATCGCTATTCAAATACTCGATTTATTATATGATGTTGTTGTGTGTGGCAATTGTGATTGATAGCTTACCCATCACTCGTCATTTCAACACAGCCATGGTCGAACAGGTTCAAACTTGGACAAGTAGCATAATTGCTCTATTTTAAAGCAAAATACATCGCTACTCGCTTGAGTCAGCTTCATATAATCAATTTAGGGCTTTATATTGCTTTGGTTTCTTGACACTCCCTCGCCGCTACTTCGGCGGGGATTCTTCCTTCACAGACCTAAGTTGCTGAATCAGGCTTTGTGCCTAACACAGTAGCGCTCAAATCTCCAGAAGCGTTTGGATCTAAAATCCAAGTTCCGACGTGCCCCGTCGTACCCAAGGCAGAATTCAGAATATTAATGGCTGCATTATGATCTCTATCCAACTCACACCCACATTGACAAACATGAGTCCGAGTAGATAATGATTTCTTGACCATAGAACCACAATTAGAGCATTCTTGACTGGTATAAGCCGGATTAACTGCTACCGTTACTTTCCCAAATTTAGTTCCAAAATACTCTAACCATTTCCTAAATTGATACCAACCTGCATCATTAATAGACTTAGCGAGACAATGATTTTTAACTAAGTTCTTAACCCTTAAATCTATGCGCCAAGGGCGCAGGCTGCGCCAACGTAAGCAATCATATCGTTAGATAGAATTACGCAACGCGCTACTTTTTTAGCGTGTTCTATGCGCTTAGGCGCAGGCTTCGCCAACACGTTGCCTACTTATTTTAAGGTGTACTCGCCCTAGTCTTTTAATGGCTTTTAACCGATTGGCACTACCTTTATTCTTGCGTGCGTACCGACGTTGATAAAACTTGATCCGGTTCTCACTGTTTCTGTAGAACCGTGGGTTAGGTTCAGTATTACCATCACTATCAGTGTAGAATTCTTTTAAGCCTACATCTAACCCGACATTGTGTTTAGTGGGCAAGGTCTCAGCTTCAACATCTACACTGATACAAAATTGGCAATAGTAACCATCAGCTCGTCTAACCAGACGTACCCGTTTAATTTTTTTAACCGGATAAAAAGCTAAATCCCAGGTTCCAATCAGCTTTAACTTTCCAATCCCTTTTTTATCGA
Organism: uncultured Lyngbya sp.; assembly: GCA_964401105.1. Lineage (GTDB taxonomy): Bacteria > Cyanobacteriota > Cyanobacteriia > Cyanobacteriales > Microcoleaceae > JAAURB01. The sequence continues at coordinate 8,345 of CAYNXM010000301.1, read as the reverse complement.
TAAATTCGATATGTTTGGGATCTAAAAGCTTCCATCCACTTTGTTTATACTCAACAGAACGACTGCGCTTTTTAAACTTTGGGTATCCTTTCTTACCTGGAATTTGTCTTTTGCAGTTTTCAAAGACGGAGACGGAGACGGAAAATGTTTGGGCGCCAGCCCAACCCGTCGTAAAATGTTTGGGCGCCAGCCCAACCCGTCGTAAAATGTTTGGGCGCCAGCCCAACCCGTCGTAAAAACGAGCTATAGCTGACCAACAGCGTTCTACAGAAGCTTGACAAGCATGAGAGTTTAAATCTTTGGCAAAAGGGTACATGGCTCGGAGTTCAGTGTTGTAACGATACAACTCTTTTCTTCCTAAGCTCTTATTGTCCATCCAATATCTTAGACAAGAATTGCGAATAAACTGAGCTGTTCTAATTGCTTCATCTATTGCCTGATACTGGTACGACTTCCCTTTTACCTTAAACTCATAAACTATCATTGACGCTTGCTTTGATGGCGTATATTATTAGTATGCCATACAATTGAGTTAAATGTGGGATATTAAGGTTAACCGTCCTGGAAGCCTGCCCCCTTGAACAAGGGGGGACGGGGCTTGAGACCCACTTATTTTGGTCATTTTAGCCAATGACAGCCTGACAATATTTAGCCTTTTTTTATCATATTCTTGCTCAATAGTGATAATATAGCAGTCGCCAGAACAGTTAGGACATGATAAAAGTCTCACACACTTGTCAAGTTCGAGTTTAACTTCTGACCCCCGCCAGTGCGAGGGCAGGCTTCAAACTTCAAACTTCTGACTTTTGCTATAGTACATCGTACAGCAACCATCCTCGCTGTATGAAATGCTTAGGCAAGGAAGTCAGGAGTTTGAAGCAAGAAATATAAATCTTTGACGACAATCATAAATTCTACTCAATGACGAGTTACTCCCGTAGAGACGTTAGATGCAACGTCTGTACTTACTTAATTCAAACCCGTTCCCTGTATATATAACAATAATGGAACTGATACATCCTTTAGAAGAAGGACTAACTGGAATTGTTGCTATTGGTAAACTCTGTTTAGAAGCAATTTCTGTTTTTTGTGTTTTATTGGGTGTGGTTAAAACAGCCCAACTGGCTATTCACCTGTCTCGATTTAAAGATGATACCTTTCCATTTATTCAACTGCGAATTCGGTTTGGTGTTTGGCTGGCTTTGGCTTTAGAATTCCAACTAGGGGCAGATATTCTGGCGACAACAATCGCCCCTTCCACTCAAACTTTAATTCAATTGGGTGCAATTGCCTTAATTCGGACATTTCTAAACTATTTTCTGAATCATGAACTCGAAAAAGAGTTTGAATTACGTCAAGCCAGTAAAAAGTTGTAGGAATTATTCATTATCATCAAATCTCAACTACTATGGCAAAGCCTATCCCACCTAAACCGTTTAACCCTCAAGCTGAACTCGCCAAGGAACGAAACCGCGCCGCCGCCGAACGCACTTTAATGGCCTGGATTCGCACTTGTTTGGCTTTGATTAGTTTTGGCTTCGGGATTGATACAGTTGTCAGTGCCATTCGTTCTGTTGTGGGGGCTGATGTCAATCCGGTTCGCCTCTCAAGGGTATTGGGTTTATCGTTTATTGGGTTAGGAACCTATGCAATGCTGGCGGCTGTGATTGAACATCATCAGGAGTTACAGCACATCCAACAAGATGAAGCATATTATTATACTCCCCGTCGTTCACTAGGGTTAACAGTTGCTTTGGCATTGGTCACTATTGGGACGCTGGCATTTCTGGGAATATTAATTAAGACGTTTGATCTGTTTCCGTGGTGGAAGTAGGGACAACAACTTCGTTGAAAATTGTGGTAAAATGCCCAAAGGGTTGAAGAACATAACCTAGAATAGGCTAAAATAAACCCATAACATTAGCATCATTTGACTAAATCTCAAGGAGTAATATTGTGGTTGAACCTTTGTTGTCTGGTATCGTAATTGGTCTAATTCCTGTCACCCTTTTAGGACTGTTTTTTGCAGCTTATCAACAATACCGTCGGGGAAATAAGTTGAATGTTGACTAAATAATTAAGGTAGAGGCGTTTATACTGTGAACGTCTTTACTGATCTGTTTTTGATTCTAGTGTTGATACACAAAAAAAGTGACTGCACTATTACCATAAACTTTTTGACGGCATATTTCTAAATGATTAATTTGGGGAATATTCCAACGCTTCGGGTCATGTTCTACTGCAATTTCTCCATCAATAGCTAAGAGTTGAGATTGAGCGATCGCATTTAACACCGGTTGATACAAATTACTTTGATAGGGTGGATCAAAATAAATTCGATCAAACTGAAGTCCGGCTAAAGTGTTTAATTTCGTTATCACATTGCCGCGAATGATCTGAAATTTTTGTTGATCTGAAGCCACCTGTTGCCAATTTTGCCGGATAATTCGACAGGCTTGAGCAGATTGTTCGATCGCCAGGGCAACAGTAGCACCTCGACATAAAGCCTCTGCTCCCATTGAACCACATCCGCTGCATAAATCCAACCAGCGACAGCCTGTTATCTGATTTTGCCAGATATTAAACACGGCTTCCCGCACCCGTGCTAAAGTGGGACGAGTCTCTAAACCGGGTAATGTTTTCAGCGGACGGTTACCGTAAATCCTTAAACCCATAACAGTTAAACTCAGGGATGATTAACTGAGTTGTAATTATTTTCATAAAAAATAGCTGTCATTTTTACAAAAAAACCACAGCTTAATTACAGTTTAATCTAAATGGAACGGTTAATCAAACAGATGACATTGCCGCTACTTTATCTTCAGCGGCAGATTCTTCTGATAGAGATAAGCCTGAAATGGTTTCCTGGCTTCGAGATCTTTGGGTTTTCAATAAGGTGATATTGCTAGTGATTAAAAAGCTAGTAAAACTGGCAATCGCAATAATCGGTAAAATCGAAGTATCAGATAAAACACCGAGGATAATTGATGTGCTAACGGGTGTTTTTGTAATCGCTACATTAATTGCCGCCATACAACATAGCATTGCAATTGTAGGATGAATCATTGGAATTGCCGCAGAAATTGCTAGTCCTAAACTCGCGCCTGTGAAAAACAGAGGAAAGATAAATCCTCCCCGAAAACCACCATGAATAGTAAAACTAATGGCAAACATTTTTGCTAAAGTAATTCCCAATAATGTCACTAACCCTAAAGTAGAGGCCGCTTCAATTAACTGAGTTTCAATTTGTTGTTCACTAAAAAATAGGGTTTGGGGATAAAGGATAGCTAAGCCACCAATTCCCACTCCTCCCATAACAGCCAGTAAAATATGTTGATTTTCTATCCGATGAATCAGAAATTTAATCAACCGGAAAATCCCAATAAATAAAATCCCCGCCAATGCACCGACTGCACCGAGAATTAAACCTTCAACTAAATTCAGCCAGTTTAATGTTGGTAAAGTATCAAAATAATCAAAGTGATAAATTCCCCCCACTTTTAAACCTGTTGCATAGCGAAAAATCGCGAAACTAAAGATACCAGAAATAATGGCTGGAGTAATGGCTTCATAATATTCGATGCCGCGACGATGGGGAATTTCTAAAGCAAATAACGCCCCGCCAATGGGTGCACCAAAAAAGGCAGCCAGCGCTGCACTCATACCACAAAACGTTAATACTCGTGTCTTCTTGACTGTTAAATTGAGTTTCTCCGCTAGCCAGCTTCCTAAACTGCCATTGACTTGTACTAACGGTGCTTCCGGCCCCAGGCTCCCCCCGGCAGTAATGGAAACCAGAGAGGTTGAGACCATTGCAGGGGTTTGACGAGGGTCTAGTCGTCCCGCATCGTGCACTTTATCAATCACAATTGCCATCTCTCCTGGTAAGCCGAAAAAGTATAAGCACAACCCAACACATAAACCGCCAATGCTAGCAACAATTAAAGTGTAATTCCAGTCCGGTAACCAGGTCGGAAATAGGGGAAGCCAATAACTTTTTCCCGTTTCCCAAACTAATTTCATTAATTCTTCTAAGACAAAATAGTAGGTTGTCGCAACAACTCCACCAATCGTCCCAACAATTGCTGCACAACAAATGGTTGCAAAATAAGACAGCTCTTGCGGTTGAGAAATCGCTTCTTCTAAGGTTTCCTGAGTTGATATCATGTTTAGCTTGCATAAATTTTGATGCACAAAAGTTATCTATTATTTCACTCTCACAAAATAAAATATGACAACTTATATCAAAGTCATGCTAGTGTTTGATGCTTCAACAAAATGTAGCTACAATTACACTTATACCTTTTTATTTGCTGAGTTTGCATTGTTTTAATGCAATCTATTAAAACTGTATTTTGAGCTACAAATTATTATAATTTAATATCTTTGATGAAATAAAAAGATTAATCATTTCAGCATAACATGAGGTCGCAAAATCCGATGCAGATCTAAACTAGGCGGTGCCACAGCAGTTTGAGACAGCAGATTATGCACTTGTCCGCGATGATGGGTTTGATGATTAAAAAAGTGAGTTATGAGTAGTTGGATAGGATATTCATGTGAGTCACCCGCAGAATTAATATAGCGAATAGATTGATTCAGAAATTCTACTTTTAAATTACTAAAAAAAACTTCAATTTTTTGATCTTCTAGGACTCGCGCCGTCCATAACTCTAAGAATTTTTCATATAGAATAGCATCTAATCCTGTGGGAGAAACTTCATCCCCTTGAAATCGGGTCATCCATAAGCGGTCACCTACTATAATATGATTGAGAGTACCATGAATACTCTTAAAAAATGCAGGTCTGATTTTCTTTAACTCACTGTTTGAGAGTTTAGCACAAGCTTCATAGATGGTTTGATTGGCTAAAGTATTATAACGTGCCAACATTTGAAAATGAGGGATGAGAGCATCAATCATGGAACTTAACCTAACTTAGATGCAGATGATTTTAACAGCGAATTCTCATCTAAAATCAAGTGAGGTTTGGTCAAATTTTATATAAGGTGATCTGCATCACGGGTTAACTGTGTGCTGGGTCACGGGTTATATCGGAATTATTAAATCTATTTCAATTTTTAATTAAAACCCTTATCAATTTTGTTAAATTTGATGTATTTTATAATAAGATTTTAATAATATTATTATAATCACAAACAAATTTTAGTAACCATGAATCAGATGCAGCCTCCTATTCAACTACTCCAATCTGCATTGGGCGAACTATTCGCACAAGCCAATTCCACAGGATACCTGACATTAGCAGATCGCTACGGACTGATGGCTGCGATCTTAGATGATTCCCTGACTGAAGAAGAAAGATGTTCAGTCGATCGGTTATTACGTGCCATTCGTCGAGGGCGAATAAAAATACGAGATGAAATCTCTATGGTTCAATGTTAATGATATTGACTTATGGATTGGAGCAGCTTCCCTTACTGCCATCAGGTAAAGTTGCTCCGCAAAAATTAGCCCCTTCTAGCTTGGCACCGTTAAGATTTGCATCTTTTAAATTCGTTTCTATGAATTGAGCTTGTTCTAAAAATGCTCGATATAGATCGGCCCAAGAAAAATCAGCATGACTTAAATTAGCCTTTCGTAAGGTCGTACTGTGAAGTTTCGCATCTTGTAAATCCGCCCCAGAAAGATCGGCTTCAATCAAATTTGCAGAACTTAAATCCGCTCCTCGTAGCCGAGCACCTCTTAGATTTGCTTTTTGTAAGTTCGCACCGAGTAAATTAGCACCATTTAACTCAGCCTGCTCTAAATTGGCTTGACTTAAATCACATTGTTGACATTGTTTTGTACTCATAAGCCGCCTCAGATCGGCTTGTAACTCGGCTTGAACCGCAATAGTTGTACTTAAAGCAAAAGTGAGTACAAAAATTGCTATAGGGGTCAGTTTCATAGAATTGTCTTCATATTCATCATTATTAGATTTGATTTTAGCTCAAGAGAATTCATAAAATATCAATAATATTTTAATTGATCGCGCTTTGCGCTGAGAAGTTTTTGACACTCCCCACTATTTCAATGCGGGGATTCTTGGTTCACAGATCAAACTTTCCAGTACAGGATTGCTCCAATACTAAAAGCGGTTCAAACTCCCCTTAGCGCCAGCCATGCCCTGGGGCTATAGCTTTAAAGATTCGGTCGGGCAGACCGTACTAAGAGCCTTCTCTTGGTGCGCGTTCCCCCCGTCTTCACTGGGGGCAGGCTCTAGGTGAGGTTTCCTCACCGGGGTCGCACCGCTTTTTCAAGATGTTTTTAGCAGCGTTAACATCTCTATCTTCTACATATCCGCAATGATTACAAATGTAAACTACTCGCCGCTAATTCATGCGAATATAGCGGGAGCTTTATCCCAGTTCAAAGAAGTTAGCCGCAAACAGATTTAACTGTCCTTCAAGCTGACAACTAATCCCCGGAATTTCGGGCTGATTTACGGACAACCCCAAAGCTGCAATATTTAGTGCAGCATTAATATCAGCGTCATGCTTAAAACCACAATGTCCACACTCGTACTTCTTGCCAGACCGATACGACTTCCCTTTAGTGGGGTGTACGTGATGGCAACGGCTGCAAGTCTGGGAAGTATAAGCGGGTGGAACAAACACAACGGGAACACCAGCTATAGCAGCTTTGTAACCCACAAAAATCCTCAACTGGTAAAACGCCCAGTTGTTAGTCCTGCGGCGTTCTGTCTTGCTGCGACGCTTTTGATTGAGAGAGGAGCGAATATTGGTCAAATCCTCAAAAGCCAGTGTAGCATTAGATTGTTCTGCCTCAGTAACAAGCTGCTTGCTAATATTGTGATTCAACCACTTCTGAAACCTTTGTTCTTTCCCAGAGAGCCTTCCCAACAGTCGCCTGGTGGAACTGCGAGTGCGTTTGGATTGAACATTGGCTCTGACCTTGCTGTAATGGTCACGAGTAGCTTGAATCTTTTCGCCACTCCATGATTTACCTGTGGAAGTGGTCGCAACGTCACCTCTTCCCAAGTCAACACCGATTACCTTTGGAGTTTTACCCGTTGGTTTCGTAGGGATATTGACGCAAATATTGATGTAGTAGTCACCCCGTTTGGTCTTGTTGAGAGTAGCAGCAGTGGGCGATTGACCCCTGAGCAATGCCAACTGATAGTTACCAATCAGCAGCTTGAACTTGCGACGACCACTGATCAAGGTAATGCCTACAGCTTGAGTTTCCTCAACGTAGACAAACGTTCTAATGTCCAAGTTCAAGGAGGTAGGTCTAAACTTATGGACTTGCTTAACAGCCTTAGCGTTAGCAATCACCCGTCTAATTGCCTGACAGACGTGATTAGCTTTCAATCCAGTAGAAGCTCTAACGGGCTTATAGACCAAGTGATGCAGCTTGGTAACATTCCAGCAGTTAGCGTCTTTTGCTATTGCCAATATCTGATTGCAAGCATCAGCAAACCCTTGCAAAGTCACATCAACTTGTTGACGCAACCCTACAGGGACTTCAAGCTTACATTTGACAGATATTGTCTGCATCGGAACACCACTAAATCTCATCCAATTATGTCACAAGACGAGAGTAAAAAGTTAAAGTTCCCCAATTCCTCTCAACGTCATAATCTTTGATTTGACGTGAGTCTCCTTGGGGGTGCAAGATGAGTTCTAGTTGATAGAGATTTATTCACCTTTTCCCCACAGCTAGAGCAGTTTTGAGAAGTATTATGAGGTACTACGGGTATTGTTAGCTTCCCATATTTAACTCCAAAATATTCTAACCAATGGCGGAAAGTTGACCAGGCAACATCTGAAATCGATTTGGCTAGGTGTCGATTCTTTACCATGCCTTTGATATTCAAGTCTATGGGCTCCAGGCGCAGGCTACGCCAACATAGGCGACCACATCTAAGAAGTGGATTACGCAGTATGCAACTTGTTTACAATACTCTTTACGCTGCCTACTTACTCTTAAATGCTTCCGGGCATATCTACACCTCGCCTTGTAGTAGTTTTTAGACTGCGACCCCGCTCCACGAACGTACTTTTTAGATTTATTGCGGTTAGCACGATTTAATTGCTTTTCAGATTTGCGATAGAACTGAGGATTTTCAACCGTATTACAGTCGCTATCAGCTAAGAAATACTTAATTCCAACATCTAAGCCTATCGCTTTCCCTGTTGGCTCAGTTTCCACTTTGATATTGACTGAAATACAAAACTGGGTAGTCCTGTAGAAGTAGTGATGTTATGATTTAGATGCGATCGCCAAATTATAATGATGAATAAAATTCCAGATGGCTCCTATATGATTTTCTAATTTTTTCGAGAAAGATAAAGTCCTTCTCACAAGCCGAGAAATTC
>CAYNXM010000300.1:0-40445 GCA_964401105.1 uncultured Lyngbya sp. | reverse complement strand
ACGGGAGTTTGTGCCGATAACACGGGTTTACCAGAGAACTTACTACTGCGGGCAAATTTACAGCGTAAATGTCTGGTGGGAGGGGCATTAGGTTATTTTCCTAAAGAGAACTTTATCCGTCTTCCGGGAACTTTTGTTGCCCCTTGGCAATGGTCATGGTTTTTAATTTCTAGTACCTTTTTTAGCTTTGCCGCAGCGTTTAATGATAAAAGGAAACGTTGGCAAGGGATTGGCTATATGAGTCTGAGTTTATTATTTATTAATGCAATTGTTTGCGGACAACGAACGGCAATGGTTGCTGTTCCTTTAATTATCATCCTACTACTGATTGCTTCTCGTCATATCGCTGCCTGGAAACGATTATTGATTATTTTATCTGCTGGTTTGATCTTCCTGGGGGGGGCGGCGCTGGTGTTTCCCGGTTTAGCAACTGATCGCTTTGAAAGTTTGGTCTCTCGTTGGAATGCTTCACCTCCTCAAGAGTTTATCACAGATCACGCAGAATGGATCTCTGAAAAACACCAAGGATTTTGGGGACATGGGTTAGGACGGGGAACGAATGCAGCCCGCGCCCTGGGGGAGACGCGATTAGTCGAAGCTTACTACCCTAAATTATTATATGAAATTGGCCCGGTTGGAGTGATCGCATTTCTATCAGTGGTTACGGCATTAACCCTATATGGATTTAAGTCCTATCGTCAGTTAAAGGATTATCGTTTATGGGGATATGGTATTGTCTTTTGGTTGTTTATTGTATTAATTAGCTATAACTCTTATTGGTATCCATTAGATACTGACCCAGTGGCTGTTTATTACTGGTTTGTGGCTGGGGTATTGTTGAAGTTACCTCAACTGGAGTAGGGTGCGTTACTCAACGCACCTTACAGTTTAAATCAATCTTAGAATATATTGAACTGATTGATACTCAATTCAGGGGCACCTGCAAGTAAGGCCAACTCAACACTTTGTTCAACCCCTACGCCGTCTACATCGAAGCTGAGTAGACCTGAATTGCTATTGTAGAGAATATTAGCGTTATTGCCCGATTGTTTGGGATTAGGGCTACTGACAAATGTTCCAGTTGCAGCAGCATCCAGACTTAAAGGGGTTTGGGTTAATAACCCTCCCCCAAATTCAGCGGCAGAAATACCGATAATATCCCCTTGATCAATATTAAAATCAGTAATGGTATCTAAACCTTGATCGGATGCGGTATAAATAAAGGTATCTGCCCCTTCACCCCCTGATAAGCGATCGATTCCTTGACCACCTTCAATGGTATTGTCTTCTGCATTACCGACAATCACATCATTAAAATTGGTTCCGGTTCCATTATTCGGGTCGTTTAAAGCTTCAATAGAACCCGCTTGATTGAGAATAGCATTAAACCAAAAATCAGCTATTTTTTCATAACCTTCTGGTGTGGGATGAATGCCAGGATCGTTAGGCGGTTCATTAATATCCTCAATGGTTAAACCATTGGCAACATTCACCATATCTACAAAAGAAACATTATTTCCTTGTTGAATATAGGAATTAACTAAAGTCGGAATTCCGGCATTATAGGCTTCAACTGTTGGGATTCGTTCTTCAAATCGACCCGCTGGATCGAGAGGTGGAATTGTGCTTACTAACAGTTCTCCTGTAAAGTTATTTTGATTAATAATCTGATTGATTAATTCATCGAGATCCGCCAACATATCTTCTGGAGTATTGCCTGAATTATTCGTTCCAATCATCAACAGAATCATATTTGGATTAGTAGGAGGAATCCAATTATCTATACCGCTATCGGGATCGTTTGTTTTGCCAAAAGTCAGTTGATTTGTACTAAATCCAGAATGTCCTTCATGATCTTTATCGGGTAAATTATCAGTACCGCTAGATTGTGTGCCGACAAAATCGAAGGGTAAACCAAACTCAATTAATCGGTTCCAAAGCCCAATTCGATAACCTTCTTGAAGAAATGTCGGAGTATCTCGATCAATTTGCCCTTCTGTAATTGAGTCTCCTAAGGGCATAATCCGGAGGGGTGTTTCAGTTTCAATATTATATAAAAAGCCTTGATCTAGTCTGAGGATAATACCATTGTCACGGGGAATTTCACCGCCATCGCCACCGTTATCACCGCCGTTATCACCACCACTATTATCACCACTATTATCACCGCCATCGCCACCGTTATCACCGCCGTTATCATTATTATTATTATCAACAAAATCTGCAATTGTGATCGCATCGGGCAATACATCATCAAGAACTGCTAATTCTTGTGTGCCCAATGTAATCACTGTTTGATCGCTACCACGAGGCACAATTGAGATCTGGTTAAATGTAATTCCGGTCGGTAACAGCATCAAATCAATGCCATCTTCAAAATCAGAAATAAAGTCTGTATCTATCCCACGTAAAGGTAAGGCAAATGTATCTGCCCCTTCACCACCGGTAACGACATCAACTCCTAAATCACCGGATAGGAAATCATTACCAAAATCCCCAAATAAAATATCGTTATCACCGCCACCAAACAGATTATCATTTCCTTGTCCTCCCCGGATTAAGTCAGCATTGAGATTTCCAAATAAGAAATCATTCCCGGCTTGTCCATCAAGAACATCGTTATTTTTGCCGCCAAAGAGAGTATCATCTCCCCCACTTCCAGAGAGTTCATCTTCATCTTGATTACCGTTAATTTGTTCGCTATCACTCGATCCAAAAACGGTATCATTTCCCCCTAAGGTTAATACACCCAGCGGAAAATCGGCAAGTTGTCCTGGCGTGAGGCTAATTAATTCTGCTGAGTCATCTCCAGTTAATACACCCAATTCACTGTTTGGTGTCAGTGCCATTTTCGTCTTCACCTATTTCTAATTGATTAATGAGGAACAGATCGGCAAAATTTTTTGCTTTATTACTGCCTCAATTGACTAATTGATTAGATTACCATTTTCTCTAGCCCGAAACAATACTAAAGATCTGTAGTTTTGACAAGATCACCCTCAAATATTTTAGAATTGCCTATTTATTTAATTTTATAGATTTTATTGCTTCCTGTATTCTTAGCTAAATGACTGTCATTGTCAGAATATTTTATCAAAGGATTAATTTTTAGAAAATATTCCTAATATCGCTTAATCCAGCTAATTTGCCTGATTTGACTATTTAATCTTTGCTAAAAGTACATCAGCTCCTCAGAATTTCTGTTATTTAATTATAGGGTAGTTAAAATACTGCATCAGTATTTTTTTGTCAACCTTTTATTAGAAATATTCATCGCTCTAGACTTTTAATCAAAACTTATAATAACCATCTGATGCAATCAATACTCGATAGCCAGATTAGATTGAAACCTGTTATGATTGAAATATACAAAAATCGTTCATCTTTCAGTCCAGTTCTCTTGAACTCCATACGGAATTGGATCGTTAGACGGAAGTAAGGACTTTTCCTGAAGGAACGCGCCTCTTTGTTTCAACACCACTTGTTATTGGAGGCGAAAAACGTGGGAATACAAAGTACTAATCAATTTGATTCTTCTACTGAACAGCAGATTTCCCGAGAACAATTTAATTTTAACTTTGACCTTTGGGCAAAAGCAGTCAAGCAACAAATGTTGGCAGCGCTGCAACAGGACTCAGAGTTAACAGCAGAGGATCGGGATCAAGAAGATTTACCGGATACTGAGACTTTAGATGATGAATCGGAGTAGTTTTTGTATTGATTCAAGTCATTTCAAGTAATTCTGCTTCAGATAAGGATGGAATCCCTAAGGTTTGTGCCTTCTCCCATTTTGAACCCGGATTGTCACCGAGTAATAAATAATCTGTTTTAGAACTAACAGAATTTGTTACTTTTCCTCCGGCTTTTTGAATCAGTTCTTTGGCTTCATTCCGTTTTAAAGTGGGGAGTGTACCTGTAATGACAATGGTTTTCCCTGCTAAAGGTAAAGATTGAGGTTGAGAAGACTCGGTCACCGCAGTTAATTGTAATCCGGCTGTTTTGAGTCGTTCAATTAAGGTTTGATTGGCTTCGACTTTAAACCAATCAGAGACAGACTGGGCAATTTCTGGGCCGATGCCATAAATCCCTGCAATCGTTGCCGTAGAGGCTGCCATTAATGACTCAACCGTGGGAAACTGTTGGGTTAAAACAGTGGCATTGACACTGCCGACATGACGAATGCCGAGGCCATAGAGGACTCGCCGCCAGGGTTGGGTTTTGGATGTGGCGATCGCTTCGACCAGTTTTTGGGCGGATTTTTCTCCCATGCGTTCTAGTTGAGTCAGTTGTTCTACACTCAGGTGATATAAATCTGCCACAGACTGAACTAAACCCCGATTGACCAATTGCTGAACCAGTTTATCCCCCACACCGTTAATATCAAGGGCATCCCGACTACACCAATGTCCCACAGATCCCCGTAAAATGGCTCGGCAGGAAGCATTAATACAGCGCGTTACCGCCTGTTCTCGGGGCTGTACAACCGCTTCGCCACACTCCGGGCAGTGATTGGGCATTTTCACCATTTCGGCATTTTTAGGGCGTAATTCAGCCAGGACACGCACCACTTCTGGGATAATTTCCCCGGCTTTGCGGACGACGACGGTATCACCCAGATGGATATCTAATTCAGCTAAGCGATCGCGGTTATGTAAGGTGGCCCGTTGGACTGTTGTCCCGGCTAAATCAACGGGTTCAAGTTCGGCCACTGGGGTTAATGCCCCGGTTCGTCCCACTTGGATGGTAACGGCTTTAATTTGGGTGGGGGCCTCTTCAGCGGGGTATTTGAGGGCGATCGCCCAGCGGGGAAATTTTTGGGTAAATCCTAACTGTTGTTGCAACAGGAGAGAATTGAGTTTGACCACCACCCCATCGGTCAGATAAGGCAGGGTTTGCCGTCGAGTCTCCCAGTCTGCAAAATAGTTCTGAACTTCCGTTAAAGAGATACATTGTTGTCGATTAGGATTAACTTTAAATCCCATGTTTTGCAGTTGTTCTAAATTCTGCCATTGGGTTTGAAGTTGGGTTTCGGCTGCGGGGAAATGCAACGTATAGGCAAAGAAATCAAGTCGTCTTTGGGCAACAATACGGGAGTCTAGTTGACGCAGGGTACCAGCCGCAGCATTGCGGGGGTTAGCAAAGGGGGGATCTGCGTTTTCTTGCCGTTGTTGATTAATTTGTTCAAACACATTTAAGGATAAAAAAGCCTCTCCTCGAACTTCTATTCGGGGCGGGGGAGAAGCACAATTTAACCGCAGGGGAATTGATTGGATGGTTTTGATGTTTTGGGTAATGTCTTCTCCGGTCATGCCATCACCGCGCGTTGCCCCCCGCACTAAAATCCCATTTTCGTAAGTTAACGCAATGGCTGAACCATCAATTTTTAGTTCACAAATATATAGGGGAAATTGATTTTTTTCAACTGTTTCTTTATCCTCAATCAGTTTTTGCCAACGATCTTGCCAAGTATTTAATTCTTCAAAATCAAAGGCATTTTCTAAGCTATAAAGGGGAATATTGTGACGAACTGACTGAAATTGAGTTGCGGGTTTTTCTCCTACTCTTTGAGTCGGGCTATCAGGAGTTACTAAAGTGGGGTATTGGGTTTCTACAGCTTGTAATTCTCGATAAAGCCGATCATAGACGGTATCTTCCATGATCGGATTATCCAGAACATAATAAGCGTAACTGGCTTGTTGCAGCTTTTGCCGCAGTTGTTGCGCCCGTTGTTCAATCTCAGTGGTGGGTTTTTCCACTTTATACTCTCAATAATTACAAGTTGAGTTCAGTCAGTTCGCTAAATTTTGGGAAGTGATTAGAGACTTCCAATTCCTCGTATTTGCCATTTGTACTATCCATGACTTCCGGCATATACTTATTGCTTTCCTGCAAAATTCGCCGTTCATTTTCGACTTGAAAGACATTGGCATAAAGATTGGCAATAATTTGTTTGCCTTCTTGGGTCAATTCCAAATATCTCAAAGCCGCAGGAATATAAGGAAACACACCATTCCAATAAAATTTAGCGTAGTTTGCCCGTAAATCTCCGGGGGTTTTATATCCTAAAACTTTATTGGTTCCCACTTCTTCAAACTCATAAAACAGGGCACTAATTTTATTCAGATATCTTTGGTCACTCAGTTGACCAATTAAATCGGCTGCCCGCGCTAACCCTGAATAATTGTGCCGATCTTGATGGGTTTCATCTTCTGGGACGGGAAAACGAGTTAATTCAATATTACGTTTAATTTGTTCTGCATCAATCAGTTGATGACCCCCAAAACGTTCATCAATCACTAATTTTCCCCGATCCACATGATACGGAGTTAAGCTGGCTGAAGTTGCCCCTGGGGGAATCGAGACCATGCCTTCGCCAATGCCTGTAGCATAGATATTATCGGCTTCTTGGTCTTTACGACAGACTCCTTTAACATAGCCAATGTCATGACAGAGCAAAGATATGGTAAAATGCAGCCAGTCCTCAGGTGTCACACCCCCCTCTCGGATGTGCTTACCCCGTAAGATTTCTTGACCCACGAGAGTGACTAACATCGTATGTTCGTTGTTATGGTAGAGGGCATCGCTATTGGCAATATTTTCTAGGGCCATTGTTCCAGCCCAGGCGATGATTTCTGGGTAGTTGGGTTTGAACCCACCGTAGGTACGTTGGTAACCCTCCTGTAGTTGGTAAACAAAGGCATCAATGAGAATGGCAGTGGTATTTAACATAACCGCTATTGAGTGAATACAATTGAATTTAGAAGCTTGTTGAAACCGAAAACTCTCTCACAATAGATTGTTCGTCCGGTCAGTCATTCCTTTTCCGGGGTTTGTCGGGACTAATGAGGGATTATCTTATAATTATAAGCAATAAATTAACTTTGTTCAGATCGGAGAATACGTAAAAAATCCTCCATTTGAGTAATAGAGAATACAGTGGGATAAAGCATTAACTGACTGAAAAACAGCAATCAGGGAAGTCAGAAGTGTCTGTGTGAGTCTGTGTGAGAGAGTCAATAGTCCCGGATTCTGATTCATTCTAACCCATTGAATTCTCAAGTTACATGAGATACCTAGATTACTGGAGACTACAATTATGACATCGCAAGTTTTTGTCGGTTTTTTAGATTCACTCTCCGCTTTACCTCGCGAAGAAGAAACAATGGATGGAGGGGGAGGAAGTGATACCACGGGTGGGTCACAAGCAGAGGGTAGCGTGAATGAACAAGAGGTCACAGATCCGGAAGGAGATACCCTTTTGGGGACTTCCGATCGCGATCGCTATATTGGTGGAGAAGGCACAGACTGTTTGACCGGTTCTCTGAATCAAGATACCCTGTATGGTGGCGGCGAACGGGATACCCTGCTGGGAGAAGGCAGTGGAGATGTTTTATTTGGCAATACGCAAGGAGATTCGATACTAGGGGGTGGGGGAGATGATAGCATTTATGGGGGTAAAAGCGGTGATGTTATTTTTGGCGAAGCCGGAGTTGATTTAATATTTGGTAATTTGGGTGGAGATAGTATATTTGGGGATGCTAATAATGACTGTCTCTACGGTGGACAAGATAACGATTTTCTCTCTGGAGATGCGGGAGATGATTTTCTCTCTGGAGATGTGGGAATTGATACATTAATTGGGGGTGATGGACAAGATTCTTTTGCCTTAAGTTCTAATACAGGAGGAGATTCTGAGTTTTTTGCCGATCGGATTCTAGATTATATTCCAGAGGAAGATCAAATTGTTTTAGTGGGAGATTTAAATCAGGGTGATTTAGAATTTGAGGAAATCACGATTGATGATGCATCTGGGGTTTTAATTCAAACGGATGACTCTGATAATCCTCAGTTTTTAGCCTTTGTCGTCGGTATGACTGAGAATGATTTAGATATTGTTGTTATTTAATAAAATATAGAGAATCGTTCTGATATGTTAGGGTTTCTCAACTTAAATAAACCAGCGGGTTTAACTTCCCATGATTGTGTGGCGCGGGTACGTCGTTTATTACGAATAAAACGGGTTGGACACGCCGGAACACTTGATCCAGCCGCAACAGGAGTGCTACCTATTGCGATTGGCAAAGCCACCCGGTTAATTCAGTTTTTACCCTCTCAAAAAGCTTATCATGCTACGATTCAATTTGGGCTAACCACCACAACAGATGATTTAGAAGGAGAAACCTTAACGTCTCATCCAGTCCCAGATTTGACATTAGAAAAAGTACAAGAAATTTTACCTCGGTTTATCGGTAAAATTGAACAAATTCCCCCTCGTTATAGTGCAATTCAAGTTCAAGGAAAACGATTATATGATTTAGCGCGTCAAGGAGAAGAATTTGAGGTTCCGACACGAACTGTAGAAGTGTTTAATATTGAAATTATAGCATGGAATCCGGGAGAATTTCCCACATTAGAAGTCTCAATTGATTGTGGTGCGGGAACTTATATTCGTTCGATTGCCAGAGACTGGGGAGAACAAGTCAAAACCGGGGGAACTTTAGCACAATTAATTCGGACTCAAAGTAGTGGATTTGATCTAAAAAATAGTCTGAATTTAGAAGATTTGGAAACTCAAGTTAAACAAGAAAGATTTAAGCCTTTAGAACCCTCACTCGGATTACAGCAATTAGAAGAAATTCATCTTTCTCCCGAAGAAGCAAAGCGATGGTGTCAAGGACAATTTATCGATCTTACAACTGAAATCATCAATCAAAGTCCGATAAAAGTTTATCAAGAAAACGATCAATTTTTAGGAATTGGTAAATTTGTTAATTCTGAATCTAGTCTGTGTTTAGCACCTCATATTGTTATCCATAATTGATAAATTTACTATTTTTATAATGCCCCAGATATCGGGGAACACTCAGCCCGTCTAACCCAGACTTTACGAGTTTCTGGATCAATTCTTGAACAATAGGTTGTAATTGGTAAATTTTTCTAAAGATTGTAATATTTTTCAGATTATTATGATAGCCTTCGTAGTGGCTGGCTGAAAAACTGGCTATGTAGCAGTTAGAGCTGACGTGTTTACATATTCCCCAGTTGTAAACAATTTCTGCTTTATTGCTATAGGAGTTGATAGAGAGTAGCATCTAAAATGTATGAGAAAATAGTTAATTCCTGGAATGAATGGGATGAGTTGGAGGAAATGGTTGTAGGCATTGCAGATCATGCTTGCTTTGAACCTAAAGAACCCGGAAATCATCCTAAATTAAGAGATCAAAAACTAGCAGAAATCATTCCTTTTCCCAGTGGTTCTAAAAGCCTTGAAGTTCTTGACAAAGCCAATCAGGAACTCAATGGACTGGTTAATTTATTAAAATCCCAAAATGTCATAGTCAGAAGGCCGGAAAAATTTGATTTTAGACAATCGATAAAAACACCTTATTTTGAGGTGGAAAATCAATACTGTGGAGTCTGTCCTCGGGATGTTCTGATCGCATTGGGGAATGAAATTCTGGAAGCAACGATGTCCAGGAGAGCAAGATTTTTTGAATACTTGCCTTATCGAAAATTAGTCTATGAATATTGGAATCAAGATGCCAATATGATTTGGAATGCGGCTCCTAAACCCAGTATGCATGATAATATGTATCAAGAAAACTTCTGGGATTGGCCTTTAGAAGAACGATTTGAGCGGATGCATGATTTTAAATTTTGTATTACGCAAGATGAAGTGATTTTTGATGCAGCTGACTGTAGCCGATTAGGAAAGGATATATTAGTTCAGGAATCAATGACAACCAATAGGGCCGGTATTTGGTGGTTAAAAAGGCACTTAGAACCCAGAGGTTTTCGGGTGCATCCTGTTCATTTTCCCCTTGATTTTTTCCCTTCCCACATTGACTGTACATTTGTTCCTTTACGACCGGGTCTAATTTTAACTAACCCTGAAAGACCAATAGCCGAAGAAGAAGCGAAGATATTTAAAGACAATGACTGGGAATTTATAACGGCTCCTCAACCCACTTGTACGAATGATGAAATGCCGATGTTTTGTCAGTCCAGTAAGTGGTTATCAATCAATGTTCTGAGTATATCACCGACAAAGGTGATCTGCGAGGAAAGAGAAGAACCGCTACAAAAACTTTTGAATCAGCATGGGTTTGAAGTCTTTCCTTTACCCTTTAGAAATGTATTTGAATTTGGGGGATCTTTTCATTGTGCAACTTTGGACATTCGTAGAACAGGTGAATGTGAAAATTATTTTCCTAATTTAAACTATACACCGATTGCTCAACAGTCAATCACATCTGTAATTTAAACTTTATAGTAGCAAAAGTATGAATTTTGAAAGCGGTTATCAAGGCTTAAAACAAAACGCCAATCCCAAACGATGGTCTGATGAAAAAGCATTGCAAACTGATGAAAAATTAGCGATCGAAGGACATCCGGTGATGGAACGTTGGGAAACTCCTTACATGGAAGCTTTCGCGGCGTTAGTGACTCGAAATGGTGTTGGACGGATATTAGAATGTGGTTTTGGCTTAGGAATATCGGCTTCCGCAATTCAGTCTTATTCTCCAGAAGAACATGTCATTATAGAAGCGAATCAAGATGTTTTTCAAAGATTGATTGATTTTCAAAAAAGTGCCGCTGATAAAGTAACACCTATCTTAGGATTAGCCTGTGAGGCATTAGAATCATTTCACGATCAATCATTTGATGGTATTTTTTATGATACTTATCCTTTGAATGCAGATGAGCAACACACCCACCAATTTACGTTTGTTAAAAAGGCTTATCCCCTGCTAAAAAAAGGAGGGGTTTTAACATATTGTAATTTAACTTCTACCGGAGTTCTCAAGAATAGATACGATTCATGGGAAGCGCTTTTCACTGAAACTCAACTGCCTTATCTTATTGAAGCAGGTGTTCCAGAAAATGATGTTAAAGGTATCATTGTCTTCAATGTTTCCCCACCTGCTGATTGTTTATATTTTCAACACAAGACAGCAATGATTCCTATTATTATCAAAGAGTAAACTTTGAAAGAACGTTTATTTTATCAAATCAGCCTCTTGAGTTTCAGAACTCTCTCGCAGTTTTTCTGCTTCATCTAAGGTTTGTTCAGGATTGGGTTTATGAGATTGTTGAACATAGTTAATTTTCAGTTCTTCTAACCAGTCTGACAACCATTTCTGTAATTCAGCTTGTGTTTTTTCATCTTGCAATTCTTGACGTAAAACTTGCTTGAAATTAGAGGTTAATTCCTCAAACCGTTCTCGTCCTTCTAAATCGGCATAAGATGAGGCTAAAACATCACAGGTTGTAGTGGCTAAATAGTCGGAAAATTGATCGAGTGTTTCAGCCGGAAGTGCTGATAATCCAGGGATTTGCTGTAACCCTTGATACAGATCAGATCCTTGAACCGCTTCAGCCAAACTATAACGCAATAATGATTCTAAATCCGGCTTAACTCTTGGTAAAACTTTATAAATAGTCAGTTGTAAAATCCGATCTGTAATGGCATCAATTTTATCGACATCACTCACTTGAACATAAGGAGATGAATTGAGTAAAGATTGAGTGACTTCACCCGTTTCTATCGATTCTTTGGCTTGATTAATAAACCGTACCATCAGAAATGTTGAGACTCTATCTGCTAGATAAGCAGCCGGTTCATGGGTGGTTTGAGCCAAAACTCGTTCCATATTGATTATACCTGATTTATGTAGTCGTACAGAAACAGGAATAATTCTTAACCAACGCCAAGTGGGAATTAAAAGTAGTGCATCATACCAGCGTCTCAACAATGCATCTAACCAATTTATATTGGGAGTTTGAATTGAATACCAAAGTGTTCTACTGAAATATTCAATAGCAAAAAATAGAATAAAGTAAAGATCGATGAGTAAAAAACTATCAATATATTGACCATTTTGATCAATTCCTCGATAATAATTTACCTCCATTAATGGACGAATTTGTTGATTAAAATAGTTAATAACATTTGTTGCTCCGACTTCACTTAAATACTCTTGACTCCAGAAAGTTGTGAAGGCTTGACGAGCGGAAGAAATATTCACATAAGATTCTATTTTCCGCTTTAACTTCGCAAATGTCCCAAATTTATTGGCTGAACTAAATGGATTTTCAAGTAACATCTCTTCACTTTGTTGACGTAAAGAGGCTAATAGAAGTTCTGTCGATTGACTTGATATTTCATTCTGAGTTAGTTCAGATGTTAAAGAATCTACTGTTTGTAAGTATTGGGTTGTATCGGGATGAGATTCAATTCCTTTGACTGGGTCATATAATCTCACTAAACTAGGAATTTGTCTGAAATAAATATCTCTCAAAGAAATATAGCTAAGATTAAATAAAACTAGCAAAAAGTTGGCTAGAGTAATAATTGCAACTAACTGACTCCACCAACCCCATCGATTTGATTTCTCTAATATCATAAATTGATTAATAAAAAAATTTTATTCCTGAAATAAAGCTAGACAATCTTCTGCTAAAATGCCCGATACCACTTTGACTTTTTGAAAGCCTTTATCTATAATTGTTTGACAAGAAATATCAATTTGTTCAGAACCAATACTCAATAACTGCTCTACAGAAGCACCATAAACAATTTCTGATAAACCCGCCCAGATACAGGCTGCGGCACACATGGCGCAAGGTTCACAGGTTGTATAGAGTGTGTAGCCTTTCAAAGCATCTAAAGCATAGTTTCCTGTTTCTTTAGTAAATTGACGTAAAACATTAATCTCGCCATGAGCAGAAACATCATGATCTCGCTGCGCTGTATTATATCCTCTCATGACAACTTTGTCATCTTTAACTAAGATAGCTCCATAAGGAAGATCTCCTTTTTTTGCCTCTTCTATGGCAATTCTCATATAATCTTCGTGATTCATCTTTTTTACTCTTAAATAAAAACAAATTTTATTATACTATACATCATTTATATTGAGTCTATTTTTAGAAAGATTCCTTCTACTTTTAATCAGGAAACTAATTAATTGATTAATATCTACCTTTTAGAATAAAATTCAACTGAAGAGTTGTGATATACTAATTAGGGTCTATAATGTCTATATTCAAAAATACTAGGATCTATAATTATGGCTGCTTCAAAACCGTTATCTGGAACTGAACTAATTGATTGTGCGAAAGCAAATGCAAAGCAGGGAGTAGAAGAAGCTGCTTACAATTGTGGTTATGGCAAAGATTTAGTGGCTTTTCAAAATAGCCTGAAACAAGCTTGTGAAGATATTGGTGTTGAATTTAATGAGTTAAGTGATTTGATTACAGATCAGCAGATTGTCAAAAATAAAGGTGGACTTGAAATTGCACCAGATAGTCCTTCTTCTCTATAGAAGGTCAAAAAAACTAAAGTAGGTAGAGAAATTGTATTGAAAATCTCTACCTTTCTTATGACTCATTACACAGATAATTGAATGAATGTTGCTCTATTTTGACCCAGAGTAAATTCCGTCTTGAGATGAAGTTTTATGATGATTTGCGGGGAAATAATCGTTGTATTGATCTTGATTATAAAAATACAATGTACGGATGGGATAAGGAATACTAATATTGGCTTTATCTAGGGCTTTCTTAATGGATACCATTGCCTGAGTTTTGATCGTTCGCACCGCTTTTTGTTGAGGTTGCGTCCAGTAATGAACAATAAAATCAATTGAACTATCACCAAAGTTAACAACATCAATTTCAGGTTCTGGACTATTTAAAACGCCTTCGACTTTAGAAATTGTATTCTCTAAAATCTCCATTGCTTCCGATAAAGAAGTATTATAATCAACACCGACTGCTAAGTCTGTTCGGCGAGAACTAAATGCAGTTCGCACTTGTACTGCACTCGTGAATACAGTTGAATTAGGCAGTAAAACTTGTTCTCCTTGATAAGTCCGAATTTTAGTGGTTCGTACATCTATCTTTTCAACGGTTCCCTCATAGTCTCCAATAATCACCTGATCGTCAATTTGGAAAGGTTCTTGTAATAGTAGTAATACTCCGGCTAAAAAGTTTTTAAAAATATCTTGAAATGCAAAACCAATTGCAACAGAACTTAATCCTAAAGTCGCAACTAAATCCCCTAATTTTAATCCTGGGAATGTAATAACACAAGCGATTAATACCCCGAGCACCCAAGTGGCGACATGACCTGTTTTTGCGAGTAAAAGCTGTAAAGAACGGCTACGAATTGTTCTTCGGGTTATCTTAGAGATCAGATCTTGAATAAAACAAGCAGCGTAGCGAGTCAAAAAGATAACGACCAAGCCAATAAAAAACGCAGGTATAATCTTAACACTGCTGGCTACAATATCTTGTAAACTTTTAACAACCGTATTTAGGAGTTGATCTGCCATATCAGTGTGATAATTTTTTAAAACTCTGTACAGTATATAGAATAAAGAGAAAATTGTGATCCGTCAACAGATGGAAAAGTGAGGGACAGTTTAAACTGGAAATCTGATTTGATCGAGTGAATGATGAAGGGGTAAATATCCGGATTTATTAAAGGTAAAATGGGACACATCGGGTGTAAAATAACTGAATATAAGCGATAGAAACAAAAACCAGCAATTGAAAAAGGGCGGTTTGGAGATGCCAAAAATGACTCATCACCCTATCCTTTCAAATAGTTCGACAGATTCTCATCAGAATTCGGCCATCAATCCTGATGATTTAATTATAGATTTGGCGAAAAATGCACTCAACTTTCAGATTCCCAGTTTACTGAATTTATTTACTCCACTGCAACTACCAATACAACAGGTATTTGGAAACTATAGTTACGCTTGTCAAACGGTTCATCAACTTTTACTTAATCTTAATCAAATTGATGCGATCGCCCGCAGTTGTCAACACAGTAAAATAGGGAAAAAACTACCAACAGCTTTATATGTTCATGTTTCAGCCCTATCTCAACTCAACCCATTATTACGTTTAGCGGAACAATGGGGACGTTCTTTTCTCCCGGCAAATCATCAGATAACTTTAGTTAAATTTCATACGAATCAACTGTTAATTTCCTATCTAAATTATCCGGATTTTGATCGAGATGCTCATCCGAGTTTAGATTCAAGTATTCAAGTCAATTTACCGAAGGGAACGATTAGGAAAAATGATTACTCTTTAAGTGATAATCCTCCTATTCTTCATCGCAAAGAAACCTTTATTCTTCCTGACTATCCTCATTATCAAACTTTTTCTCAGTTAACTCGATTAGAAGAACAATTTGGGTTACTGGATCACAATAATAACGCCACACTAAGCCATGTAAATGAGAGTTCAAATTCCGATCTGCTTTATCGCGCTATTGGTACTTATAAAGGATGGCAACAACACTTAGAAAAAAAAGGAGTTGAAATTCAGGGTCATCAAGTCGTTTCTAATTCATCACTGAATCCATCTATTCCATTAATTCCGAAAATTGAACGACACAAAGCAGCTTTAGTTCGCAAAACTTTATCGCGCCCTGTTAAACTCTGTTTAGAAGCTGAATTATTACCCAAGCAAGCCACCTTTTTTGATTATGGTTGCGGTCATGGCAAAGATGCAAAATTATTAGCAGCAAAAGGGATTAAAACAGCCGGATGGGATCCTTATTATGCCCCAGATAAGCCAAGACAAGCCGCAGATATTGTGAATTTGGGCTATGTGATTAATGTGATTGAAGATCAGACAGAACGCCGAGAAGCGCTAATTAAAGCGTGGGAATTAACCCAAAAGATATTAATTGTTTCAGCACAAATTTTAATTGCAGATCGCGATCGCGGAGTAATGGCTTATAGCGATGGCATCATTACTCGTCGAAATACCTTTCAGAAATATTATCAACAGGAAGAACTTAAAACTTATATTGATCAAGTGTTAGGTGTTGATTCCATTCCCATTGATTTAGGGATTTATTTTGTTTTTCGAGATCAATCTCAAGCGGAAAGTTTTCGGGCTTCTCGGTTTCGTTCTCGTCGAGTCCGTCTTCCCCAAGTTCGTCAATTTGTCAGACGGTTTGAAGACTATGAAACCCTACTGCAACCCTTAATTGAATTTGTGAGCGATCGCGGTCGTTTACCCGTATCTGGAGAACTATCAACCGAAGCAGAAATTAAAGCCGAATTTAATAGCTTTTCTCGTGCTTTTAAAGTAATTTTAAAAGCCACAAATCCGCAAGAATGGGATACAATTACTCAAAAACGTCGTCAAGATTTATTGGTTTATTTAGCCTTGAGTCAATTTAGTCATCGTCCTCGCTTGTCTCAACTTGAGCCAATGATTCAGCATGATATTAAAGGCTTATTTGGCAGTTATAAAGCCGCCTGTTTTCTAGCCGATCAAATCTTATTTAGTATTGGTGACTGTGAAAAAATTGCTCAATGTTGTCAGCAAAGTGAAGTCGGGCAAAAACGCTCAGCTTCGTTGTGGGTTCATGTTTCGGCTTTGGAACAACTTAACCCCTTACTTCGACTCTATGAAGGCTGTGCCAACCGCACAATTGGACGTTTAGAAGCTGCAACAATCGTTAAATTTCATACCAAAACTCCAAAAATCACCTATTTGTTTTATCCAGAATTTGATACCGATCCCCATCCGGTATTATCCACTCGTATGGAGATTGATCTACGAGATCTTCAGGTGACTTATCAAGCCTATCAGGGGCCAAAATCACCGATTTTGCATCGCAAAGAAATGTTTGTCACACCGGATTATCCGCTGTACACTAAGTTTGCTAACTTAACTCACCAAGAACAAGACTGGGGACTGTTAGAGGATTGGAAATCTATCCAAACTCGTCAGGGATGGTTACAGTGTTTAGAAGACCATTGTGCCGAACTCAAAGGTCATCGGGTCTATTGGCGTACAGATGCCGATCCCTATCGGGTTAAATTGCTCAAGTCTGCTCGTCGTGCGCGCCGTAAATCAAGTCCATTAGACCGATCGCAAATATGAGAAAAAGATTTTCTCTGAAACCTGCTCAAGTCAATAATGCATATTTTTGTATTTTTGTCAACTCGCTGCTGGGGAAGGAGATTTAATTGGGTGTGATCTCATTGGGTTTTGCAGTCCGTTGAACTGAGTTTTATGACAAGAGTTGATACCATTTAGTCAGGGTTTGAAGCGGATGCTGACGTTAATTTATATCTTTTAGGTATAGGTATTTTCAATTTTACTCTATACCTCACATCATACAAAATCGGACTCGGAGCTGTCAACCCCTGACAATTCGTATAATTTATCTCTATAACTTTTCGTCACAATATCATCATTACTTGACAATTATATAAATATTTAATATTTAAAGTTATAGTAGTTAAACAGAAATTATCTATTTTTTGATCGGTCATTGGTCATTTGAGGAAACAGGGAATAGGGCGTAGAAATTTTGACCCCCGTTTCCATCTCCACGGGAATGACACACGAGGGCAAGTTAGCTGAATGCATGACTTTTATCTTCACCCCATCCCTTCAAATGGCCCAAGGAAGGTCGGTTTTGGCTGGAGTAGATGGACTTCCAATAAAGCTTTGATCACGGCTAAGATTTCCCGCTGAGTATAAAAGCGCATCGACTTATCCTGAAATTTCCCCCAGTCCGCTGTACCGTAGCCAATGGCATCAATTCCTAAATGCTTACAGGTATAGACCGCTCTGGGTAAATGGTAGCGCTGGGTAATCAAAACTGCTTGTTCGATGCCAAAGATTTCTTTGGCGCGATAACAACTTTCATAGGTACTAAATCCAGCATAATCCAGTTTGATATCCTCCCTGGGAACCCCTTGTTGTTCTGCATAATATTGCATCGCGGCAACTTCGTTATATTCCGGCAGGCCGTTATCTCCTGTCATCAAGATTTTCTCCACCCGTCCTAAACGATATAAATCAACCGCTCCCTGAACCCGATCGGCTAACATCGGAGTAGGAGTACCGTCCGCCCAAACTCCGGCCCCAAAGACAATAGCAACGGGTTCAGGTGGGACTTGGGATAAATCTGTGTAACGACGATGACTGGTGGCCAGACGAACATAGTAGCTTAACATCAAGGGCGTGAGTAAGGCTCCTGCAACCATTGTCAGCAGGAGAATACGCAAGTGTTGCATAAACCATTTGGGCAACATGAATTGGAGCCGATAACAGCAGCTTGTGTCACAATCCCAGACTGTTTGTCAGTCGATGGGATTGCTATATCTATATGGTAAAGCAGAGCTTTTAATATCCGATCCGCAAAAATCTTGAAGCTGGGTCAAAACAGGTTGGGTAAATTGCGGTATCAAACAGGATGGCAAAACGTCAAAGCTTAACAAAAATTATTAATAATTTTGATTAAATCCAGATCGGCAAGGGTTAAACTATCAGATGTTAGGTATAGCTCAATACAAAATTGAGGGTCACACCTTAATATTTACCCGTGATGAAAATCAATTCAGAATTGCTGCTGAGAATTGTACTTGCTGAACGCCCCTTAAATCCCGATCAGCAGATCAATCATGGCTGCAATCTGAAGTGGAAACTCGGACAGGATGAGGAAGATTTCTTCTTAATTAATCCCCTCATTAACCGTCAAACTCACCCCTCAAGCTTAAGTAAAATTACCTAAGTTTTAGGGTAGAGATCATGAGCTTTTTTGCTTTTTTCCCATTCTTACTAATTGCTACTTTTGGTTAGCGTCAATTGCAGTCATTAACGGTAAACTACTAAGGTTCCCTCTAAATACTTATTTGTAGTTATTCAGTTTTAACCGAAAGGGATAAACCCCAGTCAATCATTTCCCTCAGGGGAAAATCAGCGTTTAGCCGCAATTATTGAAGTTAGAAAAAACCTAATCAGGGTTTATGAACAATCCGATGATGTCTGGTCATTCAGGCAAGGATTGGTTTGTAAACTCAGAAAAAACATGACTTTTATGTGGGTAAGATGTGGAATTGCATTCACTGAATACTTGAATGGATTGAGGTTAAACAATGCCGTGATTGACTGAGTTACACTGTTGATGCTAACAAAAAAATCCCCAATTAGGTCTGACCACCGAATTAGGGAAGGCAATTTTTATACAGTAAACCCTAGGATATAGCACGGATTGTTGAATTTTTCAAGAGTCTACAGTTTGATTAATCATCTGACAACAGTAGGAAAAGGGTGGAATTGTCTAACGGCGAAACAAGCAATTGAGTCAATGTAACCTCAGTGTGATGGAGAGTCACCGCGATTGACTTTTTCAGTTGAGGAAACATCTGATGAGTCATCTCTTGTAGAGGTTATTCACCCCTGTGGTGAAGGCATTGATGCCATGATTGCCACTGCGGCTGAACAACCCGCTTTAGCCGTGGGTTAAAAGATTCCATTCTCTTTCTATCCCTTAATGTAGAGGCGTTAAGGGGAACATCTCCACAGGGTTTAACTTGTTGAACACACTACCTGAATGAATTCAGAAAAATGACACTTGCAATTGAATTACTCAAAGCCAGACCTGTTACTCCGCTTGGAATTTTAACTGAAAAGTTAGAGAAAGCGGTTAAACTAATCGACGGGGCCGATATCCCCGCTGAGGTTGCAGAAAGCGTTAAGCAAGCCTATCAACTGGCAACGGGTTTAGATCCCTATTTAGAAGACTGTACAACCCCAGAGTCAGATGCTTTAGCAGCTTTGGCGAAAAAAACTCAAGCAGAACCCTGGAGTCAGCGGTTTTCTGATGGCGAAACGGTTCGTCATTTAGAACAGGAAATGTTATCAGGACATATTGAAGGACAAACTTTAAAGCTGTTTATTCAGATGATGAAGGCGAAAAATGTCCTAGAAATTGGGATGTTTACCGGATATTCTGCCTTAGCAATGGCGGAAGCTTTACCCGATGATGGCAAATGTATTGCCTGTGAAGTGGATGAATATGTGGCAGAATTTGCCCAAAAATGCTTTGATGCTTCTCCTGACGGTGATAAAATTCAGGTTGAAGTTGCCCCCGCTTTGGAAACAATGAAAAAGCTAGCCGATGCTGGGGAGTCTTTTGAATTAGTGTTTATTGATGCGGATAAAACGGAATATGTTGATTATTTTAATTTGCTGTTAGATGGCAAATTATTAGTTCCGGGTGGGTTTATTTGTGTGGATAATACCCTGCTACAAGGACAACCTTATTTACCCCCCCAACAACGGACAGCCAACGGAGAAGCGATCGCAAAATTCAACCAGGCGATCGCAGAAGATCCGCGAGTTGAACAAGTTTTACTACCCTTGCGAGATGGTTTGACTTTAATTCATTATCTCCCTGTTTAATTACTTTACTTAATTCCTCTATTCTCGAATAAAAAAGGGGATGGGTGAAAAGTGATCCCCCCCAATTAGGGGGGCACAATACAACATATTGGATTGAAAATATCAACAAATTATAGATATGGCACATCTTTTATTTATTCAAAATAATAAGACTGTTTCACTGTTGCAAAATGTAGGAACATTGGCATTATTATTCATTGCCTTACCGTTTAATTTAATCATTGTTCTAACTGCCTGGGTGATTAACTTTCTACGGAAACCTTTTGAAAAAAAAGTCATTGCAGAAAATCCGAAACGGATTTTAATTACTGGGGCAAAGATGACAAAAGCATTGCAACTTGCCCGTTCATTTCATGGGGCAGGGCATACAGTTTTTCTGGTAGAAACCCAGAAATATTGGTTAACCGGACATCGTTTTTCTAATGCTGTTACCGGATTTTATACGGTGCCTGCCCCCAAACAAAACGGAGAGAGTTTTTGTCAGGGACTGTTAGACATTGTTAAACGGGAAAGGATTGATGTTTTTGTTCCGGTGACTAGCCCAGTTGAAAGTTATTATTGTTCTCTCGCTAAGCCTTTACTTTCTCCCTATTGTGAGGTGATTCATTTTGATGCTGACATTACAAAACTGTTAGATAATAAATATACGTTTATTGAAAAAGCAAAGGAATTGGGCTTATCGGTTCCCAAGAGTTTTTTGATTACAAAACCAGAAGATGTGCTGAATTTTGACTTTGAAGCTGATGGCAGTCAATATATTCTGAAAAGTATTCCGTATGATTCCGTTCATCGCCTAGATTTAACACGGCTGCCGATGAATTCACAATCAGAAATGGAACAGTTTGTTAAAGAATTACCCATTAGTGAAGACAAACCTTGGATTATGCAAGAGTTTATCCGAGGGAAAGAATATTGTACCCATTCAACAGTTAGAAATGGAGATATTCGGTTACATTGTTGTTCGGATTCCTCTCCATTTCAGGTGAATTACGAACAGGTTGACAACCCAGAAATCCTAGAATGGGTGAAAGGTTTTGTTAAACCCTTAAACCTGACCGGACAAGTTTCGTTTGACTTTATTCAAACCCCCGATGGCAAGGTTTATCCCTTAGAATGCAATCCGAGGATTCATTCTGCCATTACCATGTTTTACAATCATCCTGGGGTAGCAGATGCTTATTTAACCGATAGCAAAGCAGCAGATGAACCCCCAATTGTACCCTTGCCCAATAGCAAACCCACTTATTGGCTATATCATGAATTGTGGCGGTTGAGTGAAGTCAATTCTATCGAAAAATTACAAGCATGGATTCAAAAAATCAGTCTCGGGACAGATGCCATTTTTCAAGTAAGCGATCCACTGCCTTTTTTAATGGTTCATCACTGGCAAATTCCATTACTTTTATGGGGTAATCTTAAAAAATTAAAAGGTTGGATTCGCATTGACTTTAATATTGGAAAGTTGGTAGAATTAGGAGGAGATTAATTTTTTATTAAACAGAATCTAGATGGGTTGAAATGTGGTAGAGAGTTGGACTGCTATCGGGTCGCGTTGCGTGCTTCAGTATCCCAGTGGTCTATAACGCCTATTGCTTAAACCGATTTTCGGCGGAATTTATCTCGATTTGTCACTTGCTGACTCCAGTTTTTAGTTCTATTGCAGCTTGGATAATTTTTGGGGAAATGCTAAGTCTTGATATTTGGGTGGGTTTTAGCTGTGTGTTAGTGGGGATTTATTCTACCTTATCGAGTCACTCCACCATTAAGAAGACAGACAGCTTAAACTCCGATCTGTTAAATTAAATATGACTAGATAATCTTTTAAAGACTCGGCAAAATTTGATAAGAAGGAGAGTGAGAAGAGACGTTGACCTCAGACCGTGATACTGCCCTAAGAAACGTCTATCAGTCATTAATCGAACTTCATGAATGATTCAGTCTGGGTTGCAGTCACATTTGTCTTCTTCCTGTTATTATTTACAGGGGTTGGCATTTACTCTACAACTCAAAAACAAAATACAACCTCTGACTATCTCTTAGCCAGTCGAAAAGTGAATCCCTGGTTCATTGCCCTGTCGGCGATGGCAACGGGTCAAAGCGGTTTATTATTTATTGGTCAAGTTGGTTTTGCCTACAAAATTGGCATTTCTGCCCTGTGGTTAACCTTAGGTTGGGCGGTGGGAGATTATCTTGCTTGGTTATGGATATTCAAGAAATTAAGAATTCTTTCTGAAGAAAGGAATGCCGAAACAGTTTCCGATTTCTTAGGGCAAGAAATCAAAGGATATCGCCTCGTTACTGTGATATCCGCCCTGATTACTATTGCTTTTCTCGGTTCCTATGCTGCTGCCCAACTGGTGGCTGGAAGTAAAGCCCTGAATGCGGTATTCGGCTGGAATTATAACTTAGGCATTATTATCGGGGCTGTTATTATTGTAGTGTACTGTTTTTCTGGGGGAATTAGGGCATCGATCTGGACAGATGCAGTGCAAGGGATTATTATGATTGGGTCTTTAATTTTACTCTTGATTGTTGCCCTATTGAACTGTGGTGGACTGGGTGAATTATGGACGAGGTTGGGTGCAATTAACCCTAATTTAATTAATCTCAATCCTTCCGAACTACCGTTTGGATTTTTGCCTTTTCTATTAGGTTGGACTGTGGCTGGGTTTGGAGTCGTGGGTCAACCCCATATTATGATTCGGGCAATGGCAATTGACTCGCCGAACCATATTGCAAAAGCCCGTAATATTAAAATTATTGGGGGTTTAATTAACTCTTTTTGTGCCATTGGCATTGGCTTAACTGCCCGAGTCCTTTTACCCAACTTACTCACCCAAGGCGACCCAGAATTAGCTTTACCTTATTTAGCAATTGACTTATTGCCCATTGGCTTAGTCGGGTTAATGTTAGCTGGGTTATTTTCTGCCACAATTTCAACGGCTGATTCACAAATTCTATCCTGTTCTGCGGCTTTAACCCAAGATCTGTTTCCGGGGATAGCCCACTCTTATAGATGGGTAAAAATCGGCACATTAACCATTACGGCGATTATCTTGTTGATTGCCTTAGTGGGCAATAATAATGTGTTTGCCTTAGTCACTTTTTCCTGGTCGGCATTAGCTTCAGCTTTGGGGCCGTTATTACTACTGCGAGTTTGGCAAAAACCCGTGAGAACTCCTGTGGCAATTGCCATGATGTTAATGGGAATGATAGCCGCTTTTGCTTGGAATTTATTGGGGTTATCGGGTGGAATTTACGAGGTTTTACCCGGAATGTTGGCAGGAACTCTTGTTTATCTGATGGCTCAATTATTAATTCCGCAAAATCCGAAAACAATATAAAATATTTTAGTCTATTGTCCAGATTTCAGTAAAGTTTAATACAATTAAACAATTGATTATGGTTTTACAAACAACTCCTCATACTACATCAAACTCAACAGTCACTCCCAATGAGTTACGAGTATTACATTTAGCGGGTTCGAGGGTTTCTGACTTTTACTATAATGTCTCAATCATTTATGCCCGGGATGTAGTCCAACCCGCAGGCGTTAACAGTTATTATGCGGTGATTCACCCGGATGGTTGTTGGCAATTGGGTGTCTGTTTAAATCAACTCTCTGAGAAAATGTCACTCCAGGAAATGATAGCCCAACTGCCTGAAGTTGATGTTGTGGTGCCTCACTTATTCTGTTTCCCCGGAATGACCAGTTTTCGGGCATTTTTTGAGGATATGTTGGGTATACCTGTTGTGGGTTCAGCCGCCCCTTGTACAGCCCTGGCGGCAAACAAAGCCCATACCCGTAGGGTGGTAGCCGATGCTGGGGTACGGGTGGCGAACGCCCAGCAATTGCGCTCAGGAGAGACTGTCACAATGCAACCCCCTTTGATTGTCAAACCCAACTCAGAAGATAACTCTTTGGGAGTGACTTTAGTTGAAAATGAAAATCAAATTGCTGATGCTTTATCAGCCGGGTTTGAATTGGATGATACTTTACTGATTGAAGATTATATCCCCGGACGAGAGTTGCGGGTGGGAGTGGTTGAACGCAACGGACAGTTACAGGTATTGCCAATGATAGAATATCTGTTTACTCCAGATAATCCCATTCGGACTTTAGAGGATAAATTGGAAATTCAATCGGATGGACTCCCCGGCAGCCAACCGAAAAACCCCTCAGCCACGCCAGTTTGTCCCGCCAACGTCACACCGGAATTGTTTGAAAAATTAGCCTCGGCGGCGAAGCAATCCCATATTGCTTTAGGTTGTCGGGATTATTCTTTGTATGATTTCCGAGTTCATGGGGAGACGGGAGAACCTTATCTGTTAGAAGCCGGTTTATTTTGGTCTTTTAATAAAATTAGCATGATTTCGCGGATGCTATCAGCCGATGGTCAACGGTTAGAAGATGTGGCATTAGAGGTGTGGCAACAGGCAGCCGGACGAACTCGTGTGGCTTGTGGTTCATTATTTAAGTCTGTTAACAGCTAAATTAATAGAACGATGTTCGACATCAATCCAAGTGGTGCGTGAAAATACCAATTACAATTAATCATAATTTAACTCGCTAATGGATCAAAACATTTGGATTACAATTACATTTATTGTGTTTTTGCTGTCATTTATCGTCATTGGGATTTACTCGGCTACTCAAAAGCAAAATACCACAACAGATTATTTACTGGCGAGTCGAAATGTTAACCCTTGGCTGACGGCATTATCGGCGATGTCAACAGGTCAAAGCGGGTATTTATTTATTGGTGTAATTGGTTTTACCTACACCGTTGGATTTGCTTCTATATGGATACCCGTTGCCTGGGCAATTGGCGATTATATGGCTTGGTGGTTAGTGTTTAAACGCTTAAGATTAGTCTCTCAAGAAACCAATTCAGATACCGTATCTTCCTTCCTTGGTCAATACAATCAAACGACCGGAAAAGGACAACATCAACAGCGTTTAATTACGGTCATTTCTGCCTTAATTACAATTGCTTTTCTGGGGACTTATGCTTCTGCCCAACTGGTAGCCGCCAGTAAAGGACTTAATGCTGTCTTTGGTTGGGATTACAATTTAGGGATTATTATTGGGGCAATTATTGTTGTTATCTATTGTTTTTCGGGTGGGATTCGCGCCTCAATTTGGACGGACTCAGTCCAAGGGATTTTAATGATTGGATCTCTGGCGATATTGTGCTTTATTAGCATTAACGCTTGTGGTGGATTTGAACAACTTTGGGTTAAACTTAATGGGATAGATCCAACCTTAACCAATTGGATTCCAACCGATCTAAAATGGGGCTTTTTTCCCTATCTAATTGGGTGGGTTGTTGCTGGGTTTGGAGTGGTGGGTCAGCCCCATATCTTAGTCCGCGCCATGGCAATTAACTCGGCTGAAAATATTACTCTCGCCCGTAATATTCAATTTATCTGCGGTCAAATGACTTCGGTAACGGCTTTTGGTGTCGGGTTAACCGCCAGAGTGTTATTACCCGATTTACTGACATCAAGTGACCCGGAATTAGCATTACCTTTTTTATCAATAGAATTATTGCCAGCGGTTTTAGTGGGGTTAATGTTAGCGGGGTTATTTTCTGCTGCTATTTCTACCACAGATTCCCAAATTCTATCTTGTTCGGCGGCATTAAGCCAAGATTTAGTGCCAAATTCGGCTCACTCCTATAGAATGACTAAGATTGGCACATTAGTTGTGACGGCTATTGTATTAGTAATCGCTTTAGCCGGAGACAATAATGTCTTCAGGTTAGTCATTTTTTCTTGGTCGGTTTTAGCCTCCGGTTTAGGGCCGTTATTGGTGTTGCGGGTTTGGCAAAAGCCTGTTAACGTACTCGTAGCGATCGCAATGATGACTGTCGGAATTATTGTTTCTATCGGTTGGAATTTAGGATTAAACTTATCTAGCGCAATTTATGAAGTGCTGCCGGGTATGGCATCCGGTTTCCTGGTTTATTTTATTGCTCAATTTTTCACAAATAAAACAGAAATTATCTAAAATCTATGTTACTACAAACCCGTAGCGATTCAGAAACAGAACCGCCGCTTAATTCTCTGCGACTCGGTATTATTGGTTGCGGCAATATTGGCAAGCGACACGCTGCTAATTTTCTCGCCCACGGCTACAAAGTCTATGTTTATGATATTAATCCAGATAGCATGGAAGCGTTGCCGTCTCAGGGGGCTAATATCACTCAGAATTGCGCTGAAGTCGGCCGTTGTGCAGATATTATCTTTACCGCCTTGCCAACCCCCCCAGATGTCGTTACAGCCGTATTAGAGGGTGAAAACAGCTTAATTCAAGGATTAAAACCCGGTAGTATTTATATTGATATTACCACCAACGCCCCAGAAACTATACTGAAGCTGCATCAAGCCATGACGCAACAGGGGGTTAAAATGTTAGATGCGCCCTTTAATGATTGTCCGGTGGGTGCAAAAAGCCAGAAAGGCATGGGTTTAGCAGTGATGGCGAGTGGCGATCGCAATACTTTTGATTCTGTTCAACCTCTGCTACAATTAATGGCGGATCGTGTGCTTTATTGTGGCGAGATTAGCAGCGCAACGAAATGTAAACTGATTCATAATGCTGTTAATGCGACCGCAGTTCAGGCGGTGAGTGAAGGCATTACTTTAGCTTTAGCTGAGGGAATTGCTTTAGAAACAATTTGGGATAGCCTGCGCTTTGGGGCGTTTGGTCAAAATGCTGGAGATATTCACGGCTTACCTCATTACTGGTTTTCACGACGTTGTGACGATCCAACGAGACATCCCGCTTTTCATGTCAAATTATTGCATAAAGATGTGCGATTGGCTGTAAATATGGCGACTGGGCAGAATATTTATGTTCCCCATTTAAGCCTAACCGTTAAAGACTATGAGGAGGCCGAGGATAGAGGCTGGTCTAACTATTCAACCACAAAAGTTACCTGTTTGCAAGAAGAACGAGCCGGAGTTATGGCTAAAGCGAGTCTACCTATCGACTCGAATATCGACTCGAATTCTGCTTCTCCTCAACTCCAGTCTAAGCTGTCACAGAAATTTAGATTTTCTTTGTATACTGTTTTGATTTTAGTACTGGCGAGCAACTTATTGCAATTCGGATTATACTGGCTATTGAAATAATTAGTATTTTAGGAAAAAAAGGCTGTCGGTGAAAGCAGTTTAGCCCCTGTTAAATTATTACTCGTGAATCTTTTTCCTATCTCTGAAGTTTCAGAACCCACTTTTGACCAACGCATGATGCGGCGTTGTCTTGAACTGGCCCGTCAGGCCTTGGGAAAAACGGCCCCTAATCCCCTTGTGGGATGTGTGATTGTTCAATCTCAAACGATTGTCGGGGAAGGGTTTCATCCGGCTGCGGGTCAACCCCATGCCGAAGTGTTTGCCCTTAGAGATGCAGGGGAAAAAGCCACCGCAGCAATCGTGTACGTCAACCTAGAACCCTGTAATCATCACGGTCGGACTCCCCCCTGTACAGAAGCCTTAATTGCGGCAAAAGTGGCAAAAGTAGTGGTTGGCATGGTTGACCCCAATCCTCTGGTTTCCGGGCAAGGTATTGAACGGTTAATTCAGGCGGGTATTGAGGTTGTGGTCGGGGTAGAAGAGGCAGCTTGTCAACAGTTGAATGAAGCGTTTATTCATCGTATTCGTTGCCGTCAACCCTTCGGTATTCTAAAATATGCTATGACCCTGGATGGTAAAATTGCCGCTACCAGTGGTCATAGCGCTTGGGTGACTTCACCCGCTGCCCGTCAAGCCGTTCATCGCTTACGAGTGGCTTGTGATGCGGTTATTGTAGGCGGAAATACAGTTCGTCGAGATAACCCTCATTTAACAACCCATGAACAGGGAGAACCAAACCCGTTGCGAGTGGTGATGAGTCGGAGTTTAGACTTGCCCACTGTCGCCCATTTATGGGAGATAACCGAAGCAAGGACGGTTGTGATGACAACGGTGGGGGCTAACCCGGAGTTGCAACAGATACTACGACAACAAGGGGTTGAAGTGGTAGAATTTCCTGTATTAACACCTCAAGCGGCGATGACTTATTTGTATGAACAACAGTTATTGTCGGTGTTGTGGGAATGTGGCGGACAACTGGCAGCGCGGGCTATTGCTGAGGGATGTGTTCAAAAGATTTTAGCTTTTATTGCCCCCAAAATTATCGGCGGCCAAAGCGCCCCAAGTCCTGTGGGAGATTTAGGATTGGTTAAAATGACGGAGGCGTTAACTTTAGAACAGCTCAAGTTACATTCTATCGGTTCTGACTATTTAATTGAAGGGTATTTGCCACTCTCCCCTTAACCGCTAACCGCTTTCGCCGATGAGAATAAACGCCGCCCAATTTTTAGGTTCAGGATAAGTTTGGCGTGTTTTCAACATCCCAGTCCGCAAGGCTTCTGCAAAATTCGGGTTTTGTTGCCAAGCTTGATAAAATGCCCCCATCAATTCAGCCGTTGCAACGTCTGGAACAGGCCAAAGGGAGACAATTGTACTGGGAACTCCTGCCGCCAGTAACGCCCGGGATAAGCCAATAATACCATCTCCGGTAATTTGACCTCGTCCGGTATCGCAGGCACTTAACACCACTAATTCCGCATTTAGGCGATACCCTAAATTGAGGATTTCTTCGGCTGTGAGTAAACCATCTCCTCGGTCGGGCGCAAGAGCGATCGCTCCTTTTAACGGTTCATCTGCATCAAATATACCATGAGTTGCCAAATGAATCAGATTAGCATTTTTCAGTTGTTGTTGGATGGCTGTTTCTGTGGCAGCTTCTGCTAAAAAAGGTTGAGTGTTTAATATTTCAGCAATGGTTTGGGCTTCTCTCTCTGACCCCGGCAAGGGCGCAAAACCATCGGGCATCGGGCTAGGGTTTCCGACCACTAACGGAGTTTGTTCAATGCCTTGAATTTGTTTAATTTGCTGTCGTCGTTGATGAGTTGATGCTAATACTTGAATGGAAGGGGAACTGACAATAGTATGATGTTCAATTAAATAATTACCCTCAGGATTTTTTAAGGCTGCAAACGGTACTAAAAATAGTTCTCCTTGGGGAATAAAAATCACTTTTTGTTCTGGGGTTCTCGGTAATTGGTCAGCAATGGGTTGAATCAAGATTTGATAGAGTTGCCTAAGATTAGTTTGGGATGATTGGTTACGATGCATCGATAGATATGTGGTAATTACCAACTGTCTCAATGAAATATTTAACGAATCTAAGTTAATAGAACGAAAGGTAACTTCTCCATCCGGTTGAATCACCCAAATATAAATTTCTGCTGCATCTCCCAGTTGTTTTCCTTGACCCATAAAGTCATCTTTAGGAATAATAGAATATTCAACAATTGTTGCATTTTGACTTTGGGCAATTTGTTTAATTTGATTAATCGTTGGCGGTTTAGCTGAAAGAGAAGGAGTGATGTCC
Organism: uncultured Lyngbya sp.; assembly: GCA_964401105.1. Classification (GTDB taxonomy): domain Bacteria; phylum Cyanobacteriota; class Cyanobacteriia; order Cyanobacteriales; family Microcoleaceae; genus JAAURB01. The sequence continues at coordinate 10,762 of CAYNXM010000300.1, read as the reverse complement.
GGCTGAACTGATTTCTGGATTAATAGTTCAATAAATGCTCGTGTTCTCCCCCATTCTGATACTTCTAACGCGGCTTCGGGTTGCTGCTGAGTAATTAATACTTGTTGTAATAAATTATAAGTCAAAGCTTGAGTATCAAATAAAGAAACTTTATCCGCATCTTGTAGAGGATTTCGTAACCGATCTAAAATAGTCAGCGCATTTATTAAGTGTTTTTTCGCTAGTTCTAATTGATGGGATTCAAAATAAACATGAGCCAAATTATTTAACGCTTTAGCCTCTTGTTGAGGAAGATTTAATGTTTCTGCGATCGCTAAACTTTCTTGATGATATTCAATCGCTTGAGGATAATCTTCTAAATTTTCATATAATACTCCTAAATTCCCCAAAGCTGCAATTTTCATTCGTTCATGTTTAATACTATTTGCAATTTCTAAACTCTGCTGATAATAATCTTGTGCTTCTACTATTTTTCCTAAGGCTTGATAAGCAATTCCTAAATTATTCAATAAATGACCTATTCCTTCATCATCGTTGCTTTTTTTCGCCAGTTCTACACTGTTTTGATAAAACTCAATCGCCGATTCCCATTGACCCCAATTTGCTGCTAAAATCCCCAAATGACCTAAAGCAATTCCCTGGATTTCAATATTATTAATTTCTTCAGCAATTTCTAATGAGTTCTGATAAGCTTGACGAGATTTTTTATATTGTCCTAAACTCTCTTCTGTATTCCCTAAATTCATCCAAAGCTGCGCTTCAAGTTGAGGTTGAGATAAAGGTTGAATTAACTGTAAAGCCTGTTGTAAGTTTTGCCGAGATTGTTGATAATTTCCTAAAGCTTTCTGACTAATTGCTAAATTACCCAAAGCAGCCACTTCCGCCATAGATTGTTCTAATTGACGCGCTAAACTGAGTTGTTGCTGATGAAATTGAATAGCTTGATTATATTGAGAAAGCTGATAATAAATTATTCCGATTTTTCCTAATATATCAACCGTCTTTTGTGAATTATTACTGTGTTTAAAACGCTGCAAAGCCTTCTGATAATAATCTAAAGCCTGTCGATGTTCTCGTAAGGAAGAATAAGCCGCACCTAAATAAGTTAACACTTCAGCTTCTTGAGTTTGATTTAATAAATTATTATCATCAATTAAAGCTTGTTTCCAGGAAGCGATCGCCTCTTCAATTTGACCGTTTTTATAGTATTCAATACCTTGTTGAATCAGTGGATTCACATCTATGGTTTGAGTCGCTAATATTTGATTTTTTATTATAAAAATATCTGCATTATTATGTATATTTTCCCTATGTTTTTCTGTCAAAAGTAGAAAGGGTAAAATAATTAATAAAAAGTGAATTGATGGAGATTTCATCTATATAGAAATTATGGTTTTCAATTATTAGACTTAAAGCCCCCTAAATTCCCCAACTTTGGGGGACTTTAAGAGATAATTTTCTCTCTATTAAATTAAAACCACAGCCTCCTCTAGTCTCCTCCTTTACAAGGGGGAGGTCAGGGGGTGTCTAAGGTAGGCTGGGGGGGTAGGAGACTTTGAGAGATGATTTTCCCTCTATTAAATCAAGCATACAGCAAAGCATCCTCTGGTCTCCCCCTTTCTAAGGGGGACAGAAGGGGGTATCCAAAGGCAGCAATTCTATTATACTCAAATGCAATATTCCGGATTATTTTAATTGAATTTGACCGTTTTCATCAATTTCTATTTCCGTGACATTACCCCGATTTCCCCCAGTTAATAATTCGGGCAATATTTCCATTTGATTGTCTGGATAGTTTGAGGGATAAATAATAAAATTTAGTACTCCTGAACCACAAGCTTTTAATGTTATTTCAATAGGTTGAGATAGATTTTGTTGCCTGAGAAATTGTTGTAAATCTTGGCAGTCTTTATTATTATTCGCAGCGCCGCTACGGTAACAACTACAAGCCGCTTGAATCAGTCTATCTGGGATAACAGATTGTTCTGCAACGGGTTCTAATACAGAACGAGTAATTTCAGTTTCAGTCAATTTGACTTCAGGAGAAATGGCAACGAGGTCAGATTCGGCAGTAACAGAACTACTGGATTCTGAAGCGATTTCAATTATAGAATTATTCACGGCGATACTATCGGATTGAGGACTATTAATGGTTTCAACAGTATCGACTGATATGTTATTTATCTCAATACTATTATTATTAAGATTACTATTATTTACATCAACTCGATTATCAACAGGATTTATAGCCGCATTATTTGTCTCAATAATATTGGTAGAACTATTCTCAACCGCATCAATATTGGTTTGAACAGGTGCAGTTTCTATCACAGGTTCTGAATTGACAGAACTCGGTTGAGATGGAGTCGTAATAGTTTCAGTCGAAGCAGTAGAGTTAGTATCACTGACACTGGGTGGAGTCGGAGTGGTGGCAATATTCCCAGGTCTTACCATAATAGTTTCAGTCGAAGCAGTAGAGTTAGTATCACTGACACTGGGTGGAGTCGCAGGGGTGGCAACATTCCCAGGTCTTACCATAATAGTTTCAGTCGAAGCAGTAGAGTTAGTATCACTGACACTGGGTTCAGGAGTTGGCATGGGTGTGCCAAGTGAAGGGTTATTAGGAGTTGAATCTACAGAAGAGTCTACAGGTTGTTCTATTGTTCCTGGTACGTTAGCTGTAGGGTCTAAAGGAAGATCTCTCACAGAGGGGGTCGGTATCGGTGTGGGAGTTGGTGCAGGTATTGGGTCTGGAGTTGGGGTGATATTAGGAGTCACATCAGGAGTTGGGGTGATATCAGGAGTAACATCAGGAGTCGGCATGATATCAGGAGTGACATCAGGAGGTTCTACAGGAGTATTTACAGGCGGGTCTACAACAACTTCAGGAGGGTCTACAGGCGGGTTTACAGGCGGGTTTACAACAACTTCAGGCGGGTCTACAGGAGGTTCTACAGGCGAGTCTACAGGAGTATCTACAGGAGTATCTACAGGCGGGTCTACAGGCGGGTTTACAGGCGGGTTTACAACAACTTCAGGCGGGTCTACAGGAGGTTCTACAGGCGGGTTTACAGGCGGGTTTACAACAACTTCAGGAGGGTCTACAGGAGTATTTACAGGCGGGTTTACAGGCGGGTTTACAACAACTTCAGGAGGGTCTACAGGAGGTTCTACAGGCGGGTTTACAGGCGGGTTTACAACAACTTCAGGCGGGTCTACAGGCGGTTCTACAGGCGGTTCAATAGGCGGAGAAATGAGAGGAATATCTCGCAAAGAAGAGTACATTGCAGCATTATCTCTATCATTACCAATTGCGATCGCGCCGACTGTTCCACTCACATTAGCAGGAAACTCTTGAGGAACTATTAATGGACGAGTTGTTTCATTTCTTCTTAACCCAATAGAATAAGGTGGATCTGATAGATCGAACTCACTTAGGTTAATAGAACCAAAGTCATTATCAAGTACAAATTCTTCTCCTTCAATTGTTGTAACATGAGGACCTACCACAAAATCAAAAGTTTCGCCATTACCAGAGATTACAATAAGAGAATTATTACTATCGCTATCATTGATAGATTGACCACCGTGTTTAATTTTAATCTGCACTGGATTAGCTACATTGACATTAGACGGTAAACTTATAATGCTTGCGGGGAAAACCTGATCCGTGTTAATTGCAACGGTTGCTTCAGAATTTTCGAGTTCATCTCTTGTGAAGTATGGATTTCCTTGTTCATCAGTCAAACTAGCAAGATAATCAATAACTTCAGGGCGGTCTTTTAAAGGAATAGAAGAAGTGAATAAACCATCTTGTAACTCGAATTCTGGCATTACTACTCCCCCAAATTCTACAAATCCTAAAGCTTGAAAAAGAGCAGGTGTTTCAATATTAATATTTCCTCCAGCTTGAATAGTATTAACAATAATATTACCTTCATCCGCAATTAAGGTTACAGAACTATGATTGGGATCGTTAGAGTCACGTCCCCCACCAAATGTATTAATATCTTGTGCTGTAATACTATTTCCTGTAATCTCTAATATTCCACCCCCTGTTCGGATATTCTCTACTTCAATATCTCCATTAAGAGAACTAATTGTAACCCTTCCTTCTGGCGCATAATCAATATCTGATGATGCCGTAGTAATATTTTGAGCTGTAATATCTCCTGTTGCTTCTAAGATAACAGGGCCTCTTTCTTCAGAAAAACTATCAGAAGAAATAACAGCGGTATTAATGTTACCTACTGTAATACTGCCTAAAGATGAAGGTGTTTCAGAAACGGTGAATTTTACTCCACCAACAGCTTCAGATGGAGTATTTTGTTCATTCGTTAATTCTGTTACACCTGCACGTAAAATCAGTGCTGGACTGTTTGAGAGTATTTCAAAATCTGCATCATCAGGATTTGTTTCTGCTAAGCTATCATTGCCACCAATAATGGTAATATCTCCCCCAGTTATACTACCTTTTGTTTCAATTTTTAAGGCTAAACCTGTATAATCTCCAAATGTAATATCTCCCTCTGCATAAATTAAAGTATCCTGAAAATTAGAACTAAAGTTTCCCGGTTCACCATCTAAATTGAGAATAGAGAAAGAACCTCCTGCATCAAATAGATTTCCGCCGCTATCTAATGTAACTGTTTCATTACTAATTGCTACAATACCGTTACTCAATAAACTAATATTGCCGCCACTTTGAATTTGAGAGGAGTTATTTTCAGTAAAAATATTGATACCTTGGCTACCTTGAATCAGTAAATTACTATTTTCTGGTTCGCCATTGGCTTGAATTGTAAAATTATTGTCTAAACTATCTCTAATTTCTATAGTATCCTCAGATATAATATCTATATTACTATTGGCTGAAATCTGACTTTCTTGAATATTTATATTTCCCTGGATCTCCAATTTTAGTGAATTTTCTGAGATTAAGCTACTATTAATTACCGTCAAGTTTCCAAATGTGGTTATATTGGTATTATTTCCCACATTAATTTCTCGACTAGATCCAATAGATATTTCTATACTATTCTGAGCTTCTAAAGTTAAATCATTTCCAACTTTTACCGTGCTAAATGTGCTAATAATTTCTTGTGCATTAACATCTAGATTATTTTGAACTTCTATATTTCCTAAGTTAACTCGGTTCCCTTGAATATTTAAATCATTTAAAGAATTAGAATCTTCACCGTTACCAAACGAAACATCTACATTTCCTTGACCTGCGATTAACGTTAAATTTGCAGGTTCAATACTATCACTATTGACGGGTCGAAAAATGGAGATATTACCTTCAAATTCTTCGCCTGTACTGAGAGTAATATTTTCCTGGGTAAGGACGACTGAAGTCCCTAGGCTAATCTCTTCTCCATCAGTGGTAATATTACCATTTAAACGAGTCTCAGCATCGCCAAAACCGTCTACTTCAAAAGCGGCTAATGGCGTGGTTTCACCGACAGTTTCTAAATTGACTTGACCCTCTCTCACGTTCATTGATAGTCCGCCTGGCCCCTCAATTGGAATACCTGTAAAGTTGATATTTCCATTGTCTATTGCTGTATTTAAAGTGACATCATTAATTAAATTAACTTGGGTAACATTGGTAAAATCTAAACCCCCATTGGTATAAATATCGCCACTTAAATTAACGTTTTCTGCACTTTCAATTAACAATCCACCCAATCGATCGCCTTCACTTCCAACTGCATCTAAATCTAGATTACCTGTTCCCGCATTCAGAGTTAAAGTGTGTTCGGTTCCGTTGATAGGACTTTGATTAAACTGAATATTCCCATTCTCTGTATTGGTATTTATTGTAATATCACTTTCTAAGTTCACGGGTGTTTGATTAAAAATTACACCTGTATTCGTTGTAATATTCCCCTCACTGAGATTAGTTTGACTAGCGGTATTAATTTCTAAAGAAGAAAGGGGTATAGTTCCACCAATTGGTTCATTAATATTAATCGCACCTTCTCCCGCTTCTAGGGTTAAACTTTGATTACCATTAACAGTTCTATTGAGGGTAATATCTCCGGTTTCTATACCCGTACTGAGTTCAACATCATGGGTTAAATTCATTGTTCCTTCTAGGAATAAATCTCCCCCATCTGTTGTCAAATTCCCCAGATCAATATCGTCCGCTAAAATAGTTAAATCTCGTCCAGAAGTAGTGATAGATTGAGTGCCATCCATTCTAAAAATACCATTACCTTGATTATCCGTATCAGCATCAAAGATAATTTCACCTTCTCCTTCTGGGAATGTTAGAGATAAACCGTCATCAAGGGTAATTTCATCTGTAGCTTGAAATAGAATATCTCCATTTGCTGCAATTTCTGAATTGATTAAAGTAACGCGATCGCCTAAAATATTGATAGAACCACTACTACTGTCTATTCCGGTTGCATCTAAATTCCCAGAAGCTATTACAGTCCCATTATCAGGTTCAATTTGTAAATTTGACCCGGTTAACTCAACTTGTCCCTCATCATTCACCGTAACGGTAGTGGCGTTTCCAGTTTCGGCATTGGTTAATAATTCCGGCAAAGATAATGGGTCAAAGGATAAGGGTTCGCCGGTATTTTCATTCAGGGGAGACACTTCTAAATTTAATAATTGTCCGGCTTGGGAAATGCGAACTAAATTTTCTCCGGTAACCGCCGCGATGGTAATATTGCCACCTACTGCTGATAATTCACCGGTATTAACAATAGTTCCTCCTAATAGGGTTAAATTTTGACCCGCTTCGACAGTTAAGTTCCCTTCGTTAATAATAGAACCGGGAGTGGCGACATTAAATAAATAACCGCTGGGGTTGCCGATGAGACTGGTGTAGTCGGGGTTACCAATAACGTTAAAAAGATTATTCCCAAATTCTATAGCGGTGGCAGTGGTAACAGTAAAGTCAGCCGGAATATTGAGGCTAGCATTCGACCCAAAAATGACTCCAGCAGGGTTGATTAAAAATAGGTTAGAATTTCCCCCTGTGACTTGAATTTTACCATTAATAACAGAGACATCTCCCCCCACCACCCGTCCCAAAATGTTGATAATATCGGGGTTAGAGAGGAAGTTGGCTACTTGTCCTTCAGATAAACCAAATTTCTCGAAGCTATGAAATAGATTTTGCCCGTCTCCAGACAAAGAACCCTCATCTATGTTATACTGATTTCCATCTGGATTAATCACGGTTCCGGTGCCATCGGTAGCGGGTGTGATGGGTTGTGCCTGAACAGCAGGAGTGAAGAGACATCCCAGACTCGCCACTGTTAACCCAGCGGTGAGGCAGAACATCCAACCAGAAGATGGAGATTGAGTATTCATTATCATGAGTGGCAGAGGAGAAGCAACAGAATCAAGAAGCAAATAACACGATATTAACTAAGTGTATTTGAACTCAGATTAGAAGAGCTGGATTAATTTACAATTATTTATTAGGTGCGTCAGTGACGCACCCTACTAACCCATCGCATCTTTGAGTGCATTTTGAGTCATGGCAGCGATGGCGCTATCGGTTGCTTTCGGTAAATGATAATATTTCCCTCCGGCGGTTTTGGCTAATTCTTTAGCAAAGCCAGTAGAAATAAACTTACTTTCTGTATCAATCACTAATAATTGTATGCCTAAGCCACGAATTTTTGCGGCAATTTCTAACAATTCTGCTTTAATATCGGGTTTTTTATCATCTAAAATCGGTTCTCCCAGCGATCGCGCTAAAGGAATATTCCCCCGTCCGTCGGTAATGGCAACAATCACCACTTGTCCCACATCTCCCGACTGTTTGGCATTGACTCCGACTCTCACCCCTTGGGTTAAACCATGAGCTAAAGGAGATCCTCCCCCACAAGGCATTTTCTCCAAACGTCGGCGGGCGGCGGCAATAGAACGGGTGGGTGGCAACAGCACTTCTGCTTGTTCCCCTCGAAAAGGAATCACACTCACCTGATCTCGGCTTTGGTAGGCTTCGGTCAAGAGTTGCATCACTGCTCCTTTTGCCGATTGCATCCGGTTCAGCGCCATTGAACCCGAGGCATCCACCACAAACACCACCAATGCTCCGGCTTTGCGAGCTAACCGTTTAGAGCGGATATCCCCTTGTTCCACAATCACCCGTTTCCCGGGGTGACGTAACCGCCGTGCCTTTTGATAAGGGGCGGCTGCTCTGAGGGTAGCATCAACTGCAATCCGCTTGACTTTTCCTTTCGGTAACATCGGTTTAACGTAGCGACCCCGATCCTCTGAAAAGATTAAGCTGCGACTGCCACTTTTGCCTTGGCGATTTGCCATCTGAGCAAATTGTAACACACTCGGGTCAAGTAGAACCCCTTCCGGATCAAAAATAAACTCTTCAGGAATACTTTGTTCTTCTTCTTCTGGGGGTTCAGCCTTGTCTTCGTCCTCGTCTTCGTCTTCGTCTTCGTCCTCGTCTTCTTCTTCTGACTGATCTTGAGGCGGTGGCGGAGGAGGAGGAGGGGGTTGTTGTTCTTCGGGGGGCTGTTCGGTAATAGTGGCGCGGGGAACAATCACCAATTCTACTGCGGTGCGTAGATCTTCGGCGTTGACTTCGGTGCGTCCTTCTAAAGCGGCTGCGGCTTTGGCAACCCGGACGGCAAACAGTTCAGCCCGATGACCCTGAACTCCCCCGCGAATTGCTTCTTGAACTAAATAAAGAATTTGTTCTTGTTTAATTGTAACATCTTTGAGCCATTCACGGGCGAGTAAAATTTGTGTTTTGAGGTTATCGAGATCTTCACTATATTGAGTTAGAAATTCTTCTGGGCAGCGGGCATAATTAAGAACTTGATCGACGGCTTCAACTCGCTGATCTAAGTTGAGTAAACTGTCAGCCGATAAAGCAATAGCAATTCGATCCAAAAGGTGAGGTCGCAGATCGCCTTCTTCTGGGTTATAGGTGGCAATAAATAAGGGTTTGCAGGGATGGGAAAAACTAATACCCTCTCGTTCTATTAAGTTACGCCCTTCTGTGAGAACGGTTAATAATAAATTGGCGGTATTATCATCGAGTAGATTAATTTCATCAATATAAAGGACTCCGCGATGAGCAGCGGCCAGTAGTCCGGGTTGAAATATAGTTTCTCCAGTTTTTACTGATTTTTCCACATCCACTGAACCAATCAGTCGGTCTTCGGTGGTGCCGAGGGGAATCTGGATAAATGGAGTTGGAATCACTTCGGTTGAACCCTCTGAGTCTTCTGGATTCGGTTCGAGGTTTGCGATCGCGCCAGCGACGATTTCAATCGGGGGAAGCAATGCATGAAGTGCTCTTGCCATCACCGATTTAGCGGTGCCTCTGCGTCCAGCAATCACTACACCCCCTAGCCCTGGATCGATGGCAGCCAGTAGTAGGGCCAGTTTAATTGCTTCTTGCCCAACCACGGCTGTGAGGGGGAAGACGGTGACTTTCGGAGCGTCTATGGACGCAGGCATAACGTTCGATAATTTAGCACAACTTTTTATAATAGCATCTTTTTAGAATTTTCACTAATTTAATTTAGCCACCTTCTCAATCGTCTATTCAAAATGTTATCAAAAGATACAGTTTTCGAGTTATTTTTTTGACAAGAAAAAAAGAGGGTTCTCATTCGTATCGCTTGAGGTGATTCCGGGATTAGATGGGGAGATAGAGGATTTTGGAACCCAAAAACTTTTTTGTTAAATGTGTTGACAATTAAGTATATTTAAATATAAAATAAAGACATACAAGACAAAAACAGCCTGCTTAATTCAGCGCAAGTTAAAGTACTTTTTGCTCAAGACTTGTTAATTTAATTAGCCAGTAAAACAGTAAAAGTGCTGCTGAAGCGGAGGACCCAATTTTTGGGGCTAATCTCTGATACATCATCTTGAACCTAGGTTTGAACCGATTCTTGATGAAGAGAAGGGTATCTCTCAACCCTAGCCCGTCAGCTAACTCCGTCAGCATTGAGAAGAGGCTGAAGCGCAACCTTCTAACTGAATATTAGATAGATTGTCGATTCAGAATCCTTGGTTTGAATTGGTCTAATTTGTCATAGCTACCCCTGACCCCAAATAGTTTCCCATGACACCCAGAATACCTCTGTCTTTGATTGCGCGCTCTGGAAAGGCGACGTGGATTTCTTTCCTGTGTCCGAAGTCTAGCGATATCGTTTTAGTTCCAGTCTCTCTCTGTTTTGCAGCGGCATTATTATGGTCAATCATTCATACTTTTTTGATCACCTTAATGCCAACCCCAACATTACCGACCCTAATTAGTTCGAGTGTAAGTTCATATCAACTGATGAAAAATCATCTGGAGGTGATGAGTCTGATCAACAATTCAGCTAATATTATAGTGAGCTAAGAGTTGATCATTAAGTTATAATTGCTATAGCAATCGGGAATAATCATGTAAGCCATCTCATACATAGGGAAAAAAGCTTAAAAAACTCATCTCCCTGAGGGATGTGTATTCCATAAGTACTATTCTCTATTTGTGAAGCAGGCTGAGAAGGAAATGATGCGGAAAACCGAGTCAGGTCATACTGCTGATTATATAAATGAGGTGAGTAAACGATCAACACAACTGACCTCATCTTTAAATTTAGATAAGAAGTGATTCCAAGTTCGGTTTAAATAGATACCCCACAGAAAAAATTGAGTGCTTTAACGTTAAACCTTAGATTGCGATCGCCTCAAAGTAAGAGTCAAACAACAAATGCTCCCAGGTGCTGCGATCATTTGTTGTGCGAAATTATGCGATCGCGTAATT
>CAYNXM010000299.1:0-40672 GCA_964401105.1 uncultured Lyngbya sp. | reverse complement strand
CATTTATCAAAGCCCCTTTTTTCAAAGCCCCCCAATTTAGGGGGTTAACACAGAATCTCTTGTACTTTTCAAACTGCCTCTGAGGACTCGCACAACATTTAATTTCTGCACTGGATTAAGTTGTGTCAGTTCAGAAGATTTTGGTAAACAAACAATACTATCTTTTCGGATAGAATCAATTGAATTCCCTGTGATAGTAAATATTTGATTGACCACCCAATGAATCGGTTTTCCTTGTACGGGAATAATCTCGATTTCATCCCCAACCGTTAAGGGTTCAAACAGTTGTAAAACAATTTTATCTGTTGTAACTTCAATCACTAATCCTAAATATTCATGGGTTCCAGTATTGTTATTGTGAAATGGCTGGTAAACTGAATCAGCATCAGCCGCTTGTTCCAATGAACCCGAACAATAATCCCGGTGAGGAACTGATTCTAATTCGGCTGCAATTTGATGGGATAAATCAGGGGTGAGTTGATTTTCTGCATAAGCATCTATTAATTGTCGATAAGCGCGGCAAGTGGTGGCAACATAAAAAGAAGACTTCATGCGGCCTTCAATTTTTAAGGAACAAATTCGATGTTGAAAAAAGGCTGCTATTTGATGCATTCCCCATAAATCTTTGGAAGACATTAATGTTACAGGGTTTTCTGATGTCTCTGTTTTACTCTGTATTTGATAGGGAAAACGACAAGATTGAATACAACCGCCGCGATTAGAATCTCGACCTGCGGTAAAGTTAGAAATGGTACAATGACCAGAATATGCCATACACATGGCTCCGTGAGTAAACATTTCTACTTCAATCCCTGACTTTTCGCTGATTTTGCCGGATTCTGCAATACTTAATTCTCGGCCAACAATTAAACGCTGAACTCCTAGCTGTTTCCACAGTTGACCCGCATAAGAATTGAGACAGGAGGCTTGGGTAGAGAGATGAATATTCAGGTTTGAACTGCGTTGAATCGTTCGTATCATACCTAAATCAGATACAATCACTGCATCTACCCCAATCCCATCGAGAAATTGACAATAGTTCTCTAAGCCGTCTAAATCTTCATCGTGGGGAAAAGCGTTGAGGGTGACATACACTTTAGCATTGTGGCGATGAGCAAAGGTGACAGCCTGTTCTAAATCATAATCTGTAAAGTTATCAGCCCGCGCCCGTAAGCCGTATTTTTGTCCACCGACATAAACTGCATCTGCGCCATAGGTAATGGCGACTTTTAACCGTTCTAGATTTTTAGCGGGGGCAAGCAGTTCTGGTTTCCACATCACTTTTGCATTGAGTCGGATGAATGAATCTTTATTGTATCTCTTAAATCATTGGGAAAAAATCAGACAATCTGTAAACAACCTAGAATCCTCGCCCCTGTTATTTTTTGAATGTTAAACTCAGCTCTATTAATATTCTTCGTGTTCTGGGAACTCTATCTGATAACTGATGGCACTGATCCTGAATCTAACTCATGATGGTGGAAGTGTTATTTGTCTTGCAGTTTTTGTTCTGTGACAGAATTTATGTTTAGACAGTTGAAACGAATGTTGGGTGTAACCTTTGTTATTCTGGCACTGTTAACTCTGAGTTTAACTCCATCTGCCTTTGCAGACCCGAATATGCCTAAACCCAATCAAAATGGTGACTACATCGATCAAACCAGCCATACAGCTTGGACAGTGGTTGGTTCTGATCCTAATGGATTAAATTGTCCCATGGGAACACAACCCATTGAAGAAATTTGGAGTCCAGACTATCCTGGATTTCCTCCCATCGAAAACTGGCCAGTCGTAACGACTTTAGAATCAAACGAAGATTTTCAAGCTAAACTGAGTTATGCCGGATTTGCTACAACTTTAGATCAACGGTTTAAACCCTGGATTTTTATTGAAAATAGACAGAATAACGCTGAAGCAAATTGTTTTGTACGGGCACATGAAGATTTCGTTCAACCTGTTGCAGCATTCAAATAGGGAAACGAGAGAGACAGAGAGATATATTAGTAATTAATCACGCTCAATTTCCCTGTTTTCTCTCGTTATCTTCTATCGCAATACATTTTACTCTGATGTGCTTCTGCTCTTATTGCGTTGATTTGATTAACCTAAAATTATCCTAAAAAAAAGCTGTCCTAAGTTTAGGTACAGCTTTAAGTAGTAAATTAATTTTAGATATTCTGATTGAGTTTTTATTCGTAATATTTCAACGATTAAATTTCAGCTTCCTGAATAATTTCAGCAAATTCAGATGATTCTAAATTATCTGGATCAACATAGTAACAGACTACATCATCTAGACAAATTAAAGCCCATCCTGATTCATCGATGCTTCTTAACTTATATTCGCCTTGTTGAACAAAAAAGCCTTTGTGGTTACGGGTCTCGGGCTTAACATGAACTTGGCTATCGTTACTCATAATACTATCTCTCCGTGCTACATTAATAAGTTTTTCTGAACTGTGAAATCAAAATTGTTAATGACTTAAGTTCTCACAATAGTAACACCAATGAATAAAGTTTCCCATAAATTTATATTATTTTTTGTAACAGACTTTAAACTCTATCTCAATTCAGCCTGAAGATAACTAAGTGTTTATGCTTATTTCAATTCATTCACTTTCGTCTAACTCAATTCATTCACGCTCAACAATCAGTTAGACTAAACAAACAACTTCGGGGATCACGGTTAATGAGTACTAGATTACGGATTAACACCATTTGATTGAGGATGTATTAAATTAATCAACTCAGTTCAGCGATTATCAGTCTTAGATTTAATACCTGATTAATTACCCCAAGAGAGGTTGCAATAAAGCTGAAAAAGTGAAGTTGATAATTATTATAGTAACATCAATCACAATTTTCAGCCTAGCTTCGCTTCACCAATAAAAATTTTTCAGACAGATTAAAAGCAGATGACTAGATCTCAAACAGCCACTTTTGAACTCGGGTTAACTCTTTCCAGTTTGGCTTTCGTTCTAATCCGTCTTTGAAGTTACGTTTGACTTCTTGCAACCAATCTGATTCTGCCATAATCATCTGCCCAGCAATTTCAACGTGCTCACGAACCCCTTTTTTACCTAAAGCTAACATTGCAATAGCCAGATTAATTCGGGCTTGAGGGTCGTGGGGATTCAATTTAATCGCTGATTTAGCCGCTTTATGAGCTGGGTTGGGTTTATCTTCAAGCAAGTATAGCCAAGCTAAACTAGTCCAAGCATTACTATTTTTAGGGGCACGCTCACAAATTTCTTTAAATAATGGGATTAAAGTGGCTGGTGCTTCTCCTGCTTGATAACGCTCAAATCCTTCATTGAAAAGCGCTTCAGTTGCTTTGTTGGTTTCAGAGATTTCAGTCATAAGATAATCAGAGAATTAACATTTTCCATCCTACTGCGTTGAGGGTGAGGATTTTTCTACACCAACCTAATCTAGATCAATTTTCAATCCCTACGCGCCCTACTATAGCAACCCTATCTGAGTTATAAAAAAATCTGACTGCAACCATGCTACCCATTTAAGTCTTCTGGACTTTTGATAGATTTTGGGGTTTTTCACGAATCATTTCTAATTGTTATATCTCGATGAGATAGTTTACCCAGTAGCTTTAACATTTCACTGAATGAAAATAGAATGTAGAAGCTTTAGTTATTCTCAATGACCAGAAATTTATATTTAGATTACTATCAATCACTCTTATCTTTTATACTCATCGGATTATGGAAATAAAAATATTCAACAATACAGGCTCTGTTTATAGCCTTGGATTAAGCAATTATTCTCTCGATCATCAATTGATTAAAGCTACTATATTTCATGAATTATTAATCTAACCTTAATAAAATTTATGTACTTTTTACATGAGCTTCATAAACTACAACGATGGAAATCAGAATTTTTACTGAAATTCAGAGTTGAGTCAAAACTTAAATTATTTTTTCATGAATTAAAGTAAATATCCGATCCGTATATTTCACGAATTAAGTTATAACTCGTCAAACAAATTTACGTATTTGCACGAATGACATTTTGAGTCTCTATCTATGACAATTAAGATCAAAGACACAAAAGATACCACTCCTTAGCCTCTTCCTCTTACCCCAGTACCCACCCTCAATCAAAGTTTAATTCAAAAGGAAGTGTATCAAGAGAAGCCTCTTATTTTCTCGTCTTTCTCAATCACTTAACTTGAAAATTAAAGTGTTTATGATGATTATCACCGAAGAAAGCAAACTCAAAAAAAATAATCAATTCTGGCAAAATAATGTTCAACAACTGTTCTCATCAGAAGCATTAAACTTCACGATTAAAAATCGCTTTGGGCATTTTATCCGATACGTCAACCTAGACAACGCAGCGACAACAACACCATTAGCAGAGGTGAAACAATACGTTGATGAAATGCTAGATGCTTATGGTAGTGTGCACCGAGGTTCAGGACAAAAATCCCGGATTTCAACACAGCAATATGATGCCAGTCGAGATATTATTCGTCAGTTTGTTGGTGCTTCTGCACAGAATTATGTGATTTTTGCTCAGAATACCACAGGAGCGATTAATCAAACCGCTAACCTTTGGGCAAAACGACCCGGTAAAATCCTCGTTTCAGACATTGAACATTCTTCTAATTTATTGCCTTGGCTCACTTGTAATGAAGTGATTCAATACCGGACTCAACCGGATGGCACTGTTGATTTAGCAGAAATTGAAAAAATCCTCTCAAAACATCAACATAAACCCCCTGCGGAGCAAATTAAGTTACTCACCATTACTGGCGCTTCCACTATTACTGGATACAAACCACCCATTCATGATATCGCAGTCTTAGCCCACCGTTATGGGGCGAAAATGTTTGCTGATTTATGTCAATTGATTCAGCATGAACGGGTGAATATATTACCTGATGATGACCCAGCTCACCTGGATTTTGTCGCTTTTTCTGGACATAAAATGTATGCACCTTATGGTACAGGGGTATTAGTCGGGCCGAAAGATTTTTTTGACGCAAATTATCCTTATCAAATTGGCGGAGGAAACCTGCCTTACATTACCAAAAATCTAGAAATTAAGCGGTTCTATACTGAGCGGGCACATGACCCAGGAACCCCAAATGCCATGGGAGCCGTTGCAATTGCCCGAGCCATTCAAGTTCTAGAAGCATTAGGACGAGAACAAATTGCAGTCTATGAACATTCTTTAGTTCAGTATACTTTTGAGCAATTACAGCAAATTCCAGAGGTAATTTTGCATCGTTCTGGACAATCCTTGGGTCATGTGATTCCATTTGATTTAAAAGGATTTGATGGCTATTTAGTAGCAGAAATTCTGGCTCAAGAATATGGTATTGGTGTCCGCTCTGGTGCATTCTGTACCTATGAATATATTCGGAAATTAAAGAATATTTCGGATGAACAAGATCAAATTATTGCTCAAGAGGTAGAACAAGGCATTACACGCAATATTCCCAGTATTATTCGCGCTAGCTTTGCTGTATACAATACATTTGAAGATTGCGATCGCTTTGTTGAAGCCATCTCTGAAATTGTGACTCATGGGGTTGATCATTATTTGCCTGACTACTGTCAGGATGAAACAACTGGTGTTTGGCAGGTTAAGGAAAACTCGCCTCAACTTATTTACGCTTAAATCAATTTTTCAGAGTCTCGGTGCATCGGCGAGCAACTCTTAACTATTTATCAATGGTAAGCTGCTTTAAATCGAGTCAGAGCCAGACTCTAATTGTATAAATCAAATAGAATTGCTATATTTTATCAAACATAGAGGAAATTTAAATTATGAGTTCATCAACAGACATTCAAAACCCAATTTCTCAGCTTGATATTCCTTTAGAGCGAGATTTATTTATGCGAACTTTGATTCGGGAACTTTCAGGAACTTTACAAGAAGTTGTCGGAATAGAAGAAGCATCTGGGTTTATTAGTGTGGTTGGCCAAACCATGGGAGATCAAATTAACAACGCTTATAAATCTGCCTTGAAAGTCTCTAACTTGTCTCAAAAACAGGTGATTCAGGTATTAGTAGATTTAAAGGAAAGAATTCAAGGAGATTTTTATGTGATTGAACAAGATGATGAAAAAATTGTTTTTGGTAACCGAGTTTGTCCGTTTGCTGAAAAAGTCATTGGTCGTCCTTCTATGTGTATGATGACCTCCAATGTTTTTGGTTCAATTACAGCGAATAACTTGGGATATGCTAAAGTTGATCTACAAGAAACCATTGCAGAAGGTGCTTCAGAATGTCGAGTTGTCGTTTACTTAGAAATGACGGACGATGCAGAAGATGCAGAAGGCAGAGAATACTTCAAAGCATAGGATAAAATAGTTAGAGTGGCTCAGAAATGACTCCTGAACAGTTTACTGAATTGGCAAGGGTTTTACCTGAACCTTCTCTCTTTATTACTCAAACAGGGGAGATAAGAGCGATTAATAAGCCCGGTGCTTCCCTGTTTGGATTAAAGAGTAAAGCGTTAACAGGAAAACAGCTTTATGAATTTCTAATTGATTCTGAAGAAATCACCCTCAAATATTTACAGAATTGTTCAAGGAGTCGAAAAATGCTGCTTGGTTCTTTAACAATTCTGACTCCAGATGGGGAAATGGTTATCTGTCGTTCTTTAGGGGCTGTAGTTAAACCCGCTTCTGCTGAATCACCGGCAGAAATTTTTTTACGTTTAGAAAAACAAGCAGAAGCTAACAGTAACTTTCTGTTACTGAATAAAAAAATAGAAGAATTGCAAGCAGAAATAGAGCAACGCCGTCATGCAGAAAACAAGCTCAAGCAAACTTTAAGTGAACTTCAAAAAACTCAAATTCAGTTAATCCATCAAGAAAAGCTGTCCGGCTTAGGGCAAATGGCGGCAGGTATTGCTCATGAAATTAATAATCCAGTTAGCTTTATTCATGGTAATATTATTCCGGCTCAAGAATATGCAAAAGATTTATTAAAATTAATTCGATTATATCAGCAATATTATCCTGAACCTGTGCCAGAGATAGAAGCAGAAATTGAGGAAATTGATTTAGAGTTTCTGATGGAAGATCTGACAAAATTATTGCAATCGATGAGTGTAGGAACAGAACGAATTCGTCAGATTGTTAGATCAATGCGAACTTTTTCTCGTTTAGATGAAGCAGAAATCAAACAAATTGATCTACATGAAGGTTTGGAGAGTACTTTAATGATCCTCCAGCATCGCTTGAAAGTCACACCAGAGTCTCCTAAGGTTGAAATTGTGAGAAATTATGGTCAATTACCAAAAGTTGAATGCTACTCTGGCCAGATTAATCAAGTTTTTATGAATATTATTAGTAATGCAATTGATGCTTTTAGTGATAAAAAAGAAGAAAATGAAGATCTGGCAGTAACTGCGCCTCAAATCATTATTCAAACCGAAGTATTAAATAATGATTGGGTGACGATCAAAATTATAGATAACGGCTCAGGAATTCGTGAGGAAGTTCGTTCAAAATTATTCGATCCATTTTTCACCACCAAAGCAATTGGTAAAGGCACAGGATTAGGTTTATCGATTAGCCACGAAATTATTACAGAGAAACACGGCGGTAAACTAATTTGTCATTCCGAAGTTGGAAAAGGAACAGAATTTGTGATTCAAATTCCTGTGAGATTAAAAGTCTTACAGGCTGCTTAACAATCGAGATCAATAAGTCATAGCAGCTTTCCATTGGACCGCGCTTAGAAAAGTCCACCAAAAACTGCCATGATAACGATAATCAGAGCAAGGCTAACAACCCGTTAGTCTTCTATTTATATTTCTGTAGTAACTTGACTTTTTTTCGAGAAACTGAGATTTTTATTAATAAGCAGTTCAATGCCGACCTAAACGGCGCTGACAACATCGGTGCTAGAGCTTCATATCTAATACCGCACTGGTCAAAATCCGATTAAAATAATCAAAGTGATAGTCACCGACAATTGGGGACACTGGCGATGTCCAAAGTCTACAGCACAGATGAACTGATTCAAATCTTGAATCATGAACGCAAAGCCTGTTTGCAGGGAAAACGGCTAAATTTATCAGCAACTCCCTCAGTCGGAAATCCGGTGATTGATTGTTTTCTGAAGCCTGACGGGATTCAGAAGTTTACCGCCTATCAAGATTTTAAGACCGCAGTTCATCAATACCAAATTCAGCATCAGGTATCTGGGATTGTTTGGCGAGAGATGACGGTGGGTGGTCACAGCCTCCAGTATCCAGCAGTTGACGATCAATTGATCGCCTTACCTCAGGATATGGATCTGTTGAAATCGGCTAAAACCGAACTGCTACCATTTTGGTTAACCGTCACCGGTGGGATGGATTTGTATCTCAGTTTCAATGGCGGCAAAGACCATCGACCCATTGACTCTGAGGCTGTAGAGGCAATTGCTCAACGTACAGAATGGGCCTGTATTTGGAAATGGGAGAAAGCTAACTTTCTGGAAATGTTGCTGCAATTGGGATGGGGACAACCCAGAGAAGCCGCTTATCGTCGTGGATGGCCCCACTCAGGGAGCGAATATATCCATGCCGTTAAACCCGGACAGCGTCCCATCTGTTAAAATCAGCTATTTTGAACTTTGGCAACCCACCGCCTCAGAAATAGAGTTGAACCCGGCTTGATCTAAGCGTGTGAGTAATCCTTCCAAAATCTGCTTCACCATACCAGGGCCTTGATAAATCCAGCCTGTATAGGTTTGAATCAAACAAGCCCCGGCTGTTATTTTCTCCCAGGCATCCTCAGCGGTAAAAATGCCCCCAACACCAATGATGGGAAGTTGTCCTTGGGTTTGTTGATAAATCCAACGAATCACTTCTGTTGAACGCTGTTTTAGGGGTGCGCCGCTAATGCCTCCGGCTTCTTCGGTGACCGGTTTTCCAGTGCGGGAAAGAATAGAAGTTGAGAGTCCATCCCGGCGAATGGTTGTATTGGTGGCAATGATACCCGCCAGTTGATAGATTTTAGCCAGATCTAGGATATCCGCGATCGCTTCCCATTCTAAATCAGGAGCAATCTTGACCAGTATTGGTTTATCCCCTTGATTTTCGGTTTGTAGCGCTTCCAAAATTTGGCCCAGTTGGGCGGCATCCTGTAAAGATCGCAATCCAGGGGTATTGGGAGAAGAAACATTAACCACAAAATAGTCTCCCACAGCTTTGAGTTGACGAAAACTGGCAAGATAATCCCTAGCAGCCGCATCTAAAGGGGTAATCTTCGATTTCCCTAAGTTAATCCCAATCGGAAGAGATAAGGAAATTGATGGCTGTGACAGTCGCTTTGCTAAAGCCGCTGCCCCTTGGTTATTAAAGCCCATCCGGTTAAGAACCGCTCGGTCTTGAGAGAGGCGAAATAGACGAGGACGGGGATTACCCGGTTGTGGATGCAACGTCACAGTCCCCAACTCAGCAAATCCAAAACCAAAGCTGTGCCAAATCCCGGCGGCAACCCCATCTTTATCAAATCCAGCGGCTAAACCGAAAGGATTTTGAAAAGATAATCCCCATATTGTTTGATTGAGGCGAGTAGCGTTTATACTAAAGGCGGATTTGAGTAGATGTTCTATTCTAGAAAAAGGAAATTGGGTTTGGTGTTGTGCAACCCTACCCAGGAGGGCAAGGCTTCGCTGATGCGCCCATTCTGGATCGACTTTGAGTCTAGAAAATAAAAGTGGCTGAATGCCAGTGCGATAAATATCCAATCCCGTCTCCTATAATAATATTGATATTTGTCATTATTTTCTCAGTTTGACTTGAGCCTAGGCAATCTTTAATTTAAAAAGGTCGAAAAATCGAATTTATTCTTAATCATGTCTTTAGAAATTGTTAAAACCTCTCGGCTATTTGTAATTTTCGGGTGGAGCGACTAACCGGTGAAACACCATGGCTCAAAATCAAACATCTCTAGCATCTGAGCAACTTCTTTTATCTTTAGGTACAGTCTTACAAACCCTACGAGAACATAATAGCGTTGAAGTCCTGATTGATACTTGTTTAAATTATCTCCAAGCCGAATTTGATTATCACTTGATTTGGATTGGTTTGTATGACCGACTGGAGCATCAATTGTGGGGACAAGGGGGAGTCACCCCCACAGAAGAAACTAACCTACTCAAGCAACGGTTTCCCCTCACTTCTGGGGATTTATTAGAGCAAGTCGTCATTCAACTTCAGCCCCTAAAAATTCCAGATTTACGCGCCGAAAACCGAGCCAGACAATGGCGGAATATTGCCCAAAGCTATAACATTCAAGGGGCAATTTTAGTCCCTCTTAAATATCAAGATCGCTGCGTGGGGATTACTCTGTTGGGTTCTCAACAATGGGGGATTACTCCCAGCCGCACTGAAGAAGAATTACTCTCGATTATTTTAGGAGAATTGGCTGCGGCTTTACATCGTGTCGAAACAGAATGGTATCGTCAGCACGCAAAACGTCCAGATCAACCTATTTTTTACTTGCTTTCCCAACCCGGACAAGTAAAAACCTTAGAGCAATTTCTCAGTGCAGTCGTTGAACAAATTCATCAATTTATTGAACCCAGCCGGACTTGTATTTATTGGTATTCTCAGCAAGGACGTTATTTTTGGCGGCGCATTAGTAATTCTCAAAAAGTGCCGGATTCGAGTCGGAATCGTCCCGCTTCAGGGATTACAGCCCAAGAGTTTGAAGACTTTTATCATGCCCTCAATGCAGAACAATTAGTGGTGATTGGAGAAGCTTATAGTTCTCTAAATCGAGAGATGACTCAGCGGATCATGCAAAAAATGCGAGTCCGTTCATTACTGGCCGCTCCCATTCGTTTAAATCAAGAATTACAAGGGTTTGTAGCCGTTGAAGTGTATCAGCCTCGGTTATGGCAAAAGTCTGAACGGAATTTTTTACAAGGAATTGCACAGTTAGTTGAAGCAATTACACCGGGATTAAATTTAGAAGCTCAATTAGAACGTTTGGAGCAAGATTATACCCTGATCACTCAAATGAATTGGTTGATTAGCCAAGAAGAAGATTGGCGCATTCTATTAAAAACCAGTGCAAATCAACTGTGTCAACGCTTGGGAGTCTTTCGGTTTTTGCTACTACAGTGGGATAGCGATCGTCACCAGTTTGATATTCTTTACCAAACCCCTTCCTTAAGTCGGCGACTGATTCAAGCACCGTTGCCGCCATTACAAGAAGCGCAACATCAGCTATTGCAAGAACACAAAGTTCTCGCCTTAGAAAATTGGGAAGAATCCCAGCTTCTACCGTGGCAAGATGCTTTTCGATTAGTGGGGGTGCGATCGCTGTTGATCACTCAAATGGATAGTGCTCCGGAGTTATCTCATACCTCTCCAGGAGCCTTACTCGTGATTGCCCATGATGCCCCCCGAAGCTGGGAACAATCTGAGAAAATCTTGGTGCGGCAAATGGCTCAACATCTGGGATTAAGTTTACAGCAATGGCACCTGATTCAACGGTTGCAAGATCAGCACCAGGTGATGGCAACCCTACAGTCCAGTTGGCAGATTTTACAGCCCGGCGATCGGGTTGAAAGACTCGAACGTCATTGGCTGAATCAAATTGCTCGCCGGCTGAATCGTCCTTGGGGCGGGTTGATTTCTTGGTCAGAAACAGAAACCGTTGGACATTTGGTGGTGTCGCAATTGCCCAATACCCTTTGTCCTCTTGATCCAACCATTATTCTTGAGACTCAGACTGAGCCGCTATTGCAACAAGCCTTGAACTCAAACAAACCTTTGCACTTAAAGATTAGTGATTTAGCATCGGAAACCCAAGAGTGGCTACAGTGTGGTGGGATTGAGCAAGTCACCGTAGTGACGTTACGCACCCACCGAGATCATCAACCCACAGCAGTGATGGTTTTACCGGAACCCCATCCCTCAGCCGTGAACTCCGAAGACAGCCACCATCAGTTAGTGCAGCTTGTGACTCAATTTGCTTGGGTACGACGTTGTCATCGAGTGCAACATCACTTATACAAGCAGCGTGAGGAACTGAAGTGGCTCAACTGGTATAAACAACGTCGTCTGGAAGAGTTTTATCGGATTATGGGTCAAGGATTCAAACAACTCAATGATATTGCGATTCATCCCAGTCAGAATGGAACTCACGCCAAACATCCTCCAGTTGAAGGTCAACAGCCCCCCCGAGCGGAGAGTTTGGGGCTAAAACAACTGCAACCTTTACCGAATGCATCCAATCAATTGACGTTTTTACGTTATCACCAACTGTTGCGAGAAATTGGCAATGCCTTAGCATCCACCACGGCTTTAATTCGCCATGAACAGTGGCAACTCCAGAATAACCGCGATCCGATTCCAGTTGCCAACTTACTGCGGCGAGTCAGTCAGCGGATTAAACCCTTGCTGAAACATCATCAAGTGCAACTTCATATTCATCGAGCCAAACATTATGATATTTTAGGCGATCGCACGAAGTTAGATTTAATTTTATATGAACTATTATTGATCGCTTGTCATCGCTCTTTTGCGACGGGATCGATTGAGATTTATGTTGAGGCAATCAGTCAACAGCATATCAAGATTGATATTGTTGATTCAGGTTATATCAATCCCCAGTTAATCTTAGATTTAACTCAGGGAGTCGCCACAGATGTTTTGACTCCCTCAACTTTAGATGCTCCACCCGGTCAACATATCCTAATTTGTCAACAGGTGATCGAACAAATGGGGGGTCAATTTTATCTGAAACATAACAGCCCGCGCCAAGTAGTGACTCAGTTAATTTTACCGCGAGCTAATACATAAGAATACAATCTCTCACTCCTGAAGAATCCGATCTAATGCTCGTTTTCCGCCCCAACGCTCGACAATTCTATCATCATAATCATCTGCAATTTCCAGCACGGCATTGACAGACGCTTCTAGTTCCGGTTTATCGCAAGTTGACCCCACAATGGTATGTTCAAATAAGATATCTCCTTTTTCATCTACACCAAAAGCACCAAAGCACATATTGTTATTTTCTCGTAATAGAAAGCGCATCAAATCCGGGGTCAGTTCTGTACCGGTGACGACGTAAGAACGGGTATTAATCACAGCATCATCTTTATTCCAGGGGAAAACAAACACTTCAACTAAAGCTGAACCCATGAATAAACCTAATCCCGGTACATCATTTCGCGCACAAGGAAATTTACCATAAATTTCCCGCATCCATGTGGTAATTTTTTCGTAGCAGGCTTCCTGCATTGCGGTTTGAAATTCCATTTTTGTATCCTAGCTCCAATAATCGTTTTATCACTTCTGGGGGACGAGCCAAAATAATTTGTATTATTTCTTCTTGTCTCAAAAATAACCCGCGCCAAACGGGGAGGACGCGGGAGAATATGAAACCAAACAGCGATTTTAGGGCAATGACTAAGCCGCCTTCTTCTGGCTGGCAATCTTGCGCTCAACACTCATTGCACCCACACCTAAAATCACCAGTGCCATACCGAAAATCTGTTTCCCAGTTAATGCTTCACCAATCAATAGAAAAGCAAATAAAGCGGTTAATGCCGGCCCTGATGTACCAATAATGGAAGCATCGGCAGCACCGGCTTTACGAATGGCGAAGTTATTCAACAGATAACTCAGTAAGGTGAGTACTCCTAAAACTATACCCCCAATCAAAATACCAGTCCAAGCATTCGGGTTAATATCTAGACTAAATTGATCGGGTAATAGCATTAAGCTGACAGCACAAAAGACAAAAATCGCTGCGAAGTTAACCAAACTAAATGGAATGGGGTGTAACTTTCCGGCCGCAATTTGAGTCAACAGAACATAACCGGCAAAAGTCACACCAGCTGCGACCGCAGCCAAAATGCCCACTTGTGTATTACCCGCTGCCCCAGCAGAAAAGCTTGGTAAACAGAGAATTCCTCCAGTTAGAATAACTCCCATGGCAATGACTCGCACCGCTGTGGGTTTGTCGCCAAACAAGCCCCAAGAAGCCAAAACAGTTACAATTGGATAGATAAAGAAAATGGTAATGGCAACCCCGGTGGGAATTTGACCGATGGCGATATAGATAAAAACCTGAGAGAGGAATAAAAAGAAACCACTCCCAACTACGGTCAGCATCAGCTTTGCATCCCCAGACTGGAGAAACCGTTTAATATCGGTCCAGACTGCTGGATACAAAATGGTTGCTAATACTGGCATCAAGGCCATCACCACAATCATCCGCAGCAGCAAAATCAGCAGTGAGTTTCCCAGTCCCGGTGAAACAAAGCCTTCGATTTGAAGCAATCCTCCGGGGATAAACAAGCCAAAGATCTCACGGGGGGCTGGGCCTTGTAGGATCAGTCGGAGACAGACATTGAACATTGACAATGCCACGGCTGACATCAACGCCAAGAATAAACCAAACTGAACAGAACTCGAAGATTTAGCGGGTTGAGCCGTTGGAGTCGGCGGAGGAGTCGGCTGACTGGGGGGAACGGTTGCCTGGGGGGGAACCGTTTCTGGGCGAGGTATGGGACTAGAAGATGGGCTGGAGGGAGCTGGGGTTGAGGATTGAAGTTGATCTTTTAAACGCACCACAACGGTTTCGAGTAGCCCATCAACCTGCTGTTCCATGGTTTGAACCTGATGCAGGCGCTGAGACAGACTACTTTGATAGTTACTCAACTCATGTTGTAGAGATTGAAAGGTTTCGTTAAGACTATTATCGAGAACGGCTTCT
The DNA here is from genome assembly GCA_964401105.1 of uncultured Lyngbya sp. Lineage (GTDB taxonomy): Bacteria > Cyanobacteriota > Cyanobacteriia > Cyanobacteriales > Microcoleaceae > JAAURB01. The sequence continues at coordinate 25,961 of CAYNXM010000299.1, read as the reverse complement.
AACTCTCGAGATGAAATCTCACCTTCTATCTCATTTGAAGGCAGCAGTCCACTGGGGTGACTACCGGTGATTCCTGGATCACTTGTTTCTCTCAGTTGATTAATTCGTTTAATCAGTTCATGCTGCAAATTACTGGCTAACACTTGCGCTAATTGCTTTAGCCAAACTTGTTGTTGAGCAATTTGTCGCTCTGACAGGGCATGAAACCGCTCTCGTTGGAGTTGTTCATGCTGAGATTGGAGTTGCTCTACCTCGCTCATCAACTTATTTTTGTCTCTTCGGAGTTTTTGAATATCTTCAGAGAGTTCCTGTTTGACTTGACGATGGAGTGTATCCAATTCCTGAACGACAGCGTTCAAGACTGCATCAGCCGATTGATTTTTGCTTAAATTTAAGGGTGGTGGTTGATTGTCCTGCTTACTCATTCGCAATTCACCTCTAGTCTGATCGATGCGTTTAACAAATCCACCACAAACCCAACGCTTTCTTATCAGAGAAGTTGACCTCTGGTTAAATTAAGGCACAGTGGGAGGGGTGGGGCTGGTGGGTTTCTAATTTTGCCCCAAACAGTCTAAACTAAACATAGCTTAGTTTTTTAACTGTTAGGATAGTCTATTTATTGTTAAATTTAGCCAGAATCAGCATTTGCTACCTTCTCTGTTAGAGGCTCCCAATACAATTCTTAATTCAACGGGAGAGGATGTCAACTCAATCTCTCAGCTATTTGCCCTGTTGTAGAAAGCTTGAAGGGTGAACAAAGCCTACAAGGCGATTAAGTTCAAGATGGACTCTTGGGTTTTGTGATTCGTCGCCAAAATCCCCGAACCACTTTTCGTTGCTCAATCCCGTGTAAGATAATAAATGCTGCGAAGGTATAAGCTAGCCAGAAATGAACATTTCTACCCACTTCAACCCGAGCACTATTTTGAGGAAACAAATCCGGCAAAGTGATTCCCAACTTAACCCGGCAAGGGGTCTCCCGTTATACCTGAAGGGTTAGCGGGAGGGGAATTGCCGGACGGGGTTTGTTGGCTTTGCACGTAACTTTTCAACTGCTCTATTGTCACACCACCGCATGAAGCTGCGAAATACGAACCAGTCCAGAAAACCCGTTTGTCACCATAAAACGGTTTCAGATGTTCAGAAAATTCCTGACGAATCAGGCGACTGGTAACGGTTTTGATATTGGCAATTAGTTTGACTGGGGCAACTCTTGGGTTCAAATCAATCAGCAGGTGAATATGGTCAACTTCCCCATTGAATTCAATCAGGTTGCATTCCCATTTCACACAGGTATCACCACAGACTTGATTAAGTCTAGTTAGTATCTCATCTGTAATGGTTTTGTACCTGTACTTTGTGACTAAGACAATATGCACAGTAAGCCGATAAACAGACCTATTCTGTCTTGTATAGTTGCCTTTCATTGGTTAACGATGAGTGCTACAATAGAACAATGCTACTCACCTATTGTTACAGAATCAAGCCCAACCAAGAGCAAGTAGCCATTATGGATAGATGGCTAGAACTGTTGCGTCGTCACTGGAACTATGCACTCGCTCAGCGTCTGGACTGGTTGAATCGAACCCGTTGCCAGATTGACCGTTGTAGCTTGATCAAGGAAACAATAGGGGAAATTCCAGAACCAGTCAACTACTACACTCAACAAGCAGCACTCAAGCAAACTAAGCGATTATTCCCTGAGTACAAACAAATTTATGCTGAGACTCAGCAGGTTAACCTACAGCGACTAAACAAAGCGTTCGTTCGGTGGCGTAAACCTGATGCTAGCGGTAAGCGTGGCGGTAGACCCAGGTTTAAAAAATCTGGAGGTCTGCGATCATTTGTTTTTCCACGGGTCAACAACGCCAAAGCAGGAGCGCATCTAAAAGATGGGGTACTGAAACTGAGTCGAATTGGTGAAATACCTGTAGTGATGCACAGACCAATGCTTGTCGGTTTCACCCTGAAACAATGCACTATCATCAAAAAAGCAGACGGCTGGTATTGTTGCATCTCTATGAAGGATGAAACGGTTCCGTCAGTTTTGCCTGTGGAATCAGTGAAGACTGCTGTGGGCATTGACGTGGGGCTGGAAAAGTTTCTCACCACGTCTGATGGTGAAGCAATCCCTATCCCCCAGTACTACCGAAAGGCTATTGAGAAACTTGCTAAGGTACAGCGGGTGTTGCAAGGGCGGGTCAAGGGGTCTAACAATTGGCAGAAAGCCAAACAGAAAGTTGCACTACTTCACCTGCATTTGACTCGTTGCCGTAAGGAATTTCAATATCAAGTAGCACACTGGTTGTGCAGCAAGTATGACCTGATTGGTCACGAAGATTTAAACATCAAGGGGCTAGCTAGAACTAAGCTAGCAAAATCAATACACGATGCAGCGTGGGGGTCTTTCTTGGAAATCTTGCAAGCAGTAGCGCTCAAACGCGGCTTGTTAGTCCAGAAAGTTAACCCACGGGGTACAAGTATTGAGTGTTTCAACTGCGGTTCAAGGGTTGAGAAAGATTTGAGCCAGAGAGTTCATAACTGTCCCAGTTGTCAAGTCAAAATCGACCGGGATTGGAACAGTGGTATCAATATTTTGAATCGTGCATTAATGGCGGTTGGACTGCCGCTGAATGGCTGTGGGAAATCGGTACAAGATATCGAGGAGCAGCAAGTCTCATTTGTAAATCTGAGAAGCCTACATCATAATATGCAGATTTGATGTAGGAGTAGTCACAAAGCGCACATTATTGCTTTTAAAAGAATTAGAAAAGAAAAAGCCACTGACCGGAACAGCCCACATGAATAGATAAAGTGTGGTATGGAGAGCAAATTTTCGTATCCACTCAGGGCTATATCGGGGTAAACGCTTGGTATATTTTTTCCACCACACCCGCAACAGTGTTAAAATCCGCCAGGTTAATAAACTCATGGCTAGCACGCCTATGGTTTTATGAAAATCATACAGAGAATTGCGTCCCCAAACATCTCTGGGTAGACGTGCCATTAAAGCTCCGCCCATAAACAGGATAATGTAGCAATAGAACATCCACCAGTGAATGGACATGAGCTGTTTGAAAGCGGAGTTTTTTCTGGGTTTGGTAACGCTTGCCACTGGACTCATGTTTTTCTGTGCTGAAACTAAGAGTTTAACTTGAGAGTTATCTTATCCTATGGCAATCTGAAGGAATAAGAAGAGTCCAGCGGCGAGTAAGGTGGCGGCGGGTACAGTTACTAGCCAAGCTAAGCCAATGGAACGCACGGTGCTAAAGTCTATAGATTTGAAGCCTTGAACCAGTCCAATGCCAACCACACCCCCTACCAATGCATGGGAGGTTGAGACGGGTAAACCGAGTTTAGATGCCACGAGTACCGTGGTAGCGGTGGCGAGTTCTGCACAAAATCCACTACTGGGGGCTAAAGATAAGATATTTTCACCCACGGTCGTAATCACATTTTTACCCCAAATGGCTAAACCGGTAACAATTCCAGCTCCTCCTAGAACTAAAATCCAAGTAGGAATATCAAATTCTCCTAAGGGCACTGTGCCAGTCTGACGAATATAAAAAATCGCAGCCACAGGGGCGATGGTATTACCGACATCATTAGAACCATGAGCGAACGCCACGAAACAGGCGCTTAACACTTGGAATTTAGCTAATTGTTGTTCAACGGGGTTTTGTAGTCGTGACTCCTGAGAGACTTGTTTTTGTCTGGCTAATTGCCGCCAACTGATACTGCTGAGACCGGCAATGGCAATTCCACCGATTAAAATTGAAAAGTCATGGGCTGGTAATTTTAAATGCCAGTGTTGCTCAACAAACACAGCGATGGGTTGACTCAGTCGCGGCAATACTAATACACCAAATACTCCCAGCAACGCACTACTCAACCATGGAATCCATTCTTGCAATTGTTGTAGCGGGTTATGATGAGTTAAAATCCCAAATTTAACCATACTATAAAGGGTGGCTGCGATCGCGGCGCTCATCACGGGTGTAATCAGCCAACTGCTTGAAATGATGCCGATTGTGGGCCAATCCACTGCTTGAATTCCGGCTGCCACGGTACTGAACCCGGCAATTGCCCCGACTGTCGCATGGGAAGAAGCCACAGGTAAACCCCAACGGGTCGCCAGTTGCAGCCAAATCCCCACCGCTAACAACACCGCCACCATCCCGATTAAATAGGTTTGAGGCGCACCTGCCAATGTCTCAGTATTGGTGACTTTTGTTGCTAAGGTTCTTGAGACTCGTTCCCCAAATAAAATCGCGCCAGTAAACTCTAAAATGCCGGCAATGATAATCGCCTGTTTTAGGGTGATGGCCTTGGAACCCACAGAGGTTCCCATGGAGTTGGCAACATCATTTGCACCTAAGTTACAAGCCACATAAAAGGCAATTAATACAATTACTCCCAGAGAAATCCACGTCATCATTTAATTTTTTAGCTTGGGTCAGAATTGCGATTTTAGCACCTTTTTTTATCTGGCTTCACCACTCTCAAGATAGAATTATATTTCTATCGCTTCAATTCGAGAAGTTAAATAATCCATTACCAATTAAAATAAAAGCTGCCCAATAATAAGGATGACTCAGATCTTCCTCTGAATGATTTGACGCATTTTGAATCAGTTGAATTTGAGCCTGTCTCAAAGATTCAATTAGAGTTTCATCCTCAGACAGTAAAGCATCATAAAATTCATTCATTAATACTTGAGTCCCCTTATCGTCTACAATCCAAAGTGATGCAATGGTTGCTAAAACACCCGCTTGTTGCATTTGATAACCTAACCCTAAAATCTCTCCTCCATCTCCCACTTGTCCTCCCACAGCCGTTTGACAAGCACTCAAAATCACTAATGCAACATCCGGTAAATTTAAAGTTTCAATTTCCCTTAAAGTAATGCGGTCGCCATCTCCAAGTAAAATAAAAGAATATTCCGGTTGACCGGCAACAAATGCGGCATGAGTAGCAAAATGAATAATACTATGATCGTTGAGTAATGGTAGGGTTGAATCTCGATTAAATTCTTGATCTAAAAGTTTTGTTGTTCCCGGAATTTGAGCCGCGATATTTTCAACTTCTATCCCGGCATAAGTTAAGCCATCAAAAGAGAAGAGTCGATTTCCTGATTCAAATTGATAATTTCCGGTTGTAAATGCCGCAGCTAGAACTCTCTTTTCATTTAAGACAGGTGTTGTTAAATTCGTCAGAGAAGCGGCCGTAATATTATTGATATTAAATTTCTCTATTAACCATTGATTACCATCATGTAATGCCGCAATTGGGATATAGCGTAAGATGCCATCAGGTGCATAGATAATGGTTTTTGCATTAGCTTGAATCAGATCATTTTCAATCGGCTTAATTAAAATATTATAGAGTTTTTGAGCTGATTTTTGACTCACTGAAATAGGTTTTGCTGCATTAGTAATGTTAAACCTAAAATTCAATATTGCTGTTCTGAATTCTTCCGGATTGAGTGACACTGAACGATTAATTGGCGGTGAAAAGGGGGTGACTAAAATCAGTTCGATTCGATCTTCAAGAATTAGTGGATATAACAAAACGGCGGTTGGCTGAATTTGTCGAAGCTGCCGTTGTAAAAGATTTAAATTGGGTAACGTCAGATTTTGACCGCCTGTCGTTTGAGAGAGTTGCTGTAACTTTGCCTGTGTCTCAGGACTATTAATAAATGCATTAAATGCTTGACGAACCTGCTGCTGTGTTGTCTCAATCTCAATAATTCTTTGTTGTTGTTCTAAAGAACGTTCTTCCGGTTTAATATTCCGCAATTCAACTAACTCTTTACCCAATTCAACCGCTTGATTTTGAATAGAAATTAAATCATCATACGCTTGCTGTTCTTGAGGCAGTAACTCAATCCCCTGAGAGGTTTGTTGATTGCCCCGAACATTATTTAAATAATCATCTAATTCTTGAACTTTTAATAAATCAAGTACTTGCTGTGCTTCTGATACTCGATTTTGCTGTAAAAGTAAATCAGCTAAACGGCGATAGGTATCAACAACAGTTTCTGTATAAGATTGCTGCTGACTACTCGATAATCTTTGAATATTCTGGCGAATTGCTTCAGTGATATTAACCGATTTCTTATAAAAAATAATTGCTAATTCAGATTTATTCTGTTGTTCTAAAACAAACCCTATACTACTGAGGGTTGAACGTTCTCCCTCTGGGTTACCAATTTCTTGAAAGATTGCTAAAGCTTGTTGATAAGCAATTAATGCTTGAGTTTCATCTCCTAAATTATCATAAGCCAATCCTAAATTATTAAACGTTGTTGCTTCTCCAAAGCGATCGCCTATTTCCTGACGAATTGCTAAAGCCTGTTGATAGTATTCAATTGCTTGATTATATTGCTGTCGAATATTGTAAATAAAAGCAATATTATTCAGAGTACTGCCTTCCCCAGCTTTGTCTCCAATATATTGACGAATAGTTAAAGCTTTTTGATAATATTCTAATGCTTGATTATATTGTTCTTGTAGTTCATAAATCAACCCAATATTATTAAAACTTTGTGCAACTCCTGCTTTATTTCCAATAGTTTGACGAATCTCTAATGCCTGCTGATAATATTCAATAGCTTCAGAATATTGACCGAAATTATAGTAAACTACGCCAATACTATTAAGAGTATGTCCTACACCTGCCTGATCTCCAATTTGTTGACGAATATCTAGTGCTTGTTGATAATAATTTAGGGATTCTGTATACTGACCGACCGCCGCAGAAACTGCACCGAAATTCATAAAAGCATAAGCTTCTCCTGATTGATCTCCAATATATTGACTAATTTCTAAAGCTTGTTGATAATAATCTCTAGCTTGGGAATATTCTCCTAAAGTTTGATAAATTGAACCCATATTACCTAAAATACTTCCTTCACCAAAGCGATCGCCAATTGTTTGACTAATATCTAAAGCTTGTTGATAATAGTCTAACGCTTGAGAATATTCACCTCGATCAGCATACACTCCAGCAAGATTGCCTAAACTACGTTCTTCACCCAATTGATTACCAATATCCTGTAGAATAAAAATTGCTTGCTGATAAAATGATTCTGCTTGGGAATACTCTCCTAAGTCGCTATAGATTATACCTAAATTTATTAGGATTAAAGACTCATAATAGCGATTTTCAAAGTCTCGATTGATTAATAATGCTTTTTGACTCAATTCTAATGATTGAGGATAATCTCCTCTCATTTCATAAATAGTTGCAATATTATTTAAGATATAAACTCTAATCGGATTGATATCAATTTCTGGGATAGTTTCTAAGGCTTTTTGAAACGAGAGTAAAGCTTGATCGAGTTTACCTTGATTGCGGTAAATCATTCCCCTATAATTAAGTGCAGTTCCCTCTATTTCTGGATTCTTAATTTCCTGACTGAGTTGAATTGCTTGTTGATAGAGTTCTAAAGCATTAGAATATTGACTAATAAAATAAGAAATAACTCCTTTTTCAGTTAAACAGCGTGCAATTAATTCTTTATCATTTAATTCTTTAGCTATATTTAAAGCTTGATCGACAAATTCTGTTGCTTCAGAATGTTGACTCAGCATTCGATAAGTCATACCAATACTAAGTAATGCTTCAGCCTTTCCTATTTCATTATTCAATTCTTGAAATAACTCAAGTGCAGATTGATAAGTTTGCAAAGCTGCCTTAAATTGACTTTTTTGAAACTGTTGATTTCCTGTTTGTAGTAATTGATTAGCCTTTGTTTCAGTAGATACAGTTTTAGCATTCGTTTCCGCTATTGCAGGAAAAATAAAACAATATATTGGTCGATCATTAATGATAGAGATAAACCCGATTAATCCTGTAATTATAGATAATTTTATAATGTAAAAAAACATACTTTATCGCGGTGCAGGGCGTGCAGGGGTCACATTTTGCGGGGGAGAACTATTATCTGCGGGTCTAAATCGAGTAGATGAATCTGGTTTTTTCGATTCAGAAGATTGGGATGAATTCGATAAATTTGCAGCAAAGGGAAATTTGATAATCTTCTCTAAACCAACAGACTTTAGTAACTTTTGCCATTGACTAATCAATTCTAATTTATTCGGTTCAGCTTCAAGGATTTCAGCTAAAGTTGAGAGAGTTTCATACCAAATTCCTTGTTGTTGATAGAGTTCTAAACGTTGCTGCATAGTGGTGTTTTCTGAAACTTGAAGTAATTCTGAAGTGGGTTCAACGCGCTGAATTGCGCCCAAGACGGTCTCAACTGTTTCTAAACCGGAACGAACCGCAAAATACCACTGATAGGTTTGATTAACTTTTAACCCTGTTGACGCTTCAGTTTGTGGTAAGTCAATTTGAATAATACTTGCTTGCTGGGGTAACTGAGTAATGGTTTCATAAATAACATTATCTTGTTCATTTGTAATAGCAAACTCAGCAGATAAGTTCTCTGTTGTCTCTACGGCTTGAGGAACAAACACAAAGAAGCTAGGATATTCCTTAATGGTTACACCGCCTTGTTCAGGAGTTATAGCTGTGACAGGGGGTTGTTGAGGTACGAAAATACTAGCATTTCTGCTGCCGCCTTGTTGTCTACTACGACTAGAATTATTATCTGCTGGGCGAAACCGATGAGTCTCTTGAGAAAATACTGGATGAGTTGTCGTAATTAACCCAACTGAAATTAAAATGGCGGTTAGGTTGAGAATTCTGTTCATATCAAAGAAAGCTCAAATGATGAATATTAATCCTAACTTTATTATCATATACCAATTACTCTATTTTTATCCTTTAATCTATTAATCGTTGATATAGCAATAGGATTTAAATCTTTAATTGTGATAGAATTATAATTTCGGTCAGTGATAGCCTAATAATCTGACTAATCTACAATTTATTTTGTATAGTTCTGTTGACCTGCAATTTTTATAAGATAATGCCAAAAATTACTCATATTATTTATGACTTAGATGGTCTACTGTTAGATACAGAAACCCTTCATGCTAAAGTCAATCAAATGGTTGCCAATCGTTATGGCAAAACGATTAATCCTGAACTAAAGTTTCAACTCTGTGGACGTAAATCAAAAGATTCAGCAAAACTAATTGTTGAAACCTTAAAATTACCCATAACAGTTGAGACATACTTACAAGAAAAAGATGCCATTATTTATCAATATTATCCTAATGTTCTTCCCTTAGAAGGCGCTGTCCGCCTAACAAAACATTTTGCAGCGCATCAAATTCCTCAAGCGATTGCAACCAGTTCTAGTAGTCGCCCATTTGCCGCAAAAACCGCACCTCATCAAGATTGGTTCTCAATTTTTCAGTATATTATTCAAGGAGATAATCCCGAGATTAAACAAGGAAAACCTGCGCCAGATATTTTTCTGATTGCTGCTGATAAATTAGGCGCAAAACCAGAACAATGTTTAGTCTTTGAAGACTCATTAGCGGGGGTCGCTGCTGCACGAGCCGCTCAAATGTCTGTGGTTGCTGTTCCTGCTCCGGATATGGATAAACAGCTTTATTTTGAAGCAGATCAAGTGTTAAATTCATTATTAGAATTCGAGCCACAAGAGTGGGAATTACCACCATTTAAACTTTAGTTTTAAGGAGTTTTAGTTAGTAAATTATTGGGCGATCGCCATTCTCCTTGGAGTGTAAATGCAGCCCAAAAATAAGGGGATTTCCATTTATTTTGCTCCCACATTTCAATCTGAGCCAGTCGTAAGGCTTGACTGGGAGATAAAGGAGAATTAGGATTCAGCATTCGACGATAAAACTTTACCATTAATTCAGCAGTGGCTTGGTCATCAACACTCCAAAGACTAACAACAACTCGAGGTACTCCTGCATACATAAATCCTCGTGTTAAACCCACTAATCCTTCTCCTTTCACCTGTTTACCTAATCCAGTTTCACAAGCACTTAAAACTCCTAATTCAGAGGATAGTTTTAAATTAAAAATTTCATAGAGTCGTAGAAAACCATTCAGAGGTTTACCTGTTTCATCAACTAAAGAAAGCACTAAACCTGAAAGTTCTGGTGTTTGACTATTTAGCAAACCATGAGTGGCAAAATGAAGAATACGATATTGATTTAACTCAGAATTAGTAATTGATTCTCGACGGGCTGAAAAGCCAAACTGTTGAGTTGTTTCTGAAGCGGGTAATAAGGCTAAAATCTGTTCGGCTTCTTGCTGTGTAAATGGTAGACGACTAAATAAAACACCCGATTCTCTTGCTGACTTTTCTAACTCGGGAGTTAAAGGAGTTGTAGAATTTGAAGGATTAACTTGAACTCTTTCATCATTATAACCAAATACTGGGTCGGCTATAACTGCTAAGGTTTTATTAGGGATATTTTGAGGTGTTTCTTTTTGTCTTAAAATACTTAATACGGATGCAGAAGGCGCTGTTACAATTTCATGTTTCACAATTAATGGAACTGTACTTTGATTGAGAATTAATTCCTGTTTCACAGGCAATGCAGTAAAAGGAATATACTGTAAAGCACCATCTGCAATGATTAAAAGTCTCTTATTTTTATATTGTTCTAAATTCGGTAAAATCATCTGACTGATTGCATTACCGGCATCTTCTGTCAGTTTCCGGCGAATCCGTTGATGAGGTAATAGAAAAGCTGTACGGAATGCTTCAACAGCTTCTGTAATTGTTTTTTGGTTAGGGAGTATATGACTTTCAATAGAGTCAGGAGTAACAATCCAAAGATAACTTTTTTCTTCTCCCAGTGCATATTCTAAAAGAACTGTATCTTCATCTAATACTTGCTGTTGAATTTCAGTCAGTGTTAACGGTTGAGGTTGAGTTAAACTGGCATAATTTGGACTATTTAATTGAATTTTAGCTTGAAGTTGACGGTAACGTTGTAATAAGGTTTTAATCGACCTTTCAATTGCCTGCTTTTGTATTTCTGTATGTTCCTGACTTAACACCTTAACTCGCCGTTCTTCCACAGCAATTAATTGTTGTTGCAATTGTTGTTTTTGTTGGAATAAATCGGGCTGAATTCCTGTAGTAATATCACCTTCTGCATTCGATAATATTTCTAATAAAGAACGAGCTTTTGCTTGTTCACTGGCTTGCAATGCTTTGCCATCGTAACCTTGATTGGGTTGCTGTCGATCCAGTTGCATTAATAAATCAATATAAAGCTGATAATAATCCTGTTGAGTGGCAAAAAAGGAAGCCCTTAAATCCTGACTTCTTACACTAATCCGAATTTCTTCTATTTGTTGAATGGCAGTTTCAATAATTTGAATAGCCTCTAGGAGTTGCCCCCGTTGCTGCTGAATTTTTGCTAAACAATAAAGACTTAAAGGCTCTTTTACCCGATCTAGAATTTCTCGACGAATTTGTAAGGCTTGATTACAAAATTCTTCAGCTTTGTCAAGTTCATTTTGCTTTAAAAACAGAAAACCAATATTATTTAAAGCACTGGCTTGTTTAGTGCGATCGCCAATCTCTTCTGTTAAGGCTAAAGCCTTTTGATAGTCAGTTAATGCCGATTCAAATTGTTGTAATTCAGCATAAGCAAACCCTCGATTATTCAGACTACCCACTGTGCCTTGTTTTCTGGGTAAATAACTTTCAGGAAGTTGTTCCCAAGCACTCATGGCTTGATTATAATTTATAATAGCTTGCTCAAAATCTTCCTGCTGACCTGCAACTAAGCCTAAATTATTATGAAGCAGTGCTTTAATGGAATTATCGGCTCTATTTTCCGATTCTTTAATTAAAGATAATGCAGTATCATAATAAGACTGAGCTTGTTCAAAATCTCCTAACTGATGATAAACTAAACCCAAACTATTTAAAAGTGAGGCTTCATTCGCTTTATTTCCAATCTGTTCACGGATAATCTGAGCGGCTTCATAAGCATTTAAAGCTTGTTGATACTGTCCTTGTTTAATATAAACTTGAGCCGAAAGTTCTAAAATAGGTGCTTCCCAATATTCCCGTTGGTCTAATTCCGGCAGTAACTTCAGTAGTTGATTTGCATAATTTAAAGCAGTTTGATAATTCCCTAAATCGATTTGAATTAAACTCAGCCATTGTAGTAGAGTTGCGGTTTGGGTGACATTCTCTTGTTCTTGGCTTAAACTTAATGCAGTTTCTAACTGTTGTACGGCTTGATTTAAGGCTGTTGCAGTTCCTTCTTGATACAGTATCATCGCCGCTTGTAATGCTTGCTGTGCTGTCTCAGAATTAGAAATAGCGATTCTCTCAGCGGTATTGAAGCTGGGCTGAGGTTGTGCTATGACAGTTATAGAAGATCCAAAAATCCAAACACTCCCGAGTAGGGTGATGGGTAACATTATTTGAGAGCATCGATTCATTTTAATTAAATTTTAAATAGATTTAATCGTCTTTTTAACCTAAAAGTTGTGATTTAATCAGCATTTATGAAAAATATGATTCAACTCTATTCTAATTTAAAAAAACAGTTGTGTGGAAACCTAAAAATTGCTTTTTTAAGTAGTCTCTCAACAGTTATTAGTTTGGGACTATTGCCACAACTGACATCCGCTCAAATTAATCAAGCTACAGTGATAGAAATCATTGATGGCAAAGAAGTTTATATTCAACAACAACCCGCAGAAGTTGAAGATACTGCTAATTTAGGACAATTTGTAAAAACAAAACAATCTCGGGCCGGTTTAGAATTTAATAATGGTGCAGCCGGAAGAATTGCGACTCATTCTCAGGTCATTGTCGGTCAATGTGTAGAGGTGCAGCAGGGTCAAGTCCTCGTCAGCGGGCCAGCAAATGGGTGTATAGGTGGATTTTCTGTGGGAGTCCAAGGAACACTTTATATCCTGGAAACTAATTCAGATGGTACTGGAAATATAAAGGTTTTAGAAGGGGCGGTACAAATTATACCAGCGGATGAAGTGGCAGAACCTATTATTTTAATTGAGGGTCAAAAAATTGCCATTCTTCCGGGAATTTTAGGAGAAATTGAACAAATTACCTCAGCAGAATTCGCGGCTATTTTAGGGGGAAGTTTATTTTCAGGTTTCGATATTCCAATTACGCCAGCGGGGCTATTACAATCAACTTGTTCTCGCTTATTTCCGGTAGGCTTCAGGTGTTCGGCAAACGGAATTCCCACACCTATTGTCCCAACTCCTTCTGTTCCTAGCCCTCCTATTCCGGGTGGTTTACCTTTTTAAATCAATTAAATAATCGGTTGCCATTGCCAATAATATAATTCTATGTTTTCTCCTTCAACTGCAATGGCTGCTGCATAATTGGGAATATTCTTAATTGAAAAAAGTGTCCAGTTAGAGAGCGGTTCAGAAGGATTATTGGTGCTAAATAACTGCATATCTTCGGGAGTAATCTCAATTTTTTCTAAACCGAGTAATCCTTCTCCTGTTGCTTTGAGATAAGCTTCTTTTCCTGTCCAAAGCTGAAAGAAGACTTGCTGTTGTTGTTGGGGTGCAGTGGTCGCGAGTTGTGTTAATTCTCTTTGACTAAAAAAACGCTGGGCTAAAGATAAAGCTTCGAGGCTACGAATATATTCTAAATCTATTCCAACTCGACGGTTGACAGCAATAGCATAGAGTGCTTTAAAATGAGAATGAGAAATATTAAACTGAATGGTTGGGGTTAAATCAGGAGTTGATAAACCAGGCTTTCCTTTCTCACTATATTGAAATTTTAATTGAGCCGGATGTGTGTTAAGATATCTGCCTAAGAGCGATCGCAAAATACCCCGTGCTGCAATATATTGATGTCGATCTCGTTCAAATCGAAATCGTTGCGCCCGCTGTTGTTCATCCTCAGATAATGTAAACTGAAATTGCGCCAATTGTTGATCGTTTAAATTTAAATCGGCTTGCCATATATCGACTTGACCAGAGGATAACTTTAATTCATCTGGGGGAGATAACCAAATTGAATTTACAGGGTGAGTCATTCGTTATTTGTCGGGAATAAGGTGTAGGTTTAGATTTATCCCCAAACACCTCACCCCCTTCACCATTGCCTTATTCTGTCTCCGTTGTCTCCGGTGTCTGCCTGTTAGCGACGAATTTCAGAAGGCAGTCGAGGTGCATGACGAGAGTCTGAAGTTAAAGTGGGTTGCAGAGGAGTTTCAGAGAAGGGTTGAATCTCCTCAATGAGTTCATCCGAGGCTTCAACTGCGATGTCTGCACCATTAATAATTGCCCCTAATAAACGGGGACGGTATTTGTTATTGTCTTCTTCTTCATCAACTTCTGTCAACTGATCGGTTAATTCTCCCATTAAACCCGATAATGTATAAGTTGGACGGGCTACCATTACCATGCCATCGGTATGGGGTTCGAGGGTCAAAGCATCGTTACTTGAACTTAAAGAAGGCGCATCAATAACCACCAAATCAAAACGATGACGTACCTCTTTTAATAAGCGTTGAATTTCACTCGATTCTAACACTGTTGAGCCTTGACGAATTGGCCCGGGACTAGGAATCACATACAGATTTTCTACATCTGGAACCATGCGAATACAGTCATTTAAATCACTATAATACTGTAATGGTTCTGTTGCTGCATAAGGATCGGGCGCTAATCTTAAGGCTTCAATTTTTGTCGGACTTCGCAAATCTGCTTCAATCAGTAACGTCCGCTTTCCTGCCCGGGCTGTGGCGATGGCGAGGTTATACGCACTCAAGGTTTTTCCTTCTCGATCACCTGCACTGGTTAATAATATCACCCGAGGGGAGACTTCGCCAACTCGTCGTAAATTACTGCGAACCTTTTCATAATAATCTAAATAAGGCGAATGAGGTTTCAGCAATAATGGTAATTGTTCTGAAGTTTCTTCAGACAGAAACAGACTGGGTAAAACCCCCAAAACCGGGACTTCTCGCTCTTGAAATGCCGAGCGAATTTCTTCCCAAGTATAGAACTTACCACTGAGCAAGCCAAGGACAAAGATTAGCACTGCTCCCCCGAATACACCTGCTAAGCCCCCACCTGCTAAAATGAGTGCCATACTCAACGCTTCTGGGACCTCGACATCGGCAGCATAAGCCCCTTGCGCCACTCGTAAACTACTCACCGTTTCAGATTCTGCGGCTTGAGCATCAATCAGTTGGGCTTGAATCTTATCATATAATGTCTTTTTATAGATAACTTGCTGTGCTAAGCGTTGTTTTTCTAATTGTTTGTTGGGAATTGAAGCATATTCTCGTCGTATTTTTTCTCCTATTTCTCGAGTATTAACTAATTGTTGTTCAAGGGCTTCTCGTTGGGTTTTCAGCACCATTAAATTTTGAGACAATTGTAACCGCGCCGGGTCTAGAGATGAATCGACACGAATTGATCCGGCATCTCTTAATGGGGCCGCAATTCCATCTCCGCCCAATACCTCAGAAGCACGTTCTTGTAATTGTTGTTCAGCGGTTTGTTGCTGTTTAATTAATGCGGCAACAGTGGGATGTTGATCTCTATAATCTTTCCGCAATAGTTCCAGTTGAGCTTCAATTTGATGCAGTTGCGCCCGTAATTGAGCAATAATCGGATCGGCTGTTAAAGCTTGGGCAACATAAGCTTGTTGGGTGTTCATGCCCAATTGAGCTTCTAAGCTATTAATTTGAGCTTTAGTTGTTTCGAGTTGAATCACCAATTGTTCTTGACTTTGTTCATTTTGGATAATTGCAGTGGGTAGCGCTCCACTTTCAACCGCCAGTAATGTAGCACCTTCGCGTTTATCATAAGCTTCTAACTTTTGTTCTGCTTCCCGTAACTCGGCTTCGGCAGGCCCCAATCGTTCTTTAGAAGTTTCAATAATACTGAGTAAATGGTCTGAATTAATTAAGCGGCTTTGCTCAACCATTTCTTCCATTAATAAAGACACCACTTCTGTGGCTCGCTCCCGACTTGGATCGATATAAGACACATTAATAATCGGATTTTCTTCATCAAAACTCACGCTAACGTTATCTCTAAACTCTTCTAGAGGCACATTAACTTCACTCAGAACCGCTTCGACTACCCGATTTTGAACCAGCATACTGGGTGTGAGTTGTTGTCCTCGTTCTCGAATACTTTGGCTCGTTTCCGAGAACAGAACCGGAGGATTTTGATAAGTTAATCTTCCTCGTGCTTTGTAAGGAGGAGCTTCTGGAGGCTCTAAAAACATAGCGAAAATACCTGAAACTCCCAGGGCTAAAACAAAAGTGGCAAACCCAGCCAATTTATAATGATCAAAAGCAATCAGATAGCGTTTAACAATGGGTAAAGTCATAATTCAGTTCACACAATAAAGGACTAAAAAAATTAAATTAATTATTATTATTGTTGTTATTGTTGTTATTACCATTTCGCTCATTCGTTGGCTCAAACAACGTTTCAGCCGCATCAGAAATTTGTTGGAAAAATAGCAAGAATCCGAGAATATCCCGAAACGGCTGAGTAAAGGTATTTAAAACATAGGCAACTTGAGTCACCAGATTGCGATCAATCACAACAACATCGTTATTTTGCAGGAGTGGATTATTCTTCGGATCGCCTTCGAGGGCCTCTCGACCATTCAGTTTATAAGTCACCGCCCGTCCTAAATCTGGATCAAACCGAATTAAAGTAATTTCAGTTAACTTTGCCAATTGCAAGGGAACGTTACTGAGAACATCCACAAATCGGCTACCGTTGGGTAAGGCAACTGCACCAATTGCCCCGGCGGCGTTACTCAACACTCGCACTGTAATCTGTTGACTGACTAAAGTAGACTTGGCAACTAAATCTCGATCATAACGCGCTAAATCGGCTGTACTCAGTTTGGGTACAATCACAGAATCGCCATTAGCCAGAGACACATCCGGAATGGCTGTGGCATCTTTCAGGGGTGTATATAAATCAACCGTTTCTTGAATGACTCGGCCATCGAGGGTGGGACGACAAACAATAATCTGACGTAAGTCAGCGGTTAAGGTTGACCCGCCAGCCGCAATTAAAGCCGTTGAGA
The DNA here is from genome assembly GCA_964401105.1 of uncultured Lyngbya sp. Classification (GTDB taxonomy): domain Bacteria; phylum Cyanobacteriota; class Cyanobacteriia; order Cyanobacteriales; family Microcoleaceae; genus JAAURB01. The sequence goes on along the minus strand of CAYNXM010000299.1, from coordinate 8,983 downwards.
CACGACCCGTTCCTGCGGGTAAAGCATAATATCCCGGTTGAGACACTTCTCCCACTACGGTAATTTCTACTGGGGTGGGATTGGCTGCTAAGCTGTAGGTTTCGATAATATCTCGTTCTGGCCCTTGAGAGATTAAGACTTCCTGAGCAGGAACTAAAATAATGTCATCGTCTTCTAAGCGCAAATCGGGCGGTGTTAACCCTTGCAGTAAAGGGGTTAACAAATCCACTTCTGTGGCGACTGTTGTCCCATTTGGCAAAGTCCGCCGTAACTGCACCACCCGTAAATTGGCATCAGCGGTGGTACCCCCTGCCGAACTCAAAGCCACTACCAGTTGAGGGGCTTGCAAAGGATAAAAACCCGGTCGTGCCACTTGTCCGGTGACGGTGACTTGTACCGGACGCTGGTTAATCAGGGACACTTTGACAGCGGGATTTTTAACATATTGATTCAGTTGGGATCGGATTTGCTGTTCTACATTGGCGATAAACAGATTTTCGACTTGTAATGCACCCAATAAAGGTAATGCAATGGTTCCTTCTGGACTGATGGTGGTATCAGGGACACTTAACTCAATCGAACGCTGACCATTGACTAAAACATCGATAAATAGGCGATCGCCAGGGCCGAGGCGATACCGTGCAATCCGGCTTTGACTGGTTTCTCTAAAAAACGAAACGTCAACGGGAACAATATCCGGTTCAATTACAGATCGGGCGGGTGGGTTACCAGGACGTTGAAACATCCGTAAGATTTCTGGCACCTGGGGAGTCTGTCCAGGGGGTTGATAGGTGTCAAGGGGTCGATTAATATAATCCGTGGGAAAGGCGCATTTTTCAGGAATTTCCTGCGCTATCACAGACTGAGTATTTTTCTGAGTCAGTATTCCCCAAAACAGTAATGTGATGGGCAGACTTCCCACTGTTGAATATAAGCTGACTAAAAATAAGCCAATAAATTGACGACACATGAGGATGAGTATTTTCCCTGAAAATGAAGGTGATCTGATCTGATGCTTACCCAAGCACTAGAGATTCAGTGATTGGACAGCTTGAAGACAAAGAGACAATCTCTCAAATCTTCAGTGTCCTTAATGTTGTAATCATGCTGATAGATGTGACGCACCTGACAACTATCCCTGATTGCCTTTGTCTGCTTTGCGATTCCCTATTTATAAACTAAAGCTTCCTGCATTAATGCATCCTGTACATCGTGGGCTAAAGATTGAGCAGTGGCTTCTACTGTTTCTATATTACCTAAAGGTTCAATGGGAATTAAAAGATTAACAGCAGCCCAAGGGGCGCGACGGTTGGATAATTGAGCGATCCGATCTACAAAAAACCAGTCTCTTGGTGCTGGAGACCCTCCCTCTGGCCAAGCATACCACTGCATCACAGCATAAGTTTGGCGGAGGCGCTGCTTTTGGTAGAGAGTACAGAGTCGATCGGACGAACAAGATGACCACAACCAGGTTAACAGATTATTCGTATTGGGTGTCAAACTGCGGAAAAAGCGAGTTTTGACCTGACTGGAGTCAACCTCTAAATTGACACGACGATGTTCGTCTGTTTTCCAACTTTGAAATCCGTTTATATCCATCCACTCCACTTGGGGATGATCTTTATAATAATTTTGGGTCAGGATGAGTAAAATAGCTGTTTGATTATCTTTTTCTACCGTTTGTATCAGCCAATCATGACCGCGAAGCTTAAGAGTTTGATGCTCAAGGATTTTCCATTCGGATAAGTTTAAGCCGTCTTCTCGAATGGTTTTCAGTTGTGAAATCGTTTTAACGGGCGGTAAATCTGACCAAGACCATGTTCCTTTTAAATAACCGGGAACTGCACCAATAATTAAAAGCACTAGCATGAAAACTAGCGCTATGATTTGAGCCGATAGACGGGGAATTTTAAGTTTAGCAATCATCATAAAATCATATCTAGTTTATTGCAGAAGTAATGAGTAGTGAGTTATGAATTATGAATTATGAGTGGGATGAGTGATTCTAGTCAAGGATTTTTAATCCTGTAGAGACGTTGCATGCAACGTCTCTACTTACTCCCTCTCTAACTTTCTTTTGATTCGGGTTCAGCAACATCGACAAAATAATCTTGTACCCAATTAACCAGCACTACTAACATACCCAACATCGCGGCTGAATAGACATCCCCGCCCCAACTATCATGTAGCCAATAAAATAACCCATCTTGCCCTGTGCCATGAAAGAGGCTGAGCATGGTATTGCGGATAATATTGGCGGTTACACTCAATGCAACTGCCCCCACTAGCACCATCATACTTTTATTGCGAGAGGATAATAAACCCGTCCAATATAACAGCATCAGGGCAACGTACAAACTGGTAAATAGCATTTTTAATCCGGCACAGTGGGGAGCCACTTCAACGGTTTGTCCGTTAACAAACAGATAAATTTGATCCACTGTGACATCGAGATTAAACTGCAATAAAATAAACCCCGCAACTGTTGCAATAAACTGTTGTAGGGGTAAAGCTAGGGGTTCAATTAAATAGGGTAAATGGTTTGGAGTTGCCAGAAAAGTGAACAATAAAGGAATTTGTTGTAGTTTAAATCCCGGCATTCCCTTAAACCACAAACAAAGTCCGGCTAAAACTAAGGGAAAAGACAAATTAACTAAATCCGATACACCACTTAGATATAATGCGCCGGCTAAACCGAGTAATATTCCCCCAAATGGATCGGTTTGATTCGGAAGTTCAGCCCAGGGATGGCGATGAGTCCAAGCAATATAAGCCGCAAAGGGTAAACCAATAATGCCGTGACTAAAATATTCGTGTTCAATACTAATATTTTTGTTGAGCCAACCATCATACCAATGCACAATAACTGGTGCATACAATAAAATGATCAGTCCAATAATTGCTAAATTTAGAGATTGGGGTTGAAATGCGGTTGGAATTCTCCGGTGGCTTTCCATAAAGATTGATTAAATTGATTAATAGTTAACAGCTTTGTTGTCATTCGCTGTCAGGGAAGAAGGCAAAACAAATATGTGTTTTTTTGAGGTTATTGCTCAGGGAAAACACCAAAGCCAATGACTCACAACGAATGACTGGGTTCATATCTTGTTATTTTAACCCGACGATTGAAGCAACTCCGTTAACCACTTGGTGAATTTGATCGCTTGTCATACCGGGGAACATGGGTAAGGACAAAATCTGTTGACTGAGGGCCTCAGTTTGAGGAAAGTCTCCCAGTTGATAACCCAGGTATTGATAAGCCGGTTGGAGATGACAGGGAATGGGATAGTGAATGCCAGCTTGGACTCCTAATTCACCCAGTTTTGTTTGTAGGGTATCTCGATTGACAGGACAATCTGAGGTAACACGAATCACATACAGATGATAAACATGACCCTCCCCAGATTGGTTTTCCATCGTTAGGATACCCTGTTGTTGTAAAGGTGACAGCAGCGTATCATATTGCTGGGCTGTTTGATTGCGATCGCGATTCCAATTCTCTAGATGAGGCAGTTTGACGTTGAGTACTGCGGCTTGCAGGGTATCGAGGCGGCTATTAGTCCCCAATTCAGTGTGAACGTATTTCTTGGGTGCCCCATAATTTCGCAGGTTTCGCACCAGGCTTGCAACCTCTGCTTGGTTAGTGACTAAAATTCCCCCATCTCCGAAACCCCCAAGGTTTTTACTAGGATAGAGGCTAAAGCCTGCTGCCGTCCCAATTGAACCCCCTCGATAACCGTCTCGACTGGCGAGGTGGGCTTGGGCAGCGTCTTCAAAAATCATTAAGTCATGGCTTGCCGCAAGTGCTAATAATGCAGTCGGGTCAACCAATTGGCCATATAAATGAACCGGAACAATGGCTTTGGTTTTTGAGGTGACGGCTTTATCGGCTGCTTCTAGATCAATTAAAGCGGTGCGAGGATCGCAGTCTACTAAAATGGGTCTAGCCCCGGTGCGTAAAATCCCAATTACAGTAGCAATAAAGGTGTTAGCCGGCACCAGAACCTCATCCCCCGTCCCAATACCACAGGCTTGCATTCCTAAAGCCAAGGCATCTGTTCCGCAGGCAACCCCTACCCCATATTCAACGCCGCAAGCAGTGGCAAAGGCTTGTTCAAATTCTGTAACGGCTTGGCCGAGGATAAAGTCTCCTCGCTGGAGTACGGAGTGAATTGCTTGTTCGATTTGTAACTCAATCGGTTGGTGTTGTAGGCTGAGATCAACGAAAGGAACGGTGGTTAAGGTGCTAGTCATGGGTTGGGTGTTTTTACAGACTGTTGAATTGATCGCATGGGAGAATTGGATCTCCTTATTCTGTTATCTCCGATCTGTTCGGGAATATACAACCCTTCAACATCAAGTTTGTGTAAATTTTATCGGCTGTCAATCATCAGATGAACTGAGCAATCTAAAAATTCTCTGAATTTGGAACTGTTTTGGGTTCGTAACCCTTCTCAAAGGCTATTTCTATAGATAGATCTTTCTAACTTTGTCAATATTTTGAAATAATTTTTTGTAATTATTGAAATATTTCGTTACACTATAAGTAACAATAATGATTGTGTACGTCGAAGTCAAACTTAAAAAATTATGAGCTTAATTCCTACTCCTCCACCCATGCAACCTCAATCTCGTGCTTATGATCTAAAAGCTCGTTTAGACTGGGGCGAACCTGCTTTGACTATTATTGATATTCGTCCCATTAGCGATTTTAATCAATCTCACATTTTAGGAGCTATTTCTTTGCCTTCAGAAGAATTAGTGACTCGCGCACCTGAAACATTAGATATCGATCGTGATATTTATATTTATAGCGATAGTAACGAAGAAACAGCCACTGCGGCTGCCCAACTTCGGGAAGCGGGATATAATAATGTCTCTGAACTCACAGGTGGTTTAGCTGCATGGAAAGCCGTAGGTTATCCGGTCGAAGCCATCAGTGGAGTGGGTGCATAACCGCTCTGTTAAACCCATTTTAACGGTTGGTATCAGTCACACACCCCAATATTAATATTATCTATGCCATTAACCAGGGGCGCTGTAGTGACGAAGAATTGGCAATATCGTGACTACTTTATGCAAATATCGAATGGCTGTGCAACTCGTTAATCCGTTGAATCAACCCCTTTAATAATAATATAGCCTGCCCCGATTTTTTGAAGAATTAGGGCAGGTTCGCTTTGTAAATAGTTCGGTAATTATCAACGGGTTTAATTACAAAAGTTGACTTAACCGACTTATTGACAAAATGATTTTTTTTGAAGTCATAAATCAGATGATTGCAAAGAATTACTACGAGTTAGCTGAGAATTTCTTCAGTAAATCCGTACTAATGCATCCTCCAAACCAATTCCAACCTTGGCGTTCTGTTTTAGGAACAAAATGAGCCACAACATCAGTTGACCCTACCTGATAAAACTTATCAATTTCTGCCTCAGCCCAGATTCCCCAGGGCGCTCTGACCTGAATTCTATCTCCTAGATTAAAAACGTCACCGGCTGGATTTTTAGCTTCAGTGAGTTCTGGAAGCTTCTTGGGTTTCGGTTTAGGAGTTCTAGAAGGTCTAGAAGAACTAGAAGAAAATTTTTGTGGTTTAGGACGAAAAGTGGGTTTTTTGCTACTTTGGGCTGAAAGATTTTCCTCTTTAACCTCAGTCGGTTCGGGTGCGGCCGCTGGTTCAGGTTTATTGGGTTTGTTAACAGCTATAATTTTATTAGTCATGCATTCACTCTGCTTCTGGGCTGCCAAACAATTTTTAGTTTTGAATTAATGATTCTATTTTAACATACTCACCCTCAGCGTCAAATCCGTACAGTTTTTGATCGGAGTCTGAACAGAAGATTGAGCCAGATATTTTATTAGCTGACACTAGGATTGTATAAACAGATTAGAAAGTCTGAGTTTCTATCTGATTTGTCTCACTTCATTCATTTTAACTGATTAATTTGAAGTGGACGGATGTCAGCTAATTCTGCTTTACTGCGATTATTCATCTTTTCAATAATTCTCCCCATCAAACAACTCGCTCCTAGAACGATTCAAAGAACACCCTTCACGAGACTGATAAATTAATCTGTAGCATTCTTTCTCATATTCCATCTAAGCCTCCAAAGGGTACTGGGACCATAGCTGAAAGCTTGGTCGTACGGGGAATTTGGAGTCAGGGGTTAATTGACTCCTTGAGAAGTTTCCGCTATCATAAGTATGATATAGCGAATCTAGGGTATGTTGTTGACTCAAACAGTCAGGCTCAAACTGAATCAGCATGAATTGGATAACTTGGCTAATTTGTGCCACTTGTCTAAAAACTTGTTTAATGTTGGACTCTACACAGTTCGCCAATATTTCTTTCAGGAAAATAAGTATTTGAGCTATGAGGCTAATTATCATCTGTGCAAGGGAAATGAAAATTATCAACTCTTGGCTACAGATTGCGGACAACAAACGCTGAAATACGTCGATAGATGCTTTAAGGCATTTTTTCAACTGCTCTGTCTCAAAAAAGACGGGATTTATCAGGAGAAGATTAACCTTCCCAGATACCTGCCTAAAGATGGATTTTTCCCTTTGATTATTCCAATTAGAAGCCGACATGATTTTGCGGCATATAATTGGAGATTCAAGATACCTACTTCTCGCCAATATGCTAGAGAGCAAGGTTCTATTTACATTATTATTCCTCCCAACTTGCGAGAATATAGGATTAAAGAAATTCGCATATTGCCCAAGCAAAAGGGGAAGTTTATCGATGCTGCGTTTGTTTATGAATCTAATGATCGGCCAGTCAATGTCAGTACTGAACAAGGGATTTCGATAGACTTGGGCTTGAATAATCTGGCTACAGTGGTTAGCTCTACCAATGAATCGTTTATGATTGACGGGCGTTTCTTGAAGTCGGTTAACCAATGGTTTAACAAACGTCGCTCTCAACTGGTTTCTCATAAGGATAAACAAGGAATCAAGCATCTGACTAAACAAGAAGCTTGGTTGTCTTATCGACGCAAAAACCAAGTCAATGACTACCTGAACAAAGCAGCTAGATATATTGTCAACTTCTGTTTTAGTAGAAAGATTGGAACAATTATTGTGGGCTACAACCCAACTCTTAAACAGAAAACGAAATTGGGTAAACGCAATAATCAGAACTTTGTTCAAATTCCTATCTTTACTCTGAGTGTCAAGCTGAAAAGCCTCTGCCAGCGATACGGGTTGAACTATGTTGAACAGGAAGAATCCTATACTTCCATTGCATCTAGTCTTGAGCGCGATCAAATGCCGATTTACAATGCCGATAATCCCGTCAAACCCAAGTTTTCGGGAAGACGAGTCAAGCGCGGATTGTACAGAATAAAAGATGGTCATTTGATTAACGCTGATGCTAATGGTAGTTTAAATATTGCTTTGAAAAGTAAGCACAAACTCAGTTTTGAGCGAGTGTCTAGGGTCTGTTTGACGCAGCCTGTAAAGATTAATGTCCTTCGAGAATCTTTAACTATAGCGCTAGCTTAGTCTTAGAGTACGTCAAAGTAAACTAATAAATCACGGAGAATAGGCAACGAGGAGAATAGATCGCGCTCAATTTTTCTTGATTAGTGTGATCTAGCTAAACTCGCTTGCTACAATCAATCTCGATGTTAGAGGAGAACCGATGGATTGGATTCGCTATGTGGCTGTTGCAGTGGTTAATACAGTGGGAGTGGTAGTGGGTATCATTTTTGTCCCTTCCCCTCCAGCCTTAGCTCAGTCCTTACCATCCCAGGAGCAAATAGATGGGCTTCAGGCACAGAGGGATGAATCTAAACCGTTTTTTTCTGCTACGCCCTCGTTGGAAATGACCCAGGTATCGCCACAATCTCTAGAAGAATTATACCAACTGCGCGATCGCATCTCTGCCGAACTAGACAAAAAATCGGGGCCACCCAAGTTTGACTCATCCATCGCCGCTTGGGAATACGAACTACAACGTCAACACTACGAAGCGTTACTGGAAGCCCAGGAAATCATCCAAACACGCATTCAAATCGAACAACTTGCCAATGAACTTTGGGGCTCTGCCCTCGAGCAAGGGAGGCAGGCGGTTAAAGCGGGAGAAAATGGCGACTGGGAACAAGCCCAGCAGCTTTGGTTACAGGCTATTGAAATCTTGCGGCAAATTCCAGGAGAGACTTTTCAGGGTCAGTCTGCTATCGATAAAATTATAGAATATCAAGGTTATTTGGCGATCGCTACCTACGAACGAGCCATCGCAAACCAATCAGAAGTTCAGCCGCCTCAGTTTCTGCAAGCCCCATCCCCGTCTCAAGTCCCACAGACAATCGCCACTCCTCAATACTCCGGTTTTGCGTTGTATGGAGATAGCAACCGGGATGGAGAAGTCAATGCAGCAGATGAAGTTCGTCCTCAACAGTGGTCTGTTGCGACTGGGCCGTTAATTTTGTTTAATAATGATGATGATAACCGCGATAATTTATCAGACTGGAAAGATCAAAAAGTGAATGGTGATTATGATGCTGAAGATTTAGCACCGGTTCATTTTAAGTTATCTCCTGAATATCAAGATGCAGAAATTTACATGACAATTGATGCAGAGGCTCAACCTTATATTAATCTGTTCCAAAAAACTGTTCAGGGTTGGCAAGCTGTGGATTTATCCGGTGAGCAACCTTTAAAATTTAGTGATGAAATGATTTTAGGGGTAGAAGCCAAACAATTTGCTCATCGTCATTGGACAGGGTTAGTGACATTAACGGCAACAGCTCGTCAAAATGGTGAAGAAATTGCTTCAGATTCGATTCAGATGGGGGTGGCTCCTTGGATTATGTCCCCCAATACCGCTTCAGTTTCTCAAGTTCATCTTAGCGATCGCGAAGGTAACAAAGATGTGATTGAGCAAGTGAAACAAGTGGCAGAAGCCACAGGCGCAACCACAAAGATCACATCGGGTGAGACGGCTTGGATGCAAGATACGACAGAAATTGGTTAT